>NZ_CP114200.1:5111666-5460000 GCF_029392895.1 Streptomyces sp. 71268
TCGTCCGCTCGGGCCGCCGCCCGGGTGCCCTTGTCAGCCACCGTGCCCTCGTCTCCCGCAGGTAGGTTTGTCGCGGAGAAATTTATCTCGGCGATAAATTCACTTAACTAGTCGATTTACTGGAGGATGGACAGATGTCGAACGTGGTCGACCCCCCTGCGACCGTACGCCAGCCCGGTCTCGTCCTGACCGATCACGCCTTCGACGTCCCCCTGGACCACGCGGCGCCGGAGGGTGAGCGGATCCGCCTCTACGCCCGCGAGGTCGTCGCCGCCGACCGGCACGCCGACCGGGACGGGCTGCCCTGGCTGCTGTACCTGCAAGGGGGCCCCGGCTTCGGCGCCGACCGGCCGGTCGGGCGCGGCGGCTGGCTCGGCCGGGCCCTGGACGAGTTCCGGGTGCTCCTCCTCGACCAGCGCGGCACCGGGCGCTCCACGCCCGCCACCCGGCAGACGCTCCCGCTCCGCGGCACCCCCGCCGAGCAGGCCGCGTACCTCAGCCACTTCCGGGCCGACGCGATCGTGCGCGACTGCGAGCTGGTCCGCGCCCGGTTGACCGGCGGCCGGCCGTGGACCGTGCTCGGCCAGAGCTTCGGCGGCTTCTGCGTCGTCAGCTACCTCTCGTACGCGCCCGAGGGGCTCGCCACCGCCCTGATCACCGGCGGGCTGCCGGGCCTGGACGCGGACGCCGACGCGGTCTACCGCGCCGCCTACCCGCGCATGGAGCGCAAGACGCTGGCCCACTACGCCCGTTACCCCGGTGACGCCGAGATCGCCGCGCGCGTCGTGGCCCACCTGGGCGCGCACGAGGAGGTGCTGCCGGACGGCTCCACGCTCACTCCCGCCGCCTTCCAGCAGCTCGGCATCCTGCTCGGCTCCGGCGACGGCTCACACCGGCTGCACTACCTGCTGGAGGACGCCTTCGTGGACACCGTCGACGGGCCCCGGCTCAGCGACGCGTTCGGCGAGCGCGTCGCCGCCGTGCTCAGCCGCGCCGGCAGCCCGCTCTACACGCTGCTGCACGAGTCCATCTACGCGCAGGACGGCCGCGCCACCAACTGGTCGGCGCACCGGGTGCGGGAGGAGTTCCCCGGCTTCGACGCGCCGGCCGCGGTCGCCGCCGGCGCGCCCGTGCTGCTCACCGGCGAGAGCGTGCACCCGTGGATGCTGGAGACCCAACCCGCGCTGCGCCCGCTGCGCGAGACGGCCAACGCCCTGGCCGCGCGCACCGGTTGGGGCCCGCTGTACGACGCGGAGCGGTTGGCCCGCAACACGGTGCCGGTGGCCGCCGCGATCTACCACGACGACCTGTTCGTGGACACCGACCACTCGCTGGCCACCGCCCGCGCGATCCGGGGCCTGCGCACCTGGGTCACCAACGAGTACGAGCACGACGGGGTGCGCGCGGGCGGCGTGGTGTTCGACCGTCTGCTGCGGCTCGCCCGCGACGCCTGACCGAACCGGCCCCCGCCCCAGCGGCAGTGGCGGGGTAGAGACGGGGCGGGCCCGTGGCGGCCCGCCCCGTTTCGGCCGTCCCGGCCCGTTTCGTACGCCCCGCCGAACCGCGGACTTGTACGAACCCGCGTCCGACCCATTGCCCGGCGCCTCCCGCGCCCCTACGTTGAGCGGCAACTTAACTCGGCTTAACCAGCCACTTACGTAACCGGCCCCGGGAGAGTTGCCATGCTCAGACGCGCACGAGCCCGCATCCGCACCACCGCGATAGCCGCGGGGGTCACCGCCGTCGCGGTGCTGACCGGCACCGCGAGCGCGGCCGGTGGCGCCGGGGGTCAGCGGCCGAGCGTCGCGAACGGCGAGCGGACGCACGAGGTCGAGTACTTCTCCGGTCCTGGCGGCCACGGCCGGCACGTGCGGGTGGCGGCCGAGCCGCCCGAGCGCGTCGCGCGCGCCCAGCGGCCGCTGGACGCGGCCGAACGGGCCGGGGACGGCGACGTCACGCCGATCGTGGGGAACGGGTCGACCGCCGACAAGCTCGACGTGGTCGTCATCGGCGACGGCTACACCGCGGCCGAGCAGGCGGACTTCCACGCCGACGCCCGCGCCAAGTGGCGGCAGGTCTCGGCGGTCGCCCCGTACGACGCGTACCGAGGGCTGTTCAACGTGTGGGCCGTGGACGCCGTCTCGAACGACTCCGGCGTCTCCGGCGACCCCACGCGGTCCGTCGTCAAGGACACCGCGCTCGGCTCGTACTTCTGGTGCGACGGCCTGGAGCGGCTGCTGTGCGTGGACACCGACAAGGTCGAGTCGTACGCCGCCAAGGCGCCCGCCGCCGACCTGGTCATCGTCGTCAGCAACACCGCCAAGTACGGCGGCGCCGGCTACAACGACGTCTCCTCCGGGCCCGGTTACGACGGCATCGCCACCGTCTCGTCCGACCACCCCGACTCCGCGCAGGTCGCCGTGCACGAGACGGGCCACTCGCTGGGCAAGCTCGCCGACGAGTACGTCTACGACGAGTACGGCACCTACACCGGGCCCGAGCCGGCCGACGTCAACATCAGCACGCTCGGCGCGTCCGCCATGGCCGCGCAGCGCGCCAAGTGGTACCGCTGGCTGGGTCAGCAGTCCCCGGACGGCGGCACGGTCGGCGCGTACGAGGGCGGCGGCTACTACCCGCGCGGCCTGAACCGCCCCACCGAGAACTCGATCATGCGCACCCTCGGCCGCGAGTTCAACCTGCCCGGGCGCGAGGCGATGATCGCGGGCTTCTACCGCCACGCGAGCGTGCTGGCCAGTGACGTCCCCACGGACCGGCCGCTGACCCGTGGTCAGCGGGTGAGCGTGCGGGTGCCGGAGTCGGCGTCGGTGCGTTGGTACGTGGACGGGCGCGAGGTGCGCCGGGCGCGCGACAAGCAGGCGGTCACGCCCGCCTCGCTCGGCGTCCGGCCGGGCGGCCACGGCCAGCGGATCACGGTGCGGGCCACCGACGCCACGGCCTCGGTGCGCGACCCGGAACTGCGGAAGCTGCTGACGGACAGCCGTAGTTGGCGCGTGCGCGGCTGACGCGCGCCCCGGGGGGCGATTCCCCTGCGTTCGGTAGCCGGGGATGGCCTCGAGTAGGCGGTTCGGTAAGTGAGTTGAGGCGATCGCGGCGGCGGTCGGCGCGCGTCGGGTGAGGGCCCGGTGGCGCCGGCCGCCGCTGGCGTGTCGGGGGGCGGGTCGCGGGCGCGGGTGGGTCGGGGGTCGGTGGGGGTGTCGGTGGTCCGTTCCGTGGGGTCGGTTGGGGGCTCTTTCGCGCGGCCTATTTCTTACGACGTTCTGTTTAAGGGTCAGTAATTGACGGCTCATCTCTTGCGGGTGGCGCTGGCGTTGGGCTGATTGTGTGGATGGATGCCTGGCGTGAGCGGGCTGATCGCCCAGCTCTACAGATGGGATGAAGAGGTGTAAATTAGGACATCGTGAACAGCCGTCGAGAGCGATGGCCACGTCTATTGAGGAGGCATCGATGCTTGCTCAGCACACCGCATCCCTACTCGCCACTCCCACCGACCAAGCAGCCGTCGGTCACCTGATGACCGAGCCTGAGGCGCCGCTGAGCGACGCTCCGATGTACACGCCGCAGGCCGCGGGCGTGCTGCTGCTCCTGCTGCTCCTGTCGCCGAAGGAGCCGAAGGACAAGTGAGCCCCGATCGGTCGCAGACGGCCTACGCCGAATCGGCGGCCGACCTGGCTCGTCGTGTCCTCGGCGCCCTCCGGGGCGCCGGGGGCACGGCCCTGGTCGCCGAACACGTGGAACGGGCGGGCGACCCCAAGGCCGCGCTGGCCGCCCTGCGGGTCGTGGGAGCGGACACCTTCGCCCCGTTCCTGCTGGGCGACAGCGTCTTCCACCCCCAGGACGCGGCGGCTTTCGCCACCTCCTTCACGATCTTCCCGCCCCCCGTCACCTCGCCCACCCCGCCCCCGGCGGGCCCCGCCGAACCCTGGGTCGTGGCCTGGCGCGACTGGGCGATGGCCGAGTTGCTCGGCCGGTTCACCGCGCCCACGGGACCGCCGGCGGCCGGCTCCGCCGCGGCCGGCCTCGCGGAGCTGACCGGCATCGACACCGCCGAGGTGACCGGGGTGCGGGCACCGCAGCCGCAGGGCGCGCCGCTGCTGGTCGACGACCGGTTGCGGGCCGCGTACGGCGCGGGCGGCCCCCGCGCGCGCGAGGCGGTCCGCGTCCCCGAGGGGTCGTACGCCGCCGACCGGCTGCACGCCACCGACGCCGCGTACACGGCCGACGCCCCCGCGTCCGCCACCGAGGCCGCGGGTCTCGACTGGCAGCGCTGGTCGGTGCGGATGGGGCAGCTCTCGCCGCTGGCCCTGCCCGGCCTCGACGGACCCGTGCACCGCGCGGCGCGCGCCGCCCCGCTGGCCCTGGCCCGTGGTGCCAGCCGCGCCCTGCTGCGCCGCGACCACCCCACCGCCGCCCGCATCGTGCGCTGGCTCGCCCTCCTCGGCTCCGACGGGGTGCCGCTGCCGCTGGAGCTGCCCCCGCTGATCGAGCACCTGGAACTGCTCGGTGGCGGCGGCCCCCGGATCGCCCTCGACCTGACCATCTCCCGCCGACTGCTCGCACTGGAGCCCTCCGCATGACGGCGTCCGTCACCCAGACCGCCCACCAGGTCAGCTCCAAGGCGCTGGCCTGGCTGCACGCCCACCACCAGCGCGGAGCGCTGCCCGACGACACCACGGCCGACCTCGGCGACCCGAACAGCGTGTACAAACCGCTGGGCGAGACCGCCCTGGCGGGCACGCTCGTGCTGCGCGAGGCCGCGGCCGGCACCACCGAACTGCGCGTCGCCCGCGAGCTGATCGACTACTGCTGGCGGCAGTTCCGCGAGGGCGACATGCTCTACGAGCGGCTGCTGCGCTACCCGATGATGAGCGACCCGCTGGAGACGTACTCCCACTTCACCCGGGTCGGCTACCGGCACGAGCCGCTGGAGCGGCTGCTCGCGCACACCACGCGACTGCGCACGGTGCGTGGCGTGGAGCAGGTGCCCAACCGCAAGCTCGCGGTCGCCAACGCCACCCGCGTCGTCGGCCTCGACGCGGGGCCGCACGCCTACGACTGGGACGCGCTCGCCCGCGCCACCTGGCTCGGCGGCACCCCCGAGCCCTGGCTCATCGACTGGATGACCGGCTACTCGCTGACCCACGCGGTCTTCCACCTCACCGACTGGGGCGCCCGCCCCACCGGGCTCTCGCTCGAGCTGACCGAGTACGTCTCGACCTGGCTGCCGGTGTGGATCGACATCTGGGCCGAGATCGAGCAGTGGGACCTGGTCGCCGAGTTGATGATCGTCGGGTGCTGCCTGGAGCGGCCGTACTGCGACGCGGCCGACTGGGAGCTGCTGGCCCGGGTGCAGCACGCCGACGGCCTGATGCCACGCGACGGCGACCCGGTCTCCGACGACCCCGACGAGCGCTTCGAGCACCACCAGCACACCGCCGTGGTCGCCGCCGTCGCGGGCACCCTCGCGGTCTCCCGCACGCTCGGCGGCAGTCAGCCCGTGCCGGCGGGCCGGTGAGCGGCCGCAAGGACGCGGAGCCGGCGGTCGCCGGCCGGGCGGACGCGGGGCAGCGGGGGGTGGGACCGGGGGACGGGCACCGGCGCACCGGCCGGGGCGCGCGCGGGGGCGCGCGGACGGCGCCCGCGCCCATGGGGGCCGAGCCGGCGTGGGCCACCGAGACCCTGGTGCCGCTGTTGCGCGCGGCTCCGGGCGCCAGCGGCGTCGCGGTCGCCGCCCGACGCGGAGCGGACCGGGTCTTCCTCGCCGACGGGCGCACCGCCTGGGGCGACGGCCGCCCCGTGGACGCCGACACGCGCTTCGAACTCGGCTCGCTGACCAAGACGTTCACCGCGCTGCTGCTGGCCGAGTCGGTGGCGCGCGGCGAGGTGCGGTACGAGGACCCGATCACCCGCTTCCTGCCGCGCGTCGCGGCCCCCCGGGTGCCCGGCGGCCCGATCACGCTGCTGCACCTGGCCACCCACACCTCCGGGCTACCCCGGCTGCCCCCCGGCCTCCTCACCCGCGCCGCCCCGGAGTGGTTCACCAACCCGTACGCCACCTTCCGCACCGAGGACCTGCTCGCCTCCCTCGGCCACACCCGCACCCGGACCCGCCCCGGCCACCGGTTCCGCTACTCCAACTTCGGTGTCGGGCTCCTCGGCCACCTGCTGGCCCGGGCCGCGTCGCCGGGGCGCGGCGCCTACGGCGACTACGGGGAACTCCTGGCCGGCCGGGTGCTGCGCCCGCTCGGGCTGCGCCGTACGACGTGCACGCCCGAGCTTCCGCAGGCCACCGGCTACTGGCACGGCCGGGCCCGCCCCCCGTGGGAGATCCCGGGGCTGCCCGGTGCGGGGGCCCTGCGCTCCAGCACCCGCGACGTGCTCGACCTGCTCGACGCGCTCGCCGACCCGGCCACGGCGCCGGGCACGGTGCCGGCGCGGTTGACCGAGGCCCTCGCGGACGTGACCCGGCCCCGGCTCGTGGTGCCGCGGAGCACCGCCCGGATGGCGCTGGTCTGGAACATCCGCCCGCGCCCCGGTTTCGACCTCTACCACCACTCGGGCGGCACGCGGGGCTTCACGGCGTTCGCCGGCTTCAGCCCGCAGGCGGGCGTCTCGCTGGTGGCGCTGGCCAACCGGGCGCCGGCCCCGAACGGGGCGTTCATCCAGCGGGCGTACGGCGCGTTGCGGGGGTTGGCGACGGGGTGTGTGGAGGGCGCGTAGCGGCCCGCCCCCGGACCCGGGCCCGCTGTGACGCGTGATGCAAGATGGCCGCATGGCACGTAACGGGGGCAACGCCCGGCTGATCGCCGGGCGTTATCGGTTGGTGGGGCAGTTGGGGCGCGGTGGCATGGGCACCGTGTGGCGGGCCGACGACGAACTGCTCGGCCGCCAGGTCGCGGTGAAGGAACTGCACCTGGACGAGGGCCTGTCCGCGCTCGACGCCCAGGCGCGGCGCGAGCGCACGCTCCGCGAGGCGCGCACCGTGGCCCAGCTCAAGCACCCGCACGTCATCGTCCTGCACGACGTGGTGGAGCAGGACGAACGCCCGTGGATCGTGATGGAGTTGGTCGACGGCCGCTCCCTGGCCGACCAGATCGCCGAGAGCGGCCCGGTCGGCCAGCGCGAGGCGGCCCGTATCGTGCTGGCCCTCCTCGACGCGCTGGGCGCGGCGCACGCGCGCGGCGTGCTGCACCGCGACATCAAGCCGGCCAACGTGCTGATGGAGGCGGGCACCGGGCGCGTCGTACTGACCGACTTCGGCATCGCCCAGGTCGCCGGGGCCACCACCATCACCGAGACCGGCACCTTCGTCGGCTCGCCCGAGTACACCGCGCCCGAGCGCATGTCGGGCCGCAGGACCGGCCCCGAGTCCGACCTGTGGTCGCTGGGGGTGTTGCTGTGCACGCTGGTCAGCGGCGAGTCGCCGTTCCGGCGCGACTCGTTGGGCGGGGTGCTGCACGCCGTCGTCTTCGACGAGATACGCGCGCCGGCGCAGGCCGGCCCGCTCGCGCCGGTCGTCCTCGGGCTGCTGGAGCGCGACCCGGCGCGCCGGCTCACCGCGGCCAGCGCGACCTCGTTGCTCCGCGCGTACGGCGCGCACCCCACCTCCGACGACGGCCTCCCGCTGGCCCCCGCCGCGCACGCCCCCCGCCCCGGGCCCTCCGCGACCCGCGCCCGGCCCACACCCGTCGGGCCACTCGCGACAGGACCAGGTCGCGGGCGGCGCCACACAGGACGGGGTCGGCCCCGTGGGTCACGGCCCCGCCCGGGGGAACGGCGCCCCGCCGGGGCAGGGGCAGCCGGTGCCCGTGGCCCACGGGGCGCACCAGCAGGCCGGCCCCGGCCACCCGCCGACGGTCGACTCGCCGGCCGCTGCCCATGTCCCGCACGCCACCCACGCCCCTGGCGCGGGCCACGCCCCGCCCGGGGGTCACGGCCCGCCCGCCGGTCACGCCCCAGCGGCCGGACAGGGCGCGCCCGCGCCGGCCACCCCCGACGGGACGCCGCCCGGCGGCGCCGGCCCGGGGCGCCCGGCGCGCGGGTCGCGCGGGCGCACCGTGGCCCTGGCCGTCGCCGCCGCCGTCGCGCTGGCCGGGCTCGTGGCCGGCACCGTGGTGCTGCTGGATCGGGGTGACGACGGCGCGTCCAACAGCGCCCAGGACGGCGACAAGGGCGGCGACGAGGGCGGCCGGGGCGAGCGGACCAAGGGCCCGGGCGGTGCGGAGGACCAGGTAAGGGAGCGGGACGACGCGCCCACCGACCAGCCGCCGACGGGGCCCACCACGGTGCCCACGGCCGCGCCCGACGGATACGAGCTGATCACCGACCCGGCCGGGTTCCGGGTAGCGGTGCCCAAGGGGTACACCCGCTCGTACGAGGCGCCGCGCGTGTACTACTACTCGCCGGGCAAGGCGTTCCGGATCGGCATCCACCCGCAGACCCTGGACCCGCGCGGCGCGGTGCGCGTGATGCGCGAGGCGCACGCCGAGGGCTCGCAGCGGTACGAGGGCTACCGCGACGGCCGGGTCACCGAGACCACGCACAACGGCCGGCCGGCCGCGCTGTGGGAGTTCACCTGGAACGGGGCCCAGGACGACGGCGGGGCGCGGCGGACGTACGACCTCAGTTGGGACGAGGGTGGCCGGATGTACGACGTGTGGGTATCGGCGCCCGTGGCGGAAAAAGACGAGGGTAGGCGACATTTCGCCACCGTTGTGGATACCTTCGACCTCCCCGGCGGCGGTAACCAGCCCTAGCGGCAACGGCTTTGTCACATCGGTCGCCCGCACCCGAGGCCGGTGGAAATGTGCCACTGGCGCGAGGTAATGATTAAGCCATGAATAACCATGGGGGACGGGCGGACGAGCCCACGAGTTACGGACTCCAGCCACCGCGCGGCGTAAGACCTCCGGCCGCCCCGGAGCCGACCCCCGGGCAGGACGCCGGAGCGGTCGCCGGCCAGGGCCAGCAACAAGTCCAGTACCAGGGCCAGTCACCCGCGGGGCGGCAGCGCGCGTACGAGCCGACGCATTTCGCGGGTTCCGCGGGTCCTGCTGGTTCTGCCGGCCCCGCCGGCCCTCCCAGCCCTCCCGGCGCGGCGGCGGGCGCCGGCTCGCCGACCACCGCGGGCGCCGCAGCCGCATGGGCCGCGGCGGCCGACCCGGACGCGGGCCGGCTGATCGGCGGTCGCTACCGGCTGGTGTCCCGACTCGGGCACGGCGGCATGGGCACCGTGTGGAAGGCGCACGACCAGATCGTGGACCGCGACGTCGCGGTCAAGGAGCCGCGCGTCCCCGACAGCCTGCCCGAGCGCGAGCGGCAGACCGTCTACCAGCGGATGCAGCGCGAGGCGCGCGCCGCCGCCCGGATCGACCACCCGGCGGTGGTCACCGTGCACGACGTGGTGGTCGAGGACGGCCGCCCGTGGATCGTGATGGAGCTGGTGCGCGGCCGGTCGCTGGGCGACGTGCTCGCCGACGGCACCCTCGACCCGCGCGAGGCGGCCCGGATCGGCGTCGAGGTGCTCGGCGCGCTGGCCGCCGCGCACGAGGCGGGCGTGTTGCACCGCGACGTCAAGCCGGACAACGTGCTGCTCGGCCGTGTCGGCGGCGGCCAGGGCGAGGGGCCCGGCGGCCGGGTCGTGCTGACCGACTTCGGGATCGCCCAGGTCGAGGGCGAGCAGGGGCTCACCGAGACCGGCGCGTTCATCGGCTCGCCCGAGTACATCGCCCCCGAGCGGGTGCTCGGCCAGCGGCCGGGGCCCGAGTCGGACCTGTGGTCGCTGGGCGTCGTGCTGTACGCCGCGGTCGAGGGCATGTCCCCGTTCCGCCGCACCAACCACCCCGCCACCCTGCAGGCGGTCCTGTCGGCCGAGCCGCAGGTGCCCGCCCGTGGATCCGGCGCCCTGGGCGCGCTGATCATGCAGTTGCTGCGCAAGGAGCCGGGGGCGCGGCCCACGGCGGCCGAGGCCCGGCAGACGCTGGAGTCGGTGGCCCGCCCGGCGCCCCAGCTCCCGCCGCTGATCGCCGCGGGTTCGGGCGCCGGCTCACCGGCCACCGGCCCGTCCCGGATCCCCGGCTGGCTGCGCGGCCGCAAGGGTCAACTCGGTCTCGGTGGCGGCGTGTTGGCGCTCGCGGTCGCGGTGGTCATGGTGGTGGTCAACCCCTTCGGTGGCAGCGGTGACGACGCGCCGGCCGGCTGGAAGACGGTCGACGCCGAGCAGCGCGTACGAGCCGAACTCGCCGCGCCCGAGGACTACACGCTCAGCGAGGACGACGACGAGATCACGCTGCTCGACCCGGGCAAGGTCTTCACGATCACCCTGAACCGGGACCCGGTCACCGACGAGTCGGACACGCCCACGGCGCTCCAGGAGGCCAACTCCTACCTGGACGACTACCAGGAGAACTCCTACGAGTACGGCTGGACCAAGGACTCCGTGGACGGCTCGGTGCGGGCGACGACGTACCACGGCGAGAAGGCCGCTGAGCTGACCGCCACGTACACCACCAACGACTCCGACAACCCGGAGGACCTGCGCCGCCGCGAGTTCCACTACATGAACGACTCCAAGGTGCAGTGGCAGCTCAGCGTGGAGATGCCCGCGGGCGGCAAGCCGCGCGCCGAGGGCGAGCGGATCTTCAAGGACGTGGTCAAGCACCTGCGGATCAAGGACCTGTAGCCGGCCGGGCGGCGCGCGGGAGCGGGCGCGCGGGCGCCCGGTCCGCGCCCGTCGCGGCCCCCGGGGACGGGGCGCGGCGGCCGGGTTCGCGGCCGTCGTCGAATCCGGTCGCCGAGTCGACTCGACCCGACTCGACCTGTCTCGGCCGTCCCGTCGCCGGGTGCAACGCCCCTGACCAGGGCAGATGTCGCCAGCGTTTACTGGCGCGGTGAGGCGGGCGGGAAACGTGGCCGTGTCCATGCGGTGAAAAGGGGTTACCGTCGGGTACCCAAACGGCCGTCGCGGGAATACGCTCACCCGCATGACGGACTCGAAGGGCACCACGCAGGCCACTGTCAGCACGCTTCCCGCCGCCGCGGACAACCCGGTCTTCGCCGCCCCGGCGGGCACCCGCACGGTGGCCGACGTGGTGACCCCCGAGCTGGTGGCCCGGCTCACCCGGGACGTCGTCGGCAGCGGCAAGACCCGCAGCCACGCGCCCGCCACCGGCGCCACCCTCGCCGACCTGCCCGAGTCCACACCCGACGACGTGGCCACCGCCTTCGACCGGGCCCGCCAGGCGCAGTACCTGTGGGCGCGGACCCCGGTGCGCCAGCGGGCCGCCGTCCTGCTGCGCTTCCACGACCTGGTGCTGCGCCGCCAGGCCGAGGTGCTCGACCTCATCCAGGCGGAGACCGGCAAGGCCCGGCTGCACGCGCACGAGGAGGTGCAGGCCGTCAGCGTCGCGGCCCGGCACTACGGCCGCAAGGCGCCCAGCTACCTCGCCCCCAAGCGGCACACCGGCGTCACGCCCACCCTCACCCGGGTCACCGAACTGCGCCAGCCGCGCGGCGTCGTCGGCCAGATCTCGCCGTGGAACTACCCCTTCGAGCTGTCGGTCGGCGACGCGCTGCCCGCCCTGGTCGCGGGCAACGCCGTGGTGATGAAGCCGGACACGGAGACCGCGCTGACCGCGCTGTGGGCGCGCGAGCTGCTGATCGAGGCCGGGCTGCCGGCGGGCGTGTGGCAGGTGGTGCTCGGCGACGGACCGGTGATCGGGCCCGCCGTCGTCCAGCACGCCGACTTCGTCTCCTTCACCGGCTCCACCCGCACCGGCCGCGAGGTCGCCCAGGGCGCGGCGGCCCGCCTGGTGGGCTGCTCCCTCGAACTCGGCGGCAAGAACGCCATGCTCGTCCTGCGCGACGCCGACCTCGACAAGGCCGCCGCCGGCGCGGTGCGCGGCTCGTTCTCCTCGGCCGGCCAGCTCTGCATCTCCATCGAGCGGCTGTTCGTGCACGAGTCGGTCGCCGACGCGTTCGTGGAGCGCTTCGCGGCCCGCACCCGCGCCATGCGGCTCGGCGGCGACCTCGCCTACGGCGCCGACATGGGCTCGCTGGTCTCCGAACACCAACTGGCCACCGTGCGGCGGCACGTGGACGAGGCCGTCGCCCAGGGCGCCAAGGTCGTCACGGGCGGGCGGGCGCGGCCCGACATCGGCCCCTACTTCTACGAGCCGACCATCCTGGACGGCGTGCTGCCGGAGATGGCCGTCTGCGAGGAGGAGACCTTCGGCCCGGTCGTGTCGATCTACCGGTTCACCGACGAGGACGACGCCATCGCACGGGCCAACGCCACCTCGTACGGGCTCAACGCCAGCGTCTGGACGCGCGACGGGGCCCGCGGCCGGGCCGTCGCCGCCCAGCTGCGCGCAGGCACCGTCAACGTCAACGAGAGCTACGCCGCCGCCTACGGCAGCGCCCAGGCGCCGATGGGCGGCATGGGCGACTCCGGGCTCGGGCGCCGGCACGGCAGCGAGGGCATCCTCAAGTACACCGAGGCGCAGACCGTCGCCCAGCAGCGACTGGTCCCGCTCGCCCCCTCCTTCGGCCTCTCGCACGAGCAGTACGCCCAGCTCATGACCCGCGGCCTGCGCGCCATGAAGGCCATCCGGCTCCGCTGAGCCGCCCGTTCCTACGGAGGTACCCCAGTGTCACGGGACAACTCTGTCCACAACGGCTCCGCCCCCGGCCCCGCCCACGCCGCGCCCGGCCCCGCCCCCGACCCCACCTCCGCGCACGACGACGCCGCCTACGACTACGACGTCCTCGTCATCGGCTCCGGCTTCGGCGGCTCGGTCAGCGCGCTGCGGCTGAGCGAGAAGGGCTACCGGGTCGGCGTCCTGGAGGCCGGCCGCCGCTTCGCCCGCGCCGAACTCCCCAAGAACTCCTGGGACGTGCGCAACTACCTGTGGGCGCCCGCGCTCGGCCTCTACGGCATCCAGCGCATCCACGTCCTGGGCAAGGTCATGGTGCTGGCCGGCGCCGGCGTCGGCGGCGGCTCGCTCAACTACGCCAACACGCTGTACGTGCCGCCACCCGCCTTCTTCCAGGACGCCCAGTGGGGTCACATCACCGACTGGCAGGAGGAGTTGCGCCCGTACTACGACCAGGCCAGGCGCATGCTCGGGGTACGTCTGAACAAGACGCTCACCCCCTCCGACGTCCACCTCAGGGACGCGGCCGAGAAGATGGGCGTGGGGGACTCCTTCCACATGGCCCCGGTCGGCGTCTTCTTCGGCGACGGCGACGACGCCGCGCCCCAGGGCACCGGCGAGGGCGTGCGGGCCGCGCCCGGCGAGACCGTGCCCGACCCGTACTTCGGCGGCGTCGGCCCGGCGCGGCGGGCCTGTACCGAGTGCGGCGAGTGCATGACCGGCTGCCGGCACGGCGCCAAGAACACCCTGAACGAGAACTACCTCCACCTCGCCGAACGCGCCGGGGCCACCATCCACCCCATGACCACCGTCGTGGGCCTGGGCGAACACCCCGACGGCGGCTACCGGGTCGCCACCGTCCCCACCGACCGGCGCCGCGGCACCCGCCCGAGGACGTTGCGCGCCCGCCAGGTGGTGGTCGCCGCCGGCACGTACGGCAGCCAGACCCTGCTGCACGCGATGCGCGACCGGGGCGAGTTGCCGCGTCTCTCACCCCGGCTCGGCTCGCTGACCCGTACCAACTCCGAGGCCATACTCGGCTCGCAGACCACCGACCGGCGCTACCGGAAGATCAGCGGCGAGCGGCGGGTCGACTTCACCAAGGGCGTGGCCATCACCTCGTCCATCCACCCCAACGCCACCACGCACATCGAGCCGGTGCGCTACGGCAAGGGCTCCAACGCGATGGGCTCGCTGTCCATCCTCCAGTTCACCCACCGCGAGCGGGTGCCCAACTGGATCAGCTTCCTCGCGGCCAACCTGCGCCACCCGGTGCTCGCGGGGCGCGCGCTGTCCAACCGGCGCTGGTCCGAGAAGACCATCATCGGCCTGGTCATGCAGACCCACGACAACTCGCTGACCACCTACCGCAAGGCCAAGGGCCTCGGCAAGGGCCTGCTCACCGCGCGACAGGGGCACGGCGCGCCCAACCCGGACCGCATACCGGAGGGTGAGGAGGCGGCGCGGCTGGTCGCGGAGTCCATCAACGGCTTCGCCGGCACCAACGTCGGCGAGCTGATGGGCACCCCGCTCACGGCGCACTTCCTCGGCGGCTGCCCGATCGGCACCAGCGCCGAGCACGGTGTGATCGATCCGTACCACCGGCTCTTCGGCCACCCCGGCATCCACGTCGTGGACGGCGCGGCGATCACCGCCAACCTGGGCGTCAACCCGTCGCTGACCATCACGGCGCAGGCCGAGCGGGCGATGTCGCTGTGGCCCAACAAGGGCGAGCCCGACCCGCGCCCCGCCCAGGGCGAGCCCTACCAGCGCGTCGCGCCCGTGGCCCCGCGTCGTCCGGCGGTCCCCGAGGGCGCGTTCGGCGCCCTGAAACTGTCCCTCCTGCCGGTGCCGACCATCCCGCCACGGCCCGCCCCGGACGGGGCGCCGGAACCCATGGCCGAGGCGTAACCGCGCGCCGGGCCGTGCCCCGCGCCGGGGCCCAAGGCGCGGGGGCCGGGTCGGCTGGTTGGTGGTCCAGCCGCCCCGGCCCCCGCTCGGCCGCCCGCCGGTGTCGCTCCGGCGGCGCGGTAGGTGGTGGTACCCGGTGAGGTGTCCGTGTTACGCGGGCGTCGCCCCGGCCTTGCGGCGGCGCACGACGAGGATGGCGCCGGCGCCGGCGACCATCGCCACGCCGCCGATCATCGCGATCGTCGGCAGGTTCGAGTCCGAACCGGTGTTGGCCAGCTCACCGACCGGGTGGATCGCCTTGTCGCCGACCGGCCGCTTGGGGATCGACACCGGCAGCGGCTTCTTGCCGCCCTGCGGCTTGGCGTCCGGCACCTGCGACTCGTCGCCGCCCGGGAGCTGCGCGGCGGACTTCACGACCTCGAAGTCGTAGTAGTCGCCGCTGGAGTAGACGCAGTTGCCCTCCTCGTCGGCGAAGGCGCCGATGGAGATGGCGTAACCGAAGCCGTCGGGCGCGCCCTTGGCGACGCTCAGCCGCAGGTCGAGGCGGATCGTCTCGTGCGGCCTGACCGAGGTGTAGCCGACGTAGCCGTGGGCGTCGTCGTCCTGGTCGGTGGAGATGCTCTCCCAGGCCCCGGTGTCCGGGTTCTTGAACTGGAGGGTCAGGTACTTGCCCGTGCCCTCCGGGTGCTCGGCGTGCGCGGTGCCCGCCAGGATGCCGAGGTCGACGCGGTGGAAGGCGCGGTCCGAGGTGTTCTTCACGCGGAAGGTGAAGCCGTGGTAGCCGCTGCCGGCCACGACCTTGGACGGCAGCCCGACGAGCGTGGTGCTCAGGTCGGGGTCCTCCGCGTACTCGTCGCTGTCCTCGCAGGGCGCGGGCGGCTCGGAGTCGGTGGGCGTCGGGCTCGGCCCGTCGGTGGGAGTGCTGGTCGGCTTGCCGGTGGGCTGGCCGGTCGGGTCGCCGGTGGGCTTGCCCGTGGGCTCGCCGGTCGGGTTCCCGGTGGGGGTACCGGTCGGGTCGCCCGTCGGGTTCCCGGTGGGCTGGCCGGTCGGGTCGCCGGTGGGCTTGCCCGTGGGCTCGCCGGTCGGGTTCCCGGTGGGGGTGCCCGTCGGGTTGCCGGTGGGGTTCCCGGTCGGCTCGCCGGTCGGGGTCGGCGTGCCCGTCGGCGTCTGCGACGGCGTCGTCGGCTCCTCGGCGTACGCACCGGGCGCGGCGAGCAGCGTCGCGGGCAGGAGGGCCGCCGTGGCCGCGGCGGCCGTGAGGGTGCGGCGAAGCTTCATGAAGACCTCTTCTGGGTCCAAAGGAGCCGCCAAGGGAGCGGCGTCCGCGGGGTCGGCCGTCGCGGTGGGGCGCGTCATGGCCGTGCGTTTGCACGTACATGACCAGTAGTACTGGCCAAAGGTTGCACACAGAATAATCACAACTCGCGGTGATCTAGCTCACTGGCAAACCCGGCCCGCCCACGATGACCTGCGCGATCCGCTCACGGGCGCGACCCGGGCCGGCGGCCTCGCGTGGCGGAGTGTCACCCTCCGCCGGGCGGCGTACGGCTCGTGGGTACGGGCTCCGGGCGCGGCCTCCGGCGGCACCGCGAGCGGCCCGAAGGAGGTCAACTGCCTCTGCTTTACGGCGAATTGGGGGCACCCACCCAGGCTGCGGGGCGAGGTGCGGGCGGGCGTCGATGTGCGAGAGCCCCGCGGACGCCGCGGGGGGATGGCGTCCACGGGGCTCTCGGCGGTCAGCAACGGCGTCAGGGCAGCGCCGGTGCTGAGAGGCGGCGCCGGGGGATCGCGCCGCTGGCCCGGAAGGTATCGGTGTCGCGGCCCGCGCGCACCGGTCGCGGGTCTACCCGTCGCGGCTGGTCGGGCCGTCGAGGGCGGGAGCGCCACCCGGAAGGCGGGTGGTGCGGTGCGGGGGCCTCGCTTTGCATCGTGGTGGATATGCCACATCCGGCGCAACCGTTTCGACCGGATGCGGTCGGCCCCGGGCGTCCCCAGGGCCGACCGTTGGTGTGGCGACCGGGCTGCTGTCCCCTGCCGTCCGGTCGCCTGACCGAAGCGAGGTCCCACGACGTGCTCCGTTTGCGTCACCACGGGGAGCGCGTCTCATCGCTTCGGGTATCCGTCCTGCCGCTGTTGGGCGCCCGATGAACAGGTACGGAAGCCACGCGTGGAATGGGGCCGCTCCTGGCTGGCGCGGACACGTGGCCCAACGACAGGTCGCGCGAGCCGGTCACGCGCCGTACGGGTGACGGCTCGGCGTGCCGGGCGACCAAACGATTCCGCACACGCCGCAAATCGCCCGCTGAGCACCCTTCCCGACACCCGGCACGCCCTGTCGCGCCCTCGCCGACGCTCCGGCGCACGACCGCGACCCGAGCGCGCCGTACGGGCCCGCCGGGGTATTGGCGTACGCCCCCACGCGCCTGGCCGGTCGCCGGGGTGGCCGGGGTGGCCGGGCCAGCCCGACCGCCGGGGTCGCCGGGCCGCGCCGTCCGTGCCCCGCTCCCTGCGCCGCGTACGCCGGGGCGGGGCGGGCCAGGTCAAGTCGGGGCGAGCCGGGCCGCCGGCCGCCGGCCGGCGTCGGCTCAGGCGCGGCCCCGGCACAGTTCGAGGAGGGTCATGGCCAGGGCCGTGCCGGGCTTGCCGAGCTGGTCGCGGTAGTGGTTCAGGATCTCCAGCTCGCGGGCGAGGTTCACGCGGCGCCCGCCCGACCCGATCCGCTCGCGCTGGATGGCGGCCGAGACGGCGGCGCGCTCCTGGACGAGACCGATGATCCGGCCGTCCAGGTCGTCGATGCGCCGCCGGGCGTCGTGGATGGCACCCGCCGCGGCGTCCGTGCGGGCCCCGGTGGACTCGGCGTCGGAGGGACGGGCGGGCCGTGGGGCGACGGGTTCCGCGACGGCGGTCGCCGCGGGCCGGGGGCTGTCGGTGGCGGCGGACCCGGTCGCGGCGGCCGGGCGGGCCGGGCCGGCGGGCGGGGCGGCCGACGGGGCGAGGGGGGCGGGGGTCGCGGCGTTGGCGGTGCTCATGGGTCTCTCCTGGTCCTGGGGTTACCGGCCCCCGGCCGACCACAGACCCGGCACAACGCAGGACGCCCCGGGCCTTGGCTGGCCCGGGGCGCCTGGGAAGTCGCTTAAGTGATCAAGCAGCACGACCATGGCAGCCGGACGGGCCGGTGCCATAGGTAAAGACGAAGGTCACGTGCTTGGACATGGAGCAGAGTATGGGCCCGTTAGGATAGAAAGTCCAACCCCCCGTACCACCGCCGGAAGGCCGCCCCAGTGCCATCAGCGACTCCCTCCGCCACCGAAGCGCACGAGCCGGACCCCGTCCTCGTCGTCGACTTCGGCGCGCAGTACGCACAGCTCATCGCCCGTCGCGTGCGCGAGGCGCGGGTGTACAGCGAGATCGTGCCGTCCACCATGCCGGTGGCCGAGATGCTTGCCAAGAACCCGCGGGCGATAATCCTCTCCGGCGGTCCCTCGTCGGTGTACGAGGAGGGCGCGCCGCGCGTCGACCGCTCCCTGTTCGAGGCCGGGGTCCCGGTGTTCGGCATGTGCTACGGGTTCCAGCTGATGGCCGAGTCGCTGGGCGGCACCGTCGACGACAACGGTGCCAGGGAGTACGGGCGGACACCGCTGGCGGTCGCCAAGTCCGGCTCCACCCTCTTCGAGGGCACCCCGGACC
Source organism: Streptomyces sp. 71268 (assembly GCF_029392895.1). NCBI lineage: Bacteria > Bacillati > Actinomycetota > Actinomycetes > Kitasatosporales > Streptomycetaceae > Streptomyces > Streptomyces sp. 71268. The sequence continues at coordinate 5,129,936 of NZ_CP114200.1, forward strand.
AGCAGACCGTGTGGATGTCGCACGGCGACGCGTGCTCCGCCGCGCCCGAGGGCTTCACCGTCACCGCCTCCACCGACGTGGTCCCGGTCGCCGCCTTCGAGAACGACGAGCGGAAGCTCTACGGCGTGCAGTACCACCCCGAGGTCATGCACACCACGCACGGCCAGCAGGTGCTGGAGCACTTCCTGTACCGGGGCGCCGGCATCGAGCCCACCTGGACCACGAAGAACGTGGTCGAGGAGGCCGTCGCGGCCATCCGCGAGCAGGTCGGCAGCAAGCGCGCGATCTGCGGGCTCTCCGGCGGCGTGGACTCGGCCGTGGCCGCCGCGCTGGTGCAGAAGGCCATCGGCTCGCAGCTCACCTGCGTCTACGTGGACCACGGCCTGATGCGCAAGGGCGAGTCCGAGCAGGTCGAGAAGGACTTCGTGGCCGCCACCGGCGTGCAGCTCAAGGTGGTCGACGCCGAGGAGCGGTTCCTGACCGCGCTGGCCGGCGTGTCCGATCCGGAGCAGAAGCGCAAGATCATCGGCCGGGAGTTCATCCGGGTCTTCGAGCAGGCCCAGGCCGAGCTGGTCGCCGAGGCGGGCGAGGCCGGCGAGGACGTCGCCTTCCTGGTGCAGGGCACCCTGTACCCCGACGTCGTCGAGTCCGGCGGCGGCACCGGTACCGCCAACATCAAGTCGCACCACAACGTCGGCGGCCTCCCCGACGACATCGAGTTCGAGCTGGTCGAGCCGCTGCGCAAGCTGTTCAAGGACGAGGTCCGGATGGTCGGCCAGGAGCTGGGCCTGCCCGAGGAGATCGTCCAGCGGCAGCCCTTCCCGGGCCCCGGGCTCGGCATCCGCATCGTCGGCGAGGTCACCAAGGACCGGCTCGACCTGCTGCGCGAGGCCGACGCCATCGCCCGCGAGGAGCTGACCGCGGCCGGCCTCGACCGCGACATCTGGCAGTGCCCCGTGGTGCTGCTCGCCGACGTCCGCTCGGTCGGCGTGCAGGGCGACGGCCGCACCTACGGCCACCCGATCGTGCTGCGCCCGGTCTCCTCCGAGGACGCGATGACGGCGGACTGGTCGCGCCTTCCGTACGACGTGCTCTCGCGCATCTCCACCCGCATCACCAACGAGGTCGACGAGGTCAACCGGGTGGTCCTGGACATCACCAGCAAGCCCCCCGGCACCATCGAGTGGGAGTAGCCCCTCCCGCCTCACCGCACGTCGCGTAACGGCCGCGCCGCCCCCGATTCCCCGGGGGCGGCGCGGCCGTTCGTGGTGGTGCGCGCGATCTCGGCCGGGCGGGTCGGGCCGGGGCGGTCGGGGTGGGCCCGTGCGGGGTCGGTCGGTCCGGCCGGGGCGGGGCGGAGTGGCCGGGTTGGCCGGGGCCGGGGGCCGGCTCCGGGCGGTTGACTTGAATAATGGTTCAACTTTTACGGTGATCTCGTCGTCGGGAGACCGCACCGCTTCGCGGATGCGTACGACAGCGCAGGTCACCACGTGTTCCCGAACCCGCTGTCGCGGGGCGACCGCCTTCGCGGCGGTCCGTGCGAGGTGGCCCCGACCGTGAGGAGAGGGACCGTGCTCAAGACGTACTCGGACGAGGAACTGCTGCGACAGCCGGTCGGCTACTGGACCGGCGTCGCCCAGGAACTCGTCGTCGGCAGCATCAACGACACCCTGGGCACCCTGGGCATCCGGCAGCCGCAGTGGTGGGTGCTGAACCTGATCAACCGCTCCGACGACGGGCTGACGCGCGCCGAGCTGCCCGCGGGGCTGCGACACCACGTGGACTCGTCCGTCACGGACTCGGTCGCCGACGACCTCACCGGGCGCGGCTGGCTCGTCGAGGGGCGGGACCAGCGGCTGCGGCTGACGGAGGAGGGGTCCGCCGCGCTCGCCACGCTGTGGGAGCGCGTGCCGCGGACGCTGGACCGGATCCGCGCCGGCTTCTCGGACGCCGAGTACGTCCAGCTCATCAACCTGCTGCGGCGGGTCGTGGACAACCTGGACGGCCACAGCGACCTGGACTGACGCGCGCCGGACCGAGGTGCAGCCGGGCCGGGCCGCGCCGGGCGGCGGCGCGGCGCGCGCCAGCACAGGCGCGCGGCCGGCCCCGCGGGGACACTGGGGGCCCGGAGACCGAGAGGCGAGGCCATGACCCAGGGACGGTGGACGGCAGGCGGCGGCGCGACCGGCGGTCCGCCCGGCGGGCGACGGCACGGCTGGCGCTCCGCGCTCGCCCCGTACGCCCTGCTGCCGCTACGCGTCTTCCTGGGCGTGACCTTCGTCTACGCCGGCCTCGACAAGCTGACCGACGCGTCGTTCCTGTCCGACAGCGGGCCGGGCTCGATCGGCGAGACGATGCGCTTCGCGCGCCCGTCCGCGGCCTTCCCGGACCTGGTCGACCTGGCGCTGAAGGCACCCACCGGCTTCGGCTACGCCATCGCCTGCGGCGAACTCGCGGTCGGCCTCGGCACGCTGTTCGGCGTGCTGGCCCGGCTGGCGGCGGTCGGCGGGGCGCTGATCTCGCTGAGCCTGTGGCTGACCGTGAGCTGGTCGACGGAGCCGTACTACTACGGCAACGACCTGGCCTATCTGATGGCCTGGTTGCCGCTGGTCCTGGCGGGCGCCCCGTACCTGTCCGTGGACGCCGCGCTCGCCGGCAACCACTGGCGCCGCCGAGGCGGTCGCTGGCGCCGCGGCGGCCGCGTCTTCGGCTGACCGGCACGGGTTCGGACGCTACCGGTCCCGGTGCCGGTCGCGGCCTTCCGGCCTTCCGGCCTTCCGGCCTTCCGGCCTTCCGGCCTTCCGGCCTTCCGGCCTTCCGGCCTTCCGGTCGAGTCTGGTCGCTGTCGCGTGTCTCTGTTACGAGCTGCCGGGCGTGCGGCCGTTACGGGCCCCGGGCGGGCTGGCCGTGGCCGCCTCCGGCCTGCCCAGCCTCGGGCGGACGAGGTCGTGGCCGCCTCCGGCCGGCCGTCGCTCCGGGCCGGTCCGAGGGCGTACCACGGCCTACCACGGCTCGCTCCACCTCGCCACGCGGACCCGGCAGGGGCGGAGGCTCGCCGCGCGGGCGCCGGGCCCCGCTCGTACCATCGCGGGCCCGCCGTGGCGCGGCGCCGTCGGGCGGGTGGCGCGGGTGGCCCGCGCCGGTGCGGCGGGGTCGGCCCGGGGCGGGTGCGGGGCGCTGGCGGGCGGGGTCGACGGCGCGTCGGCGCGGTGGCCGGCCGCCCGTGACGGGCCCCGTACGCGTGTGTGCGCCCCGGGGCGCACACGTGCGGTCAACGGGTCACGAACGGCCTAAGCACGCCTGACGTTAATCAGCCCGTATGGGTGGGATCGACCAGGTGACCGGCGCAAGCGTCCGTGTCACTGACCGCCGCACCTCGCGCGGCTACGCACGATGCGGCGCATGAGACCCATCTCCGAGCGCCTAGCCGCGCTCCGATCACGCGCCGGCGCCGCCGGCGTTGCATGTGCCGTGGTCGCCACGGCCGTGCCCATCCTGACGTTCGGGTTGAGCGCACCGCCAGCGGCGGCCGCGCCCCTGCCGGGCGGCCTCGGCCCGTGCGTGCCGGGGTCCTGTCCCGACCCGTTCCCGCCGATCAACAACGACGCCTTCCACGGTCGGGACGACGCGATCAACATCTTCGTCGGCGACGACTTCCTGGTGCGCGGCCGGGCGGCCGAGGCCGAGGGTCGCGTGGTCGTGCTCGACAACTTCGACCAGAACAAGGACACCGCCGCCGGCGGCCTCTACAACCTCGGCATCGTCGGGGTCGGCTCGCGTGTCCCGCCGCCGGACGGCTCGGACTTCCTGAGCACCGGCGGTGACGTGACCATCGCGCCCGGGCAGGTACTGGACACGACCGGCGGCGTCGTCGGTGAGGACGGCATCGTCCGGTACGCCGGGACGCTCACCGGCACCGTCCGGGGCACGACCATCCAGGACAGTGACGCGGTCGCGCCGTACACCGCCCTGCGGGACGAGCTCACGGCGGCCAGCCGCTGCTACGCGCGAGTGGACGGAGCGCCGAGGCCCGCCACGGGCACGGCGGTCAACCAGGGCTACCAGACGCTGTTCACCGGCGACGGCACCTCCTCGCTCCAGGTGTTCAACGTGGACTTCGACATGGTGGGGGCGGGCGGCGGCGCCCAGGGCATCGCCTTCGCGGGCATCCCGGCCGACGCCACGATCCTCGTCAACATCGTCGGCGCCGACCGCACCATCAACACCTACAGCGGTGGCATCACCGACGACGACCCGCTGAACGCCTACCGCGAGCGGCTGCTGTGGAACTTCCCCGACGCCACGTCGGTGGACCTGGCCGGCAGCGGCCAGTTCCAGGGCAGCGTCCTGGTCGGCGAGCAGTCGTCGACGACCACGGTGACGCTCCCCGGCATCAACGGACGCATGTTCACCACCGGCTCGCTGACCCACACGAGCGCGGCGACCGGTGGCGGCGGCCAGGAGTTCCACGCGTACCCGTTCGACGGTGACCTGCCGGACTGCGGTACCGGCCCCGAGCCGCCGACGACCGGTGAGGTCAGTGTCCTGAAGACGGACGCGGCGACGGGTGACGCGTTGGCGGGTGCGGAGTTCACGCTGTGGCGTGAGAGCAACGGTACCGAGGGGTTGCAGACCACCGGAGCCGACCCGGACACCCGGGTCTCCACCTGCACCACCCCGGCCAGCGGTGTCTGCGCGGACACCACCAGCCTGGGGACGTACTACTGGGAGGAGACGGCGGCTCCGGATGGTTACGAGTTGCCGGCCGACCCGGTGTTTGGTCCGTTGACGTTGACGGAGGACAACGCTGATACGGGTGTGCGGGTTGTGGCGGAGAACACGGATTCGCCCGAGCCGCCGGTGACCGGTGATGTCAGTGTGTTGAAGACCGATACGGCAACCGGTGGTCCGTTGGCGGGTGCGGAGTTCGTGCTGTGGCGTGAGAGCAACGGCGTGGCCGGGCTCCAGACCACCGGTGACGACCCGGACACCCGGGTTTCGGAGTGCACGACGCCGGCCAGCGGCGAGTGTGCCGAGACGACCGGACTCGGCACCTACTACTGGGAAGAGACCTCGGCACCCCCGGGGTACGACCTGCCCACCCCGAGCGTGTTCGGCCCGCTCACGCTGACCGAGGAGAACGCCGCCGAAGGCGTACGGGTCGAGGCCGCGAACAGCTCCACCCCGGTGCCGCCGACGACCGGTGAGGTCAGTGTCCTGAAGACGGACGCGGCGACGGGTGACGCGTTGGCCGGCGCGGAGTTCACGCTGTGGCGTGAGACGAACGGCACCGAGGGGTTGCAGACCGAGGGCGACGACCCTGACACCCGGGTTTCCACGTGTACGACTCCCGCCACTGGCGTGTGCGCGGACACCACCAGCCTGGGGACGTACTACTGGGAGGAGACGGCGGCTCCGGATGGTTACGAGTTGCCCGCCGACCCGGTGTTTGGTCCGTTGACGTTGACGGAGGACAACGCTGACACGGGTGTGCGGGTCGTGGCGGAGAACACGGATTCGCCCGAGCCGCCGGTGACCGGTGATGTCAGTGTGATCAAGACGGACGCGGAGACCGGTGGTCCGTTGGCGGGTGCGGAGTTCGTGCTGTGGCGTGAGAGCAACGGCGTGGCCGGGCTCCAGACCACCGGCGACGACCCGGACACCCGGGTTTCGGAGTGCACGACGCCGGCCAGCGGCGAGTGCGCCGAGACGACCGGACTCGGCACGTACTACTGGGAGGAGACGGCCGCACCCGGCGGTTACGACCTGCCTGCCGACCCGGTCTTCGGACCGCTGACGCTGACCGAGGAGAACGCCGGCGCCGGCGTACGCGTCGAGGCGTCGAACACCGCCTCGTCCGAGCCGGAGCCGACGACCGGCGAGGTCAGTGTCATCAAGACCGACTCGGGGTCGGGTGACCCGCTCGCCGGTGCCGAGTTCGTGCTGTGGCGTGAGTCGAACGGTACGCCTGGGTTGCAGACGGGTGGGGCCGACCCGGACACGCGGGTTTCGGACTGCACGACGCCTGCCAGTGGTGTGTGTGCCGACACCACTGAACTCGGTACGTACTACTGGGAGGAGACCGCTGCTCCCGACGGGTACGACCTGCCCGACCCGAACGTCTTCGGTCCGCTCACGCTGACCGCGGACAACGCCGACACCGGTGTACGGATCGAGGCGTCCAACACCGCTTCGTCCGAGCCGGAGCCGACGACCGGCGAGGTCAGCGTCATCAAGACGGACGCGGCGACGGGTGACACGCTGGCGGGCGCTGAGTTCACGCTGTGGCGTGAGAGCAATGGCACCGAGGGGTTGCAGACCACCGGTGCCGACCCGGACACCCGGGTCTCCACCTGCACCACCCCGGCCAGCGGTGTCTGTGCCGACACCACGGGTCTCGGCACGTACTACTGGGTGGAAGACGAGGCCCCCGACGGCTACGACCTCCCGGCCGACCCGGTCTTCGGGCCGCTGACGCTGACGGAGGAGAACGCCGGCGCCGGCGTACGGGCCGAGGCCGAGAACACTCCCTCGTCCGAGCCGGAGCCGACGACCGGCGAGGTCAGTGTCATCAAGACCGACTCGGGGTCGGGTGACCCGCTTGCTGGTGCCGAGTTCGTGCTGTGGCGTGAGTCGAACGGTACGCCTGGGCTGCAGACGGGTGGGGCCGATCCGGACACGCGGGTTTCGGACTGCACGACGCCTGCCAGTGGTGTGTGTGCCGACACCACTGAACTCGGTACGTACTACTGGGAGGAGACCGCTGCTCCCGACGGGTACGACCTGCCCGACCCGAACGTCTTCGGTCCGCTCACGCTGACCGCGGACAACGCCGACACCGGGGCGCGGATCGAGGCGGCGAACCACCGCTCGTCCGAGCCGGAGCCCACCACCGGTGAGGTGAGCGTCATCAAGAGGGACGCTGAGACCGGTGACGTGCTGGCGGGTGCGGAGTTCACGTTGTGGCGTGAGAGCAATGGCACCGAGGGGTTGCAGACCACCGGTGCCGACCCGGACACCCGGGTCTCCACCTGCACCACCCCGGCCAGCGGGGTGTGCGCCGACACCACCAACCTCGACACGTACTACTGGGTCGAGAACGAGGCCCCCGACGGCTACGAGCTGCCGGCCGACCCGGTCTTCGGTCCGCTGACGCTGACGGAGGAGAACGCCGGCGCCGGCGTCCGGGTCGAGGCCGAGAACACCCGCGAGGTCACGCCTCCCGGCAAGGGCTCCATCAAGCTGCTGAAGAAGGACGCCAAGCACGGGAAGCCGCTCGCGGGCGCCGTCTTCGAGCTGTGGCGGGAGACCAACGGCGTCGAGGGCCTGCAGGTCAGGGGCGACAACCCCGACACCCGTCAGGACCGCGGATGTTCGACCGACAAGGCCGGCGTCTGCACCTTCGAGGACCTTCCGGTCGGGGAGTACTACCTCCGCGAGACGGCCGTCCCCGAGGGGTACGAACTGCCGGACAACCCCGTCTCCGGCCCGTACGAGGTGACGAAGGAGAACAGCTCCGAGGGCGTCACCGTGGAACTGTCCAACAAGCGCGGCGAGCCGTGCAAGGGCAAGGACTGCAAGCCGCAGCCCCCGTGCGACTGCCACTGCGGGTGCTGTGACCACGGCAACCACGGCGAGCACGGCCGGAACTGCCACCACGGCAACCACGGCAACCACGGCAACCACGGCAAGAACTGCCACCACCACAACAACGGTCACCACCACGGCAAGAGCTGCCACCACAACGGCGGCGACCACGGCAAGGACGGCCACCACAACGACGGCCACCACGGCAAGGACGGCCGCCACCACAACGACAACCACCACAACGACGGCCATCACAGCAAGGACGGCCGCCGCGACGACGACAAGAACCACGGTCACGACCACCACAGCACCCCCAACAAGAACGAGCGGCACGACAAGAACCACAAGGGCGGCGAGCACGGCAAGGGCGGCGAGCACAAGCCGCACGCCGACTCGCGCTCCTGACGCTCACCGGTTCGGCCGCCCATGACTGGGCGGCCGAACCGGCCCGGTGATGCACTGACAGGGCCCCGGAACGTTCTCCCAGGAGGTTGTGACGTGCGCCCTGTCCGTCTCCCCCGTGCCGTGGCCGCTCTCGCGGCCACGGCACTCCTCTGTGCGGCGACGGCGCTGGCCGGCGCCGCACCTGCCTCCGCTGCCACGGCCCACGCTGACGCCGACGGCGCCGCGTGCACCGCGCCCAGCGGGCCCTATCAGCGCCCGCTGGAGAAGCACCTGGGTCGGCCCGTCGACGGCCGACAGTCAGCCGCGGACTGCCGGGCCATCCGCGCTTTCCAGGCCAAGCACGGCACCGCGCGCACGGACGGCTATGCCGACCTCGGCACGTATCGCACGCTTGTCGCGGTGCAGGCCGCGCACCGCCCGAATGCCTCTGGTCACTGCCCGGTTCGCTCCTTCCGCGTCACCTGCGTTGACATGGACCGACAGTTGCTCTGGGTGCAGACCGGCGACCGGCTGGACTTCGGACCCGTGCCGATCCGCACCGGCCGGGACGCCCAGGAGACCCGGCCGGGCTGGCACACGATCTACTCCCGCAGCAAGGACCACGTCTCCACCCTCTACGCCAACGCCCCCATGCCGTACGCCCAGTTCTTCGACGGAGGCCAGGCGCTGCACGGCCGGCCCGGCGACCTCTTCGACGGCGGCGGCTCGGCCGGCTGCGTGAACCTGACCGTCAAGGACGCGGCGACGCTGTGGGACCTCCTACACCTCAAGGACCGCGTCTACGTCTGGGGCACCAAGCCCGGCACGGCCGACTGACCCGCTCCTTCCTACTGCCCTGCCCTGTCTTGCACTGCTTTGCACTGCCTCGGCCCCGCCCCGGCCAGCGCTTGGCAGCCCCCGAACCGGCCCAGCCCGCTGCGGCCTGCCACGCGTCGGCCCGCCACGCGCTCGCACCAGCCCCGCTTGGATCAGCCGCTCACCTCAGGGCGCGATGCCCGTCTCGCGTCCAGCGGGTGCCCGCATCGCCTCCTTCGGGTGTCTGCTTCGTTCGGATCGGATGCCCGCATCGCCCACGTGGGGTGACCGCTTCGCGGGTGCGTGTGCCGGACCGGGTTGGGTGGGTGCGGGTGGTGGGGGAGCGGTCACCGGCGGGCGCGCGGGCGGGTAGGCGGGTGTTGGGTGGTTGGGGTCGGTGTCGGCCCGCACGGTGGCTGGGGCCGGGTGTCGGGCGGGCCGGGCGGTGGGGCGTTGGACGGCCTGGTGGGGCCGCCCGCCCGGTGGCTGCCCTACTCGCCGTCGGGGCCCTGTCCGGAGTCCCGGTTCAGGTCCGGGCGTATGTCGGCACGGGTGGTGGTGAGGTCGGGACTGGTGGAGGCCGTGTCCGTGCGGCTGGCGTTAGGGGCGTCGGTTTTCGCGGGGCCGGTGTTAGGGGAGTCGGTGTTCGCGGGACCGGTGTTCGCTGGGCGGTCGACCGGGCGGTCCGTGTGGGTGGGGTTCGTGTCGGCGGCTCGGGGGGTCGGCTCTGGTCGCGCGGTGCTCGCTGGCCTCGCTGTGTTCGTTGCTTCCGCCGTGCTGTCCGTACCGTTCGCGCCGCGTTCCGCCCCGTCCGACCGGGGCGCGTAGGCAGCGGCGTGTGCCCTGCGGTGCCAGGCCATGGCGAGTTCCTCGGGCGACGGCGTGCTCGCCGCGGCCTCGACGCGCCGGGCGCGGTTGCGGCGGCGGCGCATCGCGTGGGTCACCGCGGTGATGAGCGCCGCGAACGCCAACCCGACACCGAGCGCCGGCAGCAGTGCGAAGGGCGGCGGGTCCCAGGTGCCGGCGGCGTCCAACGCGTACCCGACGCCGACCGCGAGCGCCGTGGTGCCGGCGATGAGTCGGCCTGGTTCGAAGGTGTGCCGTTTCATGGCCGTACCACCGCCACCTGTCCCACGCCCACGTCGAGATCGAGCACCAGCGTGCCGCGTGTCTTCGCCGCCGGCAGCGGCTTGCCGCCGGCCTGCGGCTGGATCGTCACCTCGCGCGAGCGTCGGGGCGCCACGTCCACGTCGTCCCCGCGCTCGCCCGGGAGTTGGATGTCGCCGAAGCCCACCGCCACCGTGAGCCGCAGCTGCACGTCGGCGGGCACCGTGACCCGCAACTTGCCCGCGCCGACCGAGGCGTGCGTGCCGAGCGTACGGCCGCGGCCCGGGCGCAGCTTGGTCAGGTCGAGCTTGGCGTACCCCGTGCCCAGCTCGTACCGATCGCGCAGCCCGGCCGGCTCGGTGGCCTGCCAGGTGCGCTCGCGCCAGTCGGCGGTCACCGACTTCGGCAGCGCCGCGGCGCCCGCGAGCAGCGCGGCCGTCAGCACCACGGAGACCATCGTGCCGCCGCTGGTGCGCCCGTACAGGCTGCTGACGGCGAGCCCGACGCCGAACACCGCCAGCGCGCACGCCAGCCCTATCTCCAGGCTGGTGCCGAGTGGCTTGGTGCTCCAGGTGGTGCTGGCACCGATCACGGCGGCGCACGTGGCCAGCAGGAACGTCCGGCCGCCGATCCCCTCGCCGCGTGGGGCGGGCGGCGGGCTGGCGGAGGAGCCCGCGCGCCGCTCGTACGGGGTGTCGTCGGGGCCCCACAGGTAGGCCGTGACCGTCACGGGGCGGGTGGCGCCCGGCAGCCCCGTCGTGCCGTCCTTGACGATCGGGTCGCGCCACCAGGACGGGGAGCCGGGCACGGGCGGGGCCTGTGTCTCGGGCGGCGCGTCGGCGACCGCCTGCGCCGTCGCCGGGTCCACCGGGCCGTCACCCTCCGCGTGTCGCCGGTGCCGCGACCAGTACCCCGCGCCGGCCGCGGCCAGCGAGACCATCATCGCGAAGCCCACGACGCTGCCGTTGTTGAGCATCGACAGGAACAGTCCGCACCCGACCAGGGCGGCCAACACGGCGGTCAGCGCCGGGCCCTCGACGCGGCCGGACAGCAGCCGCCGGCCCTCGTTCTCATCCTCCCCGTAGCTCGGGATGAGCAGCCAGGCGAAGCCGTACGCGACCAGGCCGAGGCCGCCCGCCGCGCCGAGCACGGCGAGGACCACGCGGAAGATGACCGGGTCCAGGTCGCAGTACCGGCCGAGGCCCCCGCACACGCCCGAGATCACCTTGTGCTCACGGCTGCGCCGCAGCGGCTCGCGCGCGGGCGGCCCTGGCTCGGTGGCCGTGGCGCCGCCGGGCGTCGCCGGGGAGCTCGCGGCGCCGTCCTCGGCGGTGGGTGCATCGGTCATGAGTCCATGGTGTCAACCCGGCTCGCCAGATGGCAGCCGCCATGACCCTGGCCGTTCCCTGAGATCCCCCCGAGCCACCCCCAAGGGGCGCTCGGATGGGTCGCGCGCCCCCGTCGATCGATGGGGGCGCGGAGGTCGAGAGGCGACCCGAGCGAGGCGGAAAGCTCGATTCCGCGTTGTTTCCCGCAGCCTGGGGAGCACTCCCAGGGGGCACGACGTGCGACGCAACGCGGGAGTACGGCAAAGAGGCGGCTATCGTGGCCGTTCGAACGGTGCCGGGGGAAGTAGAGGGGTGTGCGGTGTCGGACGAGGGGCGGTTGGTCGCCAAGCGGTACCGGCTGGTGGAGCGGATCGGCCGGGGCGGCATGGGCACCGTGTGGAGAGCCGCCGACGAACTGCTGGGCCGTCAGGTCGCCATCAAGCAGTTGCACATCTCACCGCACCTGGCCGACGACGAGCTGGCCACGCTGTACGAGCGGACGCGGCGCGAGGCGCAGAGCGCCGCGCGCATCGCCCATCCCAACGTGGTCGTGGTGCACGACGTCGTGGACGACCGCGGCGTGCCGTGCATCGTGATGGAGTACGTGCCCTCCACGACCCTCGCCGACGTGCTCAAGCGCAAGGGACGCATCGAGCCCGAGGAGGCCGCCAGGATCGGCCGCGGCATGATCGCCGCCCTGCGGGCCGCGCACGCGGCGGGCGTGCTGCACCGGGACGTCAAGCCGGGCAACGTACTCCTGGGCACCGGCGGCAGCCACGGCCCCGGCCACCACACCGACGGTGATCCCGGCGACCGCGCGGCCAGCGGCGGACACCGCGCCGTGGGCCACGGCCCGCTCGGCGACGGCCGGGTGGTGCTCACCGACTTCGGCATAGCCGTCGCCTCCGGCACCTCGACCCTGACCAAGACCGGCGAACTCGTCGGCTCCATCGACTACGTGGCCCCCGAGCGCGTCAAGGGCGGCAAGCCGGGCCCCGCGTCCGACCTGTGGGCGCTGGGCGCGACGCTCTACCAGGCGGTGGAGGGGCGGCCTCCGTTCCGTAAGGACACCGCGTTCGAGACGGCGTACGCGATCGCCGTGGACGAGCTGCCGCCGCTGCGCCACGCCGGCGTCCTCGCGCCGCTCGTCGAGGCCCTGCTCGACAAGGACCCGGACGCGCGGCCGTCGGCGGAGACGGTGGAGTGGACGCTGCGGGCCGCCGCCGCCGAGGCCGAGACGGAGCTGATGCGGTCGTCGCTGCTGCCCGAACGGGACGCCGCGCGCGCCACACCCGACGCGGCCGCACGCAGCACACCTGACGCGGCCGCGCGCGCCACACCTGACGCCGTGGTACCAGCCGTCCCAGACACCACAGTGAATCCCACGCCGGCCACGGCACCGACCCGGATCAACGGCGACGTGGCGGCCACCGAGCCGGCACCGACCCCCGGGACGGCACCGGCCGGCACCGCGAACACGGCCTCCGGGGCGACGTCGGGCACCACCGCGCACCCCTCACGTGACACCACCCCCGATCCGGCCCACCCCCACACGCCCAACCCGGGCGGGCCGCACTCGGACGTCGGTACCGTTCCCACCCGCGTGCGGGCCGATCGCCAGTCGACCGACACACCGCAGCAGCCGAACCAGCCCCAACAGACCCAGCAACTACGGCAAACACGGCAGTCGAACCGGCCGCCTCAGGCACACCAGCCGCAGCAGTCCCACCAGCCGAATCAGCCGCCCCAAGCCAGTCAGTCGCAGCAACCGCGACAGTCGCATCAGCCCGTGCAGTCCCTCCAGCACGCGACGCCCCCGCAGCAGCCTCACCCACACGCGCAGAGCCGTTCCACGCCCGTAGGTCACGCGTCGGTAGGGCAGGCGCCGGGCGCGCACCCACACACCGGTCACGCGTCGGCGGGCAGCTCGCCCTCGCACACCGCGCCCACCTCGATCGGCGTGCCGGACGGGGCGGGTGGTGCGGGCGGGCGGCGGCGTGGGCGGGCGACGCTGTGGGGCGCGGTGGCCGTGGGGCTGATCGCGTCCGGCGCCGGTGCCGTGGTCGTCTATCTGGCGTCGAGCGACAAGGACGACGGCGGCGCGCGGACCAGCGCGCGGCAGAGCGCGTCGCAGCGGCCCGGCAGCGACGGAGCGGTCCCGGCGAAGCCCGGCGCGCCGAAGCCCAAGCCGTCCCCGGTGCCGGCCGGTTACCACTTGGTGCACGAGAAGGACCTGGGCGTCTCGTTCCCGGTTCCGGACGGTTGGACGCGCAAGTCGGGCACCGGCGAGCAGGTCGACTACGTGGACCCCACCGGCAAGGTCGGCATCAAGATCAACGTGCTGGACTTCGCCAGCTCCGACCACCTGGAGCACTTCGAGGACATCGAGGCGCAGTGGCGCGAGCGCGAGCCCACGCTCAAGCGGCTGCGCATGCAGCGCACGACGTTCCGCGGCGACCCCGCCGCCATCTGGGAGTTCTCCTTCCGTGGCAAGGCCAGGGAGTTCCGCGGCATCGATCTCGGCTTCGGCGAGGTGGGCAAGGAGGAGTACGCCATCTACGTGTCGGGGCCGAGCGAGCAGTGGTCGGAATACCGGCCCATCTTCGACGTCATCAAGGACAGCTTCCACACGGCCGACGACGTCAAGAGGGCACAGGGCACGGCGGCCGGCACCGGCTCCTGACCGTCGCCGTCGTCGCCGTCCCTATTGTTTGGCTGGTCGCTGGTCGCTGGTCGCTGGTCGCTGGTCGCTGGTCGCTGGTCGCTGGGCGCCGGCGGGCGGCCGAGGGTCGGCGGTGGACGGTCGCTGGTCCCCGGTGGGCGGGCTGTGGCGGCCCGGCGGCGGTCTGGGCGGGTCCCGATCGGTGCAGGTCGGAGGGGGCGCGCGGGAGGCCCTGACGAGCGCCCCTAGGTGAGCCTCCGGGTTCCGGTGTACGGGATCAGGGTCAGCCCCTGATGTCCGGGACTCGGTGCTCGTGTGACGATCAGGACATGACCACCGCAGCGCCCCCCACCGAGCCGCCCCTGCGCAAGCTGTACCGCAGCGCCGAGGGCCGGATGCTGGGTGGCGTCGCCCGGGGCCTGGCCGGCCACCTCGGGCTGCCGGTCTCCTGGGTCCGCATCGTGTTCCTCGCGCTCCTCATGGCCGAGGGGTTCGGCGTCCTGCTCTACGCCCTGTTCTGGTTCGTGGTGCCGCTCGGCGTCGGTGGCGTGGAGGCCCCGCGACCCGCGGCAGTCACGGGCCGGGACGGCAAGCGCAGGCTGCTGGCCCGTAAGCCGGACAAGGGCCAGATATTCGCCCTGATCGCGGTCGTGGCGGGGATGGCCATCTTCGTCAGCAGCTTCCAACTCGGCCGGGCCAACGCCTACGTCTGGCCGCTGCTGCTGATCGGCGCGGGCGTGGCGCTGGTGTGGCGGCAGGCTGACAACGCGCGGCGGGCGCAGTGGGTGGAGCTCAGCCGCCGCAAGCGGCTGCTGCCGATCGCGCGCGGCGCGGCGGGCGTCGTGTTGGTCAGCGCCGGCGTGACGGGCATCGTCGTGATGCAGGGCTCGGCCCGACACCTGGGCGCCGTGCTCCAGGCGGCGCTCGCCGTCCTCGTGGGCATAGCCCTGCTCGCGGGGCCGTACCTGGTGCGCATGGCTCAGGACCTGTCCGAGGAGCGGTTGATGCGCATCCGGGCCCAGGAGCGCGCGGAGGTCGCCGCCCACGTGCACGACTCGGTACTGCACACGCTCACCCTGATCCAGCGCAACGCCGAGGACGCGCGCGAGGTCACCCGGCTGGCCCGGGCCCAGGAGCGCGAGCTGCGCGCCTGGCTGAACCGGCCCGAGGGCCGGGGGAAGGAGGAGGCCGACGAGCCGGCGACGCTCGCGGACGCGGTCAAGAGCACTGCGGCGGAGGTCGAGGACTACCACGGCGTGCCCGTCGAGGTGGTGTGCGTCGGCGACTGCCCGCTGGACGACCGGCTGGTGGCGCAGATGCAGGCCGCGCGCGAGGCGATGGTCAACGCGGCCAAGTACGGTGGCGAGGGCGGTGCCGTGCAGGTCTTCGCCGAAGTGGAGGGGCGTACGGTCTTCGTGTCCGTGCGGGACCGGGGCCCGGGCTTCGATCTGGACGCGGTGCCGGACGACCGGATGGGCGTACGCGAGTCGATCATCGGCAGAATGCAGCGCAACGGCGGCACGGCGCGGCTGCGCTCCGCGCCGGACGGGGGCACCGAAGTGGAACTTGAGATGGAGAGGGTCGCGACATGACCGAAGGCGTGACGGGCACCGGAGGCGGTGGCGGCACGGAGGGCGCGACGGGGGCCGAGCGGCACGTCCGGGTCGTGCTGGTGGACGACCACCGGATGTTCCGTACGGGCGTGCAGGCCGAGATCGGGGCGACCGAGCGTACGGGCGTGGAGGTGGTGGGCGAGGCGGCCGACGTGGACCAGGCCGTCAGCGTCATCGCCGCCACCCGCCCCGAGGTGGTGCTGCTCGACGTGCACCTGCCCGGGGGCGGCGGCGTCGAGGTGCTGCGGCGCAGCGCCGCGTTGATGGGCGACGCCTCGAACCCGGTGCGCTTCCTTGCCCTGTCGGTCTCCGACGCGGCCGACGACGTCATCGGCGTCATCAGGGGCGGCGCCCGCGGGTACGTCACCAAGACCATCACCGGCACTGACCTGGTCGCCGCGATCTTCCGGGTGCGGGACGGCGACGCGGTGTTCTCGCCGCGGCTCGCGGGCTTCGTCCTCGACGCCTTCGCCTCCACGGACGCGCCGCCGGTGGACGAGGACCTGGACCGGCTGACCCAGCGCGAGCGCGAGGTGCTGCGGCTGATCGCGCGCGGTTACGCGTACAAGGAGATAGCCAAGCAGTTGTTCATCTCCGTGAAGACGGTCGAGTCCCACGTCTCCGCGGTGTTGCGCAAGCTCCAGCTCTCCAACCGGCACGAGCTGACCCGCTGGGCCACCGCGCGCCGACTGGTCTGAGCGAGCGAGCCCCGCCCCTCCGGGCCCCCCGCCCTCTCCGGCCCCGGCCGCGCCGCCGGTACGCCGGCCCGGTTGCCGGCCCCACCGTGGCCGCGGCCCGCATCCGGTGTTCCGACGGGAGAGCCCCACCGGGTGTGCCTCGCGCGGGGGCCCGCCGTAGCGGGGCCCGGGGCGTGCTCCGGCGGCGGAGGGCCCGGGGCCGGGCCCCTGGGGTGGCGTGGGCGGGTGCTCTCACGGGTGCCCTCGGGGGCGGTGAACTCCGCTCAGGGGCGGTAGACCTCACCGGGCTCGGGCACGGCCGGGGCCATGAGCTGGGGCACCGTCACGAAGGTGAAGCCGCGCTTGTGCAGGGCGTCG
Organism: Streptomyces sp. 71268; assembly: GCF_029392895.1. NCBI lineage: Bacteria > Bacillati > Actinomycetota > Actinomycetes > Kitasatosporales > Streptomycetaceae > Streptomyces > Streptomyces sp. 71268. Next base: position 5,146,488 of record NZ_CP114200.1, read on the forward strand.
ATGATGCCGGGTACGGCGGGCACCGTGCCGTCGTAGATGTCGTGCAGCAGGATGATGCCGTCCCGGTCGGCCTGGTCCAGGACCCGCTTCTTGATCAGCGCGGAGTCCGTCGTGGAGTAGTCCTTGGCGGTCACGCTCCACAGCACCTGGGAGAGGCCCAGCTCCTTGCTGACCTTGGAGACGTCCTTGTTGGTGCGGCCCTGCGGCGGGCGCATGAGGGTCGGCTTGTGCCCCGTTATCTCCTCTATCGCGTCCTGGGTGAGCGCCAGTTCCTTGCGGGCCTCGTCGGGTTCGAGGTCGGTCAACCGGGGGTGCGACCAGGTGTGGTTGGCCACCTCGTGGCCCTCCGTCGCGATCCGGCGTACCAGATCGGGGTGCTTCTTCACGTGGTTCTTGCCGAGCAGGAAGAAGGTCGCGGGGACCTTCTTGTCCTTCAGCGTGTCCAGGAGTCGCCCGGTGTCCTTGCCGGGGCCGGCGTCGAAGGTCAGCGCGATGCACTTGGCCGCCGCGCAGTCCACCGATCCCTGCTTCCCCTTGGCGCCGTCGCCGGCCTTGGAGCGCGCGGACGCCGGCGATGTCGTGTCGGTCTGATCCGACGAACAACCGCTCAGCACGAGCGCGAGGGACAGCGCGCCGGCCGCGGCCACGGCCGTACCCATCGCCCGCGCCCGTCGCCGGCTCCGGGGGCGCCGCCCGCCGGCGGACGCATCGGGGGTCGGCGCGTTGGCCTCCTCGAGGGAGGCGGAGACAACGGTGTCGGGCGCGCCGGATATGGCAGGTTCAGAGAGCATGCCGAGCACTGTACAAGTCGTGTATACACGAAGTTCATACGCCCCCCTCCTGGTGTTATGCGTTCGGGGAGCGTGGCTCGCGGGCGGCGGGCCGGCTGGTTCGCGGGGCGTGCCGCGTCACCTGCCGGGGGTCGAGGGGGAGCGGGCTGCCCGGAGGTGGGGCGCTCAGCGCCGCTACGGGTACGTGCGGAAGTCGGTCGTGTCCACGGTCCAACTGCCCACGGTGACGATGTCACCGAAGACGTAGTCGCCGCGCGTGCGGTAGCGCGGTCCGTCGGGCCCGCGACCGGGGTCGGAGAGCGCGGCCACGGTGCCCTCGCGGGGATCGACGAGGAGGTAGAGCGGAATGCCCATCGCCGGGTACTCCGCCATCTTGTCCAGGTAGTCGCTGGTGTGGCTGGACGGGGAGACGATCTCGGCGACGAGCGCCACGTCCGCCGGTTCGAAGGGGTTCATGGTCCGCTCGGTGAGGACGTCGTACGGCACCACGAGCACGTCCGGCCTCCGCAGCCTGCCGATGGTGGGGTCTGCGACCTCCCCGCCGGTGTGGGCGACCAGCCGCGGAGAGGTTTCCCGCAACTGCTCTGCCAGTTGCTCGAGAATCAGCCACGCGATGAACTCGTGTGGCCGTCCGGGGGACGTCATCAACACGATTCGATCCCCGAAGATCTCGTAGCCGACGAGAGGATCGGGGGCATGCCGTGCGAGTTCTTCGCCGATCTCCCGCATGCGTGCGTAGTCCACCGTCGTACCGCCTGTTCGCGTGAGCCGAGGCCGGCTGGCGCCACGATTCAAACCTACGCCGGGGCGAACCGGCTCAACCTCGGGCGGCCGGGCCCGACCTTGGGCGTGCCGGGGCGGGGCGTGGCCGTGGCGGCACTCCCCGCCCCAGCGGTTGTACCCCGAGCGCCGCCCCCGCCCCACGCGCCCCGCCCCACGCGCCGCCCCCGCCCCACGCGCTCCATCCCACGCGCCGCCCCGCTCCCTTCCGCCGCTCCCGACTCGGTTACGCCCTCCTCCCTCCCCCTACCCCTCGCCCCGCCACAGGTCGGGGCCGAAGACCTCGTAGTGGATGCGGTCGGCGGGCAGGCCGAGGGCACGGAGTTGGGCGCGGGTCGCGTGGACGAAGGGGAGGGGGCCGCACAGGTAGGCGGTGGTGCGGGGGAGGTTGGGCAGTGGGACGGCGGACAGGTCGACGCGCCCGGTGCGGTCGGCCGGCCAGGGGCCGGCCGGCTCCTCGTACCAGACGTGGGCGACGGCATCCGGCAACTTCCGGACCAGCGCGTCGAGTTCCTCACGGAAGGCGTGGGTGCGCTCGGCGCGGTCGCCGTGCACGGCGACCACGGGGCGCGCCGCGCCGGTGGTCAGCAGGTGGTCGAGCATGCCGATCAGCGGCGTGCAGCCGATGCCGGCGGAGACCAGCAGGAGGGGCCCGTCGTCGCGCGCGTCGAGCGTCACGTCGCCGAACGGCAGGCTGACGCGCAGCGTGTCGCCGGCGCGTACGCGGGCGTGCAGATGTGTGGAGACCGCGCCGTCCGGCGCGCCTTCGCCCTCGCCGGCGGCGGCCTTGACCGTGAGGCGCAACCCCTCGGGGCGGGCCGCGCTCACGCTGTACTGGCGTATCTGGCGGGCCCCGTCCTCCAGTTCGACCTGCACGGAGACGTACTGGCCGGGGCGGGACGGCGGGGGCGGCGTGCCGTCGGCGGGCCGGACCAGGAAGCTCACCACGCCGTCCGCCTCCGGCGTGCGCTCCAGTACCCGGTACTCCCGCCACACGTCGCCCTCGGCCACGCCGGCCGCCGCGTACAGCCGGCCCTCCGCGGCGATCAGTGAGTCGGCGAGCAGCCAGTAGACCTCGTCCCAGGCCGCGGCCACCTCCTCCGTGACGGCCTCGCCCAGCACCTCGGCGATGGCCGCGAACAGGTGGGTGTGCACGATGTCGTACTGGTCGCGGGTGACGCCGAGCGAGGCGTGCTTGTGGGCGATGCGACCCAGCAGTTCGTCGGGCGCGGTGGGCGATGGCCCGACCAGCGTCGTCGCGAACGCCGCGAGCGCGCCGGCGAGCGCCTGCCGCTGCGTCCCGTTGGCCTGGTTGCCACGGTTGAACAGGTCGCGCAGCAGCGCGGGGTGGGCCGCGAACAGCCGGTCGTAGAAGCGTGCGGCGATCTCGTCGAGCGCGCCGTGCACGGCGGGCAGCGTGGCACGGACCGCGACGGCCGACTTTTCGGACAGCATGGCTACTCCAAATCAGATTCTGAGATTCGTCTTTTTGGTCGAGGGTGTTCGCGGAAGGGATTGCGGGGATTCCGGCGCGAGGGCCGGTCAGGGGGGAGCGGGGAGAGGCGACGTGGGCGTGGGGCCTCGGGCGGGGTGGCGCGAGGTGGCCACGGTGAGGCGCGGGCGGGCTTGGCCGCGGCCCGCGCGGTGCGCGGTGGGCGCGGCGGGTGGTGATCAGGTGGCGGGTGGTGTTCGGGTGCTAGGTGGGACGGGGTGTGAGGCCCAGCAGGACGGGGCCGGTCGGGGCGGAGACGAGGTCGGCGATGGTGATCGGGTCGAGCGTGGCGTAGAAGGATTCCTGTGCCTGGCGTAGCGCGCTGCGCAGCCGGCACGCCGTGCGCAGCGGGCAGGGCGGGTCGTCCTCGCAGCCCACCACGTCACCCGCCCCCTCAAGCTCGCGTACCAGCCAGCCGAGCGACGCGGCGCGCCCGGTCGAGGTCAGCGCCAGCCCGCCGCCCCGGCCGCGCCGGGCCTCGACCACGCCGAGGTGGCGCAGCCGGGTGACGGCCTTCGCGGCATGGCTGTACGGCACGGCGACGGCGTCGGCCACCTCGCGAGTGGTCGGCGCGCTCTCCGCGTCGAGCACCGCGAGGCGCATGGCGACGCGGAGCGCCAGATCGGTGGCCTTGGTCAGTCGCACGCCGCGATTCTATGGAATACGCATCTGCGATTCGTCTTTGGGGGTGCCCTTGGTCCCCGCGCCCGTTCGCTCAGCGGTCCAGCGGTCCAGCGGTCCAGCGGTCCTCCCGCCAGCGGTCCTCCCGCCAGCGGCCCGACGGACGCCGCCCCTCCCCGCGAGGCCGTGACCGGCACCGTCTTCGCCACCCTCGCCCACCCCCGGCGTACGCCGCACCCTCCCGCCAGCGGCCAGCAGCCAGCGGAAACCGCCCCCACCGGCGAGCGGGCCCGCCCCCGCGCCAGGGGAGGCGGGCCCGCTCCGTGGGGGCGGGGGCCCGGCGGGTCAGGCCGGCCGCACGTTCCCGTACAGCGGCATCGTGTAGATCGACTCGACCCGCACGTTGGCCCCGGGCCTCGGCGCGTGGATCATCTTGCCCTCGCCGACGTAGAGGCCGACATGGCTGATGTCGTCGAAGAAGAAGACCAGGTCACCGGGGGCGAGGTCGGTGGTGGCTATGCGTTGGCCGACCTTGACCTGGTCCCAGGTGGTGCGCGGCAGGGTCACCCCGGCGGCCTTCCACGCGCCCTGCGTCAGCCCGGAGCAGTCGTACGCGTTGGGGCCGGTCGCGCCCCACACGTACGGCTTGCCGAGCTGTGCCCGCGCGAAGTCGATGGCCTGTTGCGCCTTCGCCGTGTCGGCCGGGGAAGCGGGGTCGCTCGGGCCGATGTCGCCCGAGCCGTCGCCGCGGCCCGCGGCCCCGCCCTGGCCGCTTCCGTCGCCGCTGTCGCCGCCCGTGTCGCCGGCGTTCTCGCGCTGCTCACGCTCCCGCTGTTCCCGCTCGCGCCGCTCCCGCTCCGCGCGCTCCTTCTCGGCCTGCTCGCGGGCCAACTCCTTGGCCTTGCGCTCGGCCTCGGCCTGCTTCCTGCGCTCCAGCTCCGCCAGCCTGGCCTTCTCCTCGGCGGTCAATCTGGACAGCAGCTTGCGGGCCTCGGCCAGCTTGGTCTGTACGGACTTCTTCTTGGCCCGCAGGTCGTCCTGGGCGGCGGTGAGGGAGGCCAGGCTCCGCGCCGCCTTGCCGCGCTGGGTGGCCGCCGTCGCCCGCCGGGCCTCGTAGTCCGCCAGTGCCCGCTGCTGCCGACTGGTCATCCGGGCCAGCAGGTGCGACTGGTCGAAGAGACGCTGGGAGTCGGCGGCCAGGAGCAGCGTCGCGGTCGAGTGGGCGCTGCCGGTGCGGTACTGGGCCGCCGCGAAGGTCCCCAGCTTGCGGCGCGCCTCGTTGACTCGCTCGGTGTGCTCGGCGACGTCCCCGAGCAGTTCGTCCACCCGGGCCTGCTGCGCGTCCGTGCGCTCCTTGGCCCCGTTGTACGCCTGGGTGGCGCTGCCGGCCTCGCGGTACAGCGCGTCGACCCGCTGCCGCACCTCCTCGACCGAGGGGCGCGGCTCGCGCGGTACGGCGGTGGCCGACGGCGCGAGCTGGACGAGGAGGGCGAGGGAGGCGAGCGCGGCCGTGGTGAGGCCGGCGACGGTACGACGACCGGACGACACGTCCAGCCGGTACCGCGACCTGCGGTGTGACGCCAAGGGAGGCGACTCCTTCCGTGGACCGCCTACCGGGTTAGCTGTCGGGTTCGGGCGCTCCGCGCGGCTCGGGGACGGGCGTCACCGAGCGCACGGGGAGGGAAGGGAATGCCCTACGGTCCGCACATGGGGATGCGGTCCGATTCACCCCGGTGGTACTTCCCCCCGCCTCCGGGAGACTCCCGTAAGGCGCGGGGAACGGTGGGTCCCCGGCTCCGGCCGCCTGACAGGGCCGGACTCGGCGCGGGCCGCCCGTTGCCGACGCTTTCGCCGACGGGGGTACGGGCCGCCATGACCAGGCACCGTAGCCAACGGCCCGGGTGGCTGGGAAGGCTGGTGTTCGACATGTCGGGAAGGGGTCGGGGGAAGGGCGGTGCGGGTTGTCAGTGGTGCCGCCTAGACTCGGTTCGCGATGAGCAGCCTCTTTGACGACGACTTCCTGGCGGATCTTGCCCGGTCGGGCGGCGAGCCCCCGCCCGAGGAGCAGGAGATCCCCGAGGACGCCCCGGGTGACCCGACGGTGCCCGCGGGCCAGGCCCCGGAGCAGGTTCCGCACGACCTGTTCGAGGGCTGGGACCTCGCCCCGAGCGCGGGGCCGGGGCCGGCCGCCGGCTTCGGCGAGCGCGCCGGCCGCGCGGGGTCCGACGCGTACGGCGAGGAGCCGGAGCCGTACGGCGAGCGCGAGGCGTACTACCGCAACGGCGCGCCGCGCCCGGCCGTGGACCCGGCCGCGCTGCTTGAGGGGATGAACGAGCAGCAGCGGGCCGCCGTCGTGCACGCCGGATCGCCGCTGCTCATCGTCGCCGGCGCCGGCTCGGGCAAGACCCGGGTGCTCACCCACCGCATCGCGCATCTGCTGGGCGCCCGCCGCGCGCACCCTGGCGAGATCCTGGCGATCACGTTCACGAACAAGGCCGCGGGCGAGATGAAGGAGCGCGTCACGGACCTCGTGGGCCAGCGCGCGAACGCCATGTGGGTGTCGACGTTCCACAGCGCCTGCGTGCGCATCCTGCGCCGCGAGTCCAAGAAGCTCGGCTTCACGTCCTCGTTCTCGATCTACGACGCGGCCGACTCCAAGCGGCTGATGGCCCTGGTCTGCCGCGACCTGGACCTGGACCCGAAGCGGTTCCCGCCCAAGTCCTTCAGCGCCAAGATCTCCAACCTCAAGAACGAGCTCATCGACGAGGAGACCTACGCGGCGCAGGTGGGCGGCGACGGCGCGGGTTCCGGTGGCGGCTTCGAGAAGACGCTGGCCGAGGCGTACACGATGTACCAGGCCAGGCTGCGCGAGGCCAACGCCCTCGACTTTGACGACATCATCATGACCACGGTGCACCTGCTCCAGGCGTTCCCGGACGTCTCGGAGCACTACCGCCGCCGGTTCCGGCACGTGCTGGTGGACGAGTACCAGGACACCAACCACGCGCAGTACACGCTGGTGCGCGAGCTGGTCGGGCCGGCCGAGTCCGCGGCCGAACTGTGCGTGGTGGGCGACGCTGACCAGTCGATCTACGCGTTCCGTGGCGCGACCATCCGCAACATCCTCCAGTTCGAGGAGGACTACCCGAACGCGACGACGATCCTGCTGGAGCAGAACTACCGTTCCACGCAGACCATCCTCAGCGCGGCCAACGCCGTCATCGAGCGCAACGAGAACCGCCGCCCGAAGAACCTGTGGACGGACGCCGGCGCCGGCGCCACCATCACCGGGTACGTGGCCGACACCGAGCACGACGAGGCGCAGTTCGTCGCGGACGAGATCGACCGGCTCACCGACGCGGGCGACGCCCGCGCCGGCGACGTGGCCGTCTTCTACCGGACCAACGCGCAGTCCCGCGTCTTCGAAGAGGTCTTCATCCGCGTCGGCCTGCCGTACAAGGTCGTCGGCGGCGTCCGCTTCTACGAGCGCAAGGAGGTCCGCGACATACTCGCGTACCTGCGCGTGCTCGCGAACCCCGAGGACACGGTGCCGCTGCGGCGCATCCTCAACGTCCCCAAGCGCGGCATCGGCGAGCGCGCCGAGGCGATGATCGACGCGCTCGCCCAGCGCGAGCGCATCTCCTTCGCCCAGGCGCTGCGCCGGGTCGACGAGGCGTACGGCATGGCCGCGCGCTCCGTCAACGCGGTCAAGCGCTTCAACGTGCTCCTTGAGGATCTGCGCACCATCGTGGAGTCCGGCGTCGGACCGGCCACGGTGCTTGAGGCGGTCCTCGAGCGCACGGGCTACCTCGCCGAACTCCAGGCCTCCACCGACCCGCAGGACGAGACCCGGGTGGAGAACCTCCAGGAACTCGCGGCGGTGGCGCTGGAGTTCGAGCAGGAGCGCGGCGTGACATCGGGCGAGCCGGTGGACGCCGAGGCGCGGCCGGCCGCGGACGCCGGCGACACCGGCGCGGGCGAGACCGCGGCGACCGTGGCCGCGGTCGAGGAGGCGGCGGCCGCCGCGGTGGCCCAGGGCGTGGTGGCCCAGGGCGCCGAGGCCGGGGCGGGCGCGAACGCGGGGGCCGGTGGCGGACCGGCCGAGCAGGACGCCGTGGCGGCGCCGGGCGCGACGCAGCCCGCTGTCGCGGGGCCCGAGGACGTGGCGGCCGCCGGTGCCGGGGCCACGACCGGCACGCTGGCCGACTTCCTGGAGAAGGTGGCACTGGTCGCCGACTCCGACCAGATCCCCGACGAGGACGCGGAGGGCACCGGCGTGATCACGCTGATGACCCTGCACACCGCGAAGGGCCTGGAGTTCCCGGTGGTCTTCCTGACCGGCCTGGAGGACGGGGTCTTCCCGCACATGCGGGCGCTCGGCCAGGTCAAGGAGTTGGAGGAGGAGCGCCGCCTGGCGTACGTGGGCATCACGCGCGCCCGCGAGCGGCTCTACCTCACCCGCTCCACCATGCGCAGCGCCTGGGGCCAACCCGCGTACAACCCGCCGTCCCGGTTCCTCGACGAGATCCCCGACCAGTACCTGACCTGGAAGCGCACGGGCCCGGCGACGCCGTCCGCCTCGATGAGCCAGGTGGCCTCCTCGCTCTCCTCGTCGCTGTCCGCGTCGTCACGCTCGGGCGGCGGCCGGGGCACCAGCAACGCCTTCGCCACCCGCCGGGTCAAGGACCGACCGGTGGTCTCGCTGGCCGTGGGCGACCGGGTCACGCACGACTCGTTCGGCCTGGGCACGGTCGTGGGGGTCAAGGGCAGCGGCGACGCGGCCGAGGCCACGATCGACTTCGGCGAGGAGAAGCCCAAGCGGCTGCTGCTGCGGTACGCGCCGGTGGAGAAGCTGTAGTCGTACGCCCCGGCGCGCGGGCCCACCGCGCGTCGGGGCCGACGCTCTGACGGCTCGGTGTGCGCGCTCGGGTGGCCCGGTATGCGAGCGGATGTGGAGCGCTCGCGCGGTTGTGGGGTGTTCGCGGCGGGGGGCGAGCGCCCGGCGCGGCGGGCTTGAGGGGCGTGCGCCCAGCCCGGCCGCGCGGGGCATGCCGTGGGTCGCGCTGTCACCGCCGGCCGGCGCGCGAGCGAGGCGCCGCCGGCGGCGCGCTGTCAGGTGGGGTCGAGTCCGTGCCCGCGCAGCCAGGGCAGCGGGTCGATGGCCGAACCGCCGCCGGGGCGCACCTCGAAGTGCAGGTGCGGGCCGGTGGAGTTGCCGGAGTCGCCCGAGTAACCAATGGTGTCGCCTGCCTGCACCGATCCGGTACGCACCTTCGTGCTGCCCAGGTGGCAGTACCAGGTCTCGGTGCCATCGGGCGACGTCACTATCGCCATGTTCCCGTAGGCGGTGTTGAACTGCGTCCGCACCGTGCCGTCGGTGGCGGCCATGACGGGCGTGCCGTAGTCGACGGGGAAGTCGATGCCGGTGTGCACCGACATCCAGTTGATGCCCGCCTGCCCGTACTGCGCGCTGAGTCCGTGCTGCTGCACCGGGAGCGCGTACTTGGGACGCATGGCCTCCTTGCGCGCGGCCTCCTCCGCCTTGCGCCTCTTCTCCGCGGCCTGCCGCGCCTTGAGATCGATGCGCTCCTGGGTGCGGCTGGCGCGGTTGGCGAAGTTGTCGGCCTTCTCGGTGAGCCCGGCGAGCTGGGTGTCCAGCTTGCTGTTGGCGGCGGTGGGCTGCACCATCGGGCGGTCGGGAGCGGCCTGCGTGGTCGACTCGTCCTTCTTGTCGCCGTCGCTGCCCACACCGCTGACGGACGCGGCGGCCACCGCCGCGACGCCCATGACGGCGACGGACGGTACGGCGACGGTCAGCAGCGCGGAACGTCGCGAGCGCGTGGCCGGCCGGCGCCGGCCACGGCCGCCGTCCCGGCGCGCGGGCGGGGCGGTGGCGACCGCGGCCTCGGGCTGCTGCCGACGTCGGGCTGCGCGGGTGCCGGGTTCCGCGAGGGAGGGGGCCGAGGGGCCGGAGGGGTGGGGGGAGGACGCGTCGCCGGGGGCGGCGTCGAGGTCGTACGGGGCGTCGAGATCGGCCTCGGACAAGGCCGGGAAGGCGGCCGTACGTTCAGGTTCCGCCTCGGGCGCCGGGTCGTGCGCCCGCTCGTGGGCCCTGGTGTGTTCCTCGTCGACCGACTCCGCCCCGGGGTACGGCTGCTCGTAGTCGGGAACACCGGCGAGGGTCGTCGCGAAGGAGCCGGTGTTCCAGGCGCCGTTCTCGTCGTACTGCCCTGGCGCGCCGGCGTGCGCCTCGCCCGGCAGGTCCAGCGCCGCGCCACGGGCCACGTCGCCGGCGGCGTCCGAAACCTGGAAGGAGCCGGTATCCCACTGGATGCTGCCGTACGGACCGGACCCGTGCCCTTCGGTCTCCCACTGGCCGGTGTCGTGCTGCCCGGTCTCGTGATGCCCGGCCTCGCGCGGGGCGCCGTCGAAGGCGCCGGTGTTCCACTGCGCGGCGTCGAACTGCCCGGAGTCGAACTGCCCGGTGCCGTACGCCTGGTCCGTCGCCTGGCCCGCCGCCTGGTCGGCGAAGGGGCCGACGTCGAAGGTGCCGGTGGCGAAGGTGTCGGCGGCGAAGGGCCCGCCGTCCAACTGGCCGGTATCCGCGGGCCCGGCGACGAACGGCCCGGTCGCGAACTGCCCGGTGTCGTACGGGCCGACCTCGAACTGACCGGTGTCCAACCGCGCCGCGTCAGGCTGCCCCGCGCCCCCCCAGGCGCTGGCGTCCCACTGACCGGAGGAGTCGGCGTCCGCGCCGGTGAACGGCCCATCGGCGGGCTGCGGATAACCGGTTGCGGCCGCCCAGTTGGCCGTGGTCTCGTAGCTGCCGGTGCCATAGCCGTTCGACTGATCGTCGTACGCGGCGTTCCACTGCCCGGCGTCGTAGGAGCCGGACGACTGCCCGTCGTAGCCGGCGTCATAGGCGTCGTGCGCGGCGTGCTGCTGCCGTCCACCGTCCGAGCCGTCGGGGAGCGCGCCGTACGAGGGGTCGCTGGCTCCGTCGGCTTCGCCGTAACCGGTGGCGAACTGGTCGAAGGTACCGGTGGCGTAACCGTCGTACCCGGAATAGCCGTGCTGTGCGCTCTGCTGGTCATACGACCCGTAATGCGCTGATGAGGCATCGGGAATATGGGCCGCCGGGTCTGGGTTCCCCGACGGGTGACGGTTGTTCACCACCAACTTCTCTTTCGCCTCGACAGCAGGAGAATTAGCGGCGACTGTACCCGGCGGTATGCGACGCCGACAATCTTCCACAGGTTTCTGGCTCGACGAGAACGGGCATTTGGTCGCCTTTCGGCGCGTCGATCGGCATTACTTGGCCGTGTGTTCGATATCTGTTCGATAAATTTCGCCATGATCGCGCAACCGAATCCACATCCCGAGCGTCTACGGGCCCTCTGAGAGGGGGCTCTGGGGAGCGCTGCGTGTGCCGACTCTGAGGGGTGGCGCCCGTCGGGCCGTCGTGGTGATGGCGGCGGCGCTGGCGTCGGCGTCGGGCCGCGAGATGGCGTGGTCCGTCGCGTTGTCGCCTCTGGTGTCGCTCCGGGGCGCGCCGGTTGTGCTGGGTTGCCGGGTGCCGCTCGCCGTGCGGCCCAGGTGGGGGCGAGGCGGGGCGGGCAGGTGAGGATGGCGTCGCGTAAGCCGCAATTGCCGCGCGGGTGGCCAAACTTGTGCCGGGTGCCGGGTGCCGGGTGCCGGGTGCGCGGCTCGCGGTGTGCTGGGCGGTGGCCGTGGCGGGTGAGCCGCGCGGTGGCGTGTGGGGCGCGCGGTGAGGCGGGGGGCGGTGGCGAGCGGGGTCGGGGGAGCCGGCCGGTGTGGGCAGTACCCTGCGCCGGGCGGCTGACGGCGCAGGGTACGGCGACTTCACGATGGCTTACCCGGTCGTCCCGCGAGCTCGCCGCGGAGGCGGCGCGTAGCGTACGTGGTGTCCACGTGTGATTTCCCCCTCCCTCTTCACCGGGAAACGGCCGGGTGCGGGATGCTGGCGATAACGTTCGTTCACACCTATGGCCAGTGACGGCAGTCGTGCGTGGCACGTGCTGGCCGCCTGCGGGAGCAGACGGCCAGGAATCCATAAAGGCATGGAGGCAGTGATGGGAGTGACCGGTCCGATCCGCGTGGTGGTGGCCAAGCCGGGGCTCGACGGCCATGATCGCGGGGCGAAGGTCATCGCGCGTGCGCTGCGGGACGCCGGTATGGAGGTCATCTACACCGGGCTGCACCAGACTCCGGAGCAGGTCGTGGACACCGCGATCCAGGAGGACGCCGACGCCATCGGCCTGTCCATCCTCTCCGGCGCGCACATGACGCTCTTCGCCAAGGTTCTTGAACTGCTGCGCGAGCGCGAGGCCGAGGACATCAAGGTGTTCGGCGGCGGCATCATCCCCGAGGCGGACATCGCCCCGCTGAAGGAACAGGGCGTGGCCGCGATCTTCACCCCCGGCGCCCCGACCACGGACGTCGTGGCATGGGTGCGCGCCAACGTGCGGCACCCCGCGGAGGCGTAACCCCCCCGCCCACCGGCCCCCGCGTCCATCGGCCCCGCCCCCGGCGGCGGCCGGTGGCCGGCAGCCGCTCGTCCGTCGCGTGCGGCATGGAGATGGAGTGGGGGCGTACGGGGGCAACCCCCGTAGGTGACGGCAGGGGCAGGGGCCCCGGCGTGCGCACGTACGCGGCCGTGAGGCTGACCGGCCGGCGCCGGGCGCGACCGCCCGCAGGGCGTTCGGTGCGGTCCGGCGCCGTGGACCAGCCTCCGGTCCCCCGTCACTGCCTAACGCTCGGTGGCCTTCGTCCCTCCCGTCCCCTCCGCATCTCCCGGGCCTGGTGCGACGGCCGGTTGGTCCGGCGTGGCGGCCAGTTCCGCCTGCATGGTGGCGCGTAGCCGCAACGTGCCGACCAGCCGTTGGAACGCCTCCGACCAGTAGCCGATCGCCCCCGGTGCGCCGTCGCGGGGTTCCTCCGCTATCGCGGTCAGCACCTCAAGCCGATCGGCCAGCGCCGGGTCGAGGCACCGCTCGGCAAGGCCCATCACCCCGCTGAAGCTCCAGGGGTAACTGCCCGCGTCGCGGGCGATGTCGAGGGCGTCCACCACCGCGCGGCCCAGCGGTTCGGCCCACGGCACCGTACAGACGCCGAGCAGCCGGAACGCGTCGGACAAGCCGTGCACCGCGATGAACTCCGCCACCCACGCGGCCCGCTCCGCCGCCGGCAGCACCGCCAACAACTTGGCCGGATCGCGCCAGGACGGGCCGGCGGCCGTCGGGGACAGGTGACCGCCGAGCGCCGCCTGCGCCGCGCGGGCGCCACCGGCGGGCGCGCCTCCCGGTCGAACGCCGGCGCCTCCCTGCCCGCCGCCCGGGTGCCCGCCGCCCTGGGGCGCGGGGGCGGGCGGGCCGGTGAGCGGCGCCGACGGGTCGGTCTCCGGGGTGTTGAGCAGGGCGCGGGCCCAGTCGGCGTTCCGCTGTCGCACGGCGGCACGGCCCCAGGCCGCGTGCAACTCGGCCTGCCAGTCGTCGGTGACCGGCAGGGCGAGGATCTGCGCGGGCGTGCGCCCGCCGAACCGCTCGAGCCAGGCGTCGAGCGGGGTCGCCTCCACCAACTGGCCCAACCACCAGGCGCGTTCTCCGCGCCCCGACGGCGGCTTGGCGATGACGCCGTCGCGCTCCATCTCGCTGTCGCAGCTCGCGGGCGGTGCCACGGCCAGTACGGGGTGGCCCGCGTCCTCGCGCAGGGTGACGCAGGCCGTCGAGCGGGCGGCCATCCGCGCGGCGAGCGCGGAGCCGGGTAGTGCCGCGAGCAGTTCGGCCGCGGTGGAGCGCACATTGCGGCTGCGGTCGGACAGGGCCTGCTCCACGAAGGGCTCGTCGGCCTGCGAGAGGCCCTCGCGCAACGAGTCGAGGAACATCAACCGGTCCTCGGCGCGCTCGGTGCCCCACGTGCTGGAGAGGAGGGCCAGCGCCGCGGCCGGGTCCCGGCGGCGCAGCGAGGCCAGCAACGCCACCCGCTCGGCGAACAGCCCCTCCTCCCAGACGCGCTGGGTCGCCGCCGCGTCCAGCGCGGCACCGGGGGCCGCGGGATCGGACGCGCCGGCTGGTGCGCCGCCGCGCAGGGCGAACTTCCAGTCCGGGTTGAGCCGCGCCAGCCACAGCGCTCGCGGGCCCGCGAGGGTGAGCGCGGCCGGGCGCAGGTCGGTGCGCGCGCGGGCCGCGTCGAGCAGGGCGGGGAGCAGGGCCGAGGGCGCCCGGTAGCCGTGTCGATTGGCGGCGGAGAGCCACTGCGGCAGCAGTTCCGCCAGGTCGGGTGCGGTCCGCGAGCCGCTGCCCCCGGAGCTGGCGCGCTCGGTGAGCAGCATGGCCAGCCGCACGCGGGCCGCGGGCGGCAGACCCGGCCGCGGGTCGGCGGGCGCCGGGGCGGGGCCGCGCCGCGCGGCGGCGGGACGCAGCCCCGCCCGGCGCCGCACGGTACTGATCGCGGCGGCTTCCAGGAGTGCCGCCGCGGGGTCCTGGCCCGGCCGCGCGGCCACCGGCGGCGTGCGCCGGTCGGTGCCGAGGAGCGCGGCGGCCAGCAGGTCGCCCCAGTCGGCCACGGGGCGTACGCCCTCGGGCGCCGGCGGGGCAGCCGAGGTGTCGGTCAACGTCACGGTGTGCCTCCAGGGAAGGTGGGGCGGCGGGTGCGGCAGGTCGGCCGGTCACCCGGTTCGGCAGTGGTTCGGCAGTGGTTCGGCGACGCGAGGTGCTGGCCGCGCGCCCGCCGGGGCGTCCGGTCGGTGCGTCGGTCCGTCGGCGCGCCGGGCGTCGGCGCGCGGGGCGGCTCTGGTGTGGTGTCGCCCGGGCGCGTCGGCCACGGCGGGCGGGCTGACGGGGTGGGAGTGGTGGCTGTGTGGCGTGGCCACGTACCGGTTGCGCGTGCGCCCGTAACGGGGCGCACGCCTAACGCGGCGCGCACGTGGTGAGGCGCCCGCGTGGCGAGGGTGTGGCGCGGTCCGTGGCGTCACGGTCCGGTGCGGCGGGCGCCGGAGGTGAGCGCGACCGGCGCGCCGTTCCAGGCGGTCAGCGGCACGAAGCCGCGGTGCCCGCACTCGCCGAAGACCGTGAGGGGGGCGCCGCCGGATATCGCGGTGAGCTGCCACAGGTTGCTCGTACAGCGCGGGTCGACGGGCAGGGCGAGTTCCCCGTCCGCGTCGGCGAGTTGCCAGCCGTCGTCGCCGGTCCGGGCCGCTGATCCGGTGGGGTCCGCCCCGCCGCCCCGCTGCCCGCCGCGCGGAGCGCCCGCGCCGGCGAGGGCCTCCAGGGTCGCCGCGTCCGGCACTGGGACGACCTGGGAGAGGACCACGGGCCAGGCGTCGAGCCAGGGGTCGTCCCGCAGCGCGGTGCCGTACGCGGCCAGGGCGGTGGCGACATCCACGCCGGGCGGGGCCTGCGCGGCTGCGTCGGCCGCGCGCGTGGCGCCGGCGTGCGCCGCGGAGTCCGGGTCCGCGCCGGCGGACCGGGCCGGGGCGACGGCAGCCGCCAGTTCGGGTTCCGACAGGGTGGCGGGGGCGGGTGTGCCGCCGCCGTTCGTCGTCCCGTAACGCCGGCCGATGGCGGCGCGCAAGGGGCGGGCGGCCGGGTAGTACGCGAGGTCCGCGTCGAGCACCAGGCCGACCGGGAGGGCCAGTTCGGGGGCGCGGCCGGCGGCGCCGAAGGAGAGCAGCAGGGCCATCCGGCCCGTGCGCTCGCCGCGCAGCCAGATCCGCCGGGTGGTCAGCTTGCCGTCGTCGCTGTCCTGCCGGCCGAGCACCAACCAGTCGTCGCGGACCGGCTCCGCCGTGGCCAGCAGCTCCGCCGTGTCCGTGGTCAGCCCGACCCGCGTGCGGGCCGTGGCGGCCAGCGGGGCGGGGAGGTCGGCCACGCGCTGGAATCCCTCGCTGAGCAGGTGCAGGAGAGCGCACTCCTCCAGCAGGCGAGACGGCCAGCCGGCCCCCGACGTGGTGATCGCCCCCAGTTCCCGCACCCGCGCCGCGAGGCCCGGGGCCTGGGCGTCGACCATGCGGGCGGCCGTCTCCTCCCACTGCGCGTATCCGGAGCGGTCCGCGCCGGCCAGGCCGTCCCGCACGAGGTCGGTCAGCCGCTGCTCCAACTCGGTCGCGCCCGCGGCGACGCGTCGCTCGCGCTGCTCGATCCGCTCCGCGCGGCGCCGCGCCGCCGCCCCGTCGTCACCGGCCCCGGCCGCCCCCTCGCCGTCGCCCGCCCCCCGCGCGCCGGCGTACGAGGCCGCCTCGCGCTCCGCGCGCTCGCGCCGGCCGGTCAGCCACTCCGCGGCCCACGGTGGCGCCTCGGCGTCGGGCATCGGCTCCCCGGTGGCCCAGAGCAACAGCAGGCCCAGCGCGTGCTTGCACGGAAACTTGCGGCTCGGGCAACTGCACCGGTACGCCGGGCCCGAGAGGTCGATCACGGTCTGGTACGGCTTGCTGCCGCTGCCCGAGCACAGCCCCCACAACGCCCCGTCGCGCACGCCGGTGCCCGACCACGGCGCGGGCGACGACAGCTTGCCGCCCGCCTTCTGTGACGCGGCGTCAGGAGCCAGCGCGAGCACCTGTTCCGCCGTCCATCGTTCCCCCTGCCAATTCATGTCCACGACGCTAGGCCACCCCACTGACAATCGCGCTGACCTGCTGTTTCCCCAGCCCGAGCGGGATTGTCAGAGGGGTGGTGCATGGTGGATGACGTCCCCGGCCGAAGCAGCCGGACGGGCAGGTGAAGAGGGGGATTTGTGACCGTGTCTGGAACCGCGAACACCGTGTCGGACACCGCGCGGGCCGCGTCGGAAGCCACCGCGACCGCCGACGCCGCACCGCAGAGCGAGGAGCGTCCGGAGGCGCTCCGACCGCACGCCGAGGACGCGTTCGCCGGGGAGTTGGCCGCCCTCGCCGCGGCCGACGACCGGCCGCGACCGACCAACTGGCGGCTCTCGCCCTGGGCCGTGGCCACGTACCTGCTGGGCGGCACCCTGCCGGACGGCACCGTGATCACTCCGAAGTACGTGGGACCGCGCCGCATCGTCGAGGTCGCCGTGACGACGCTGGCCACGGACCGGGCGCTGCTGCTGCTCGGCGTGCCGGGCACCGCCAAGACCTGGGTGTCGGAGCACCTGGCGGCGGCGGTGAGCGGCGACTCGACCCTGCTGGTGCAGGGCACGGCTGGCACCTCGGAGGAGGCCATCAGGTACGGCTGGAACTACGCCCAGCTCCTGGCCCA
Organism: Streptomyces sp. 71268; assembly: GCF_029392895.1. NCBI lineage: Bacteria > Bacillati > Actinomycetota > Actinomycetes > Kitasatosporales > Streptomycetaceae > Streptomyces > Streptomyces sp. 71268. Next base: position 5,163,407 of record NZ_CP114200.1, read on the forward strand.
CGGGCCGAGCCGGGACGCCCTGGTGCCCAGCCCGGTGATGCGGGCCATGGCCGACGGCATGACCGCGCGCGTGGAGGAGCTGACCCGCATCCCGGCCGACGTGCAGGACACGCTGATCACCGTCCTGTCGGAGAAGACGCTGCCCATCCCGGAGTTGGGCGCCGAGGTGCAGGCGGTGCGCGGGTTCAACCTGATCGCCACGGCCAACGACCGGGACCGGGGCGTCAACGAGCTGTCCAGCGCCCTGCGCCGCCGGTTCAACACCGTGGTGCTGCCGCTGCCCGCCACGCCCGAGGAGGAGGTCGAGATCGTCGCCCGCCGCGTCGACCAGCTCGGCACGTCGCTCGACCTGCCGTCCACGCCCGAGGCCATAGCGGAGATCAGGCGCGTGGTCACCGTCTTCCGCGAGCTGCGCTCCGGGATGACCAGCGACGGCCGGACCAAGCTCAAGTCGCCGTCGGGCACGTTGTCCACGGCCGAGGCGATCTCGGTGGTCACCGGTGGCCTGGCGCTGGCCGCGCACTTCGGCGACGGCGTGCTGCGCGCGGACGACGTGGCGGCGGGCATCCTGGGCGCCGTCGTCCGCGACCCGGCCGCCGACCGGGTGATCTGGCAGGAGTACGTGGAGACGGTCGTGCGCGAGCGCGACGGCTGGAAGGACTTCTACCGCGCCTGCCGCGAGGTGAGCGCGTGACGCACGCGCACGAGCGGGGAGCGTCCGCGTCCGACGCGGCGCGGGCGCTCCCCGAGACGGCCGGTGGGCGTGGGGGCGCGCGCACCGGCCCGGGCGCCGGGGTCGATACGGGGGCCGGCGGCCCAGCACGAGGCACGCGGTTGAGCGCGCGTGCCGGCACGGATGCAGGTTCGAGTGCGCCGTCGGGCGCGGTCGCGGCGCGGGCCGCGACCGCCCCCGGGGCGCCGTTCACGGCCGCGGGGGTGGCGATGTTCCGGCAGGGATCGGTTACGTGCGAGGAGAACGGGGTGGACGTTTCGTGGGGGAGCGCGGCGGAGGTCTCCGCCGACGCGGGAGTCGTCGCCGTAGCGGACGAGGCCGACGGCGGACCGTCCGCGGGGGAGGCACGGGCCCTGGCGCGGGCGGCCAGGGCGATCGGTGAGCGGACCGCGCGACCGGCCGGGCCGACCGCCGCGACCGACGGCGGCACGGGACCGCTGCTCCTCGGCGTCCGGCACCACGGGCCGGGCTCGGCCCGCGCCGTGCTGGCCGCGCTGGAGCGGTGCGCGCCGAAGGCCGTGCTGATCGAGGGCCCGCCGGAGGGGGACGCGCTGCTGCCGCTGGCCGCCGACCCGCGGATGCGGCCCCCGGTCGCGCTGCTCGCGCACGTGGCGAACGAGCCGGGTCGGGCGGCGTTCTGGCCGCTCGCGGAGTTCTCGCCGGAGTGGGTGGCGATCCGCTGGGCCCTGCGGCACGACGTTCCGGTGCGCTTCATCGACCTGCCGGCGGCGCACACGCTGGCGCTCACCGGCGCGGGCGGGGAGGCCGGCGCCGACGCGCCGGGACGCGGGGGTCCCGACGCGGCGGTCGACGGTGACACCCCGGAAGATGCGGGCGACGCCCCGCGGGCCGGCGGCGCGCCGGTGCGGGTCGACCCGCTGGCGGCGCTCGCGGCAGCGGCGGGGTACGACGACCCCGAGCGATGGTGGGAGGACGTCGTCGAGCACCGGGGCGAGGCCGCGCCGGACGACGAGACCGACCGCCTCGTCGGGCCGGCGCGCGCGCTCGCCCAGGACGACGGGCCTGACGGGCACGCGACCGCCCGGGCCCGGGCGCTGGCCCCGTTCGCGGCCATCGGCGAGGCCATGGCCGTCCTGCGCGCCGAGCACGAACCCGCCGGACCGGACGGGTCCGCCGCGCAGGGCGGACCCGACAGCCGAGGCGAGCCCGATGACCGGGACGGCCGGGGCGACGAGGGCGGCCCGGGCAGCGCGGACGGCCCGGACCGGGACGCGGTGCGCGAGGCGCACATGCGGCTGCGGCTGCGCGAGGCGCGGCGCGAGTTCGGTGACGACGTCGCGGTCGTCTGCGGCGCCTGGCACGTGCCGGCGCTGACCACCAAGACGACCGTGGCCGCCGACCGCGGGCTGCTGCGCGGCCTGCCGAAGGCCAAGGTGGAGCTGAGCTGGGTGCCGTGGACCCACCGCAGGCTGTCCCGCGCCAGCGGGTACGGCGCGGGCATCACCTCGCCGGGCTGGTACGGGCACCTGTTCGGCGCGCCGGACCGCCCCGTGGAGCGCTGGCTGACGAAGGTCGCGGGGCTGCTGCGGGAGGAGGACTACCCCGTGTCGACGGCGCACGTCATCGAGGCCGTACGGCTCGCGGACACCCTCGCCGTCCTGCGGGGCCGCCCGCTGGCGGGGCTCACCGAGACCACCGACGCCATCCGGTCGGTGCTCTGCGAGGGGTCGGACGTGCCGCTGTCCCTGGTCCGCGAGCGCCTGGTGGTCGGCGACGACATCGGCGAGGTCCCCGACACGGCCCCCGCGACGCCGTTGCAGCGCGACCTGGCCCGGGCCCAGCGCGCCCTGCGCCTGAAGCCGACCGCGACCGACCGCGAGATGGAGCTCGACCTGCGGAAGGAGACCGACGCGGAGCGCAGCGCGCTGCTGCACCGGTTGGGGCTGCTCGGCATCGCGTGGGGCGTGCCGGCGCGCAACGTCCGCGCCAACGCGGGCACGTTCCGCGAGACATGGCGACTGCGGTGGGAGCCCGAACTGGCGGTACGGGTCGCCGAGGCCGGTGTCTGGGGAACCACGGTGCGCTCGGCCGCGACCGCGCGGGCGGCGGCCCTGGCCGTCGACGCGGAGGGGCTGGCCGACGTCACCGAACTGGCCGAGCGCTGCCTGCTCGCCGGGCTCCCCGACGCGCTCCCGGTCGTGATGCGGGTGCTCGCGGACCGGGCCGCGCTCGCCGCCGACGTGGGCCACCTCGCCCAGGCCCTGCCCGCGCTGGTGCGTTCCGTGCGCTATGGCGACGTGCGGGGCACGGACGCGGCGGCGCTCGGCGAGGTCGCCGTCGGCCTCGCCGAACGGGTCTGCGTCGGCCTGCCACCCGCCTGCGTGGGCCTGGACGCGGACGGCGCCGAGGAGATGCGCGGCCACCTGGACGCGGCCCACCGGGCCATCGGCCTGCTGGCCGAGACCCGCGCTCCGGCTGCCGGGCCCGCCGCCCCCGCGACTTCGGGCACCCCACGGCCCGCCGGCCCCGTCGCCGTCACCGACGACGACAACCACGCCGACGCCGCCCCCGGCCCGGCCGGCGACGAGAGCCCGCGGGCAACCGCCGACTCCGCAGGCACCGCGGCTCCGGGTACCCCACGGTCCACCGACCGCGTCGCCGTCGCCGACGATGACCACCACCCCGACGCCGCGCCCGGCTCGGCCGGGGACGACTGCCCACGAGCGGCCGCCGCCCCAGCCGTCCCCGCCACCCGCAGCGAACCGGGCCTGCGCACCCGCTGGACCGCCGTGCTGCGCGTGCTGGCGGAACGGGATGGCACGCCCGGCCTCATCCGGGGCCGGGCCGCCCGACTCCTGCTCGACGACAGCCAGTTGGCCGACGGCGAGGCCGCCCGACTGATGGGTCTCGCCCTGTCGCCCGGCACGCCACCGGTCGCGGCAGCCGCCTGGATCGAGGGGTTCGTCGGTGGGGGAGCGGGCGGCGGCATGCTCCTCGTCCACGACGAACGGCTGCTCGGCCTGGTGGACGACTGGCTGTGCGGCGTGGCACCCGAGGCGTTCACCGACGTCCTGCCGCTGCTGCGGCGCACCTTCTCCACGTACGAGGAGGGGGTGCGCCGCACGCTCGGCGAACTCGTGCGCCGCGGCCCCGGCGGCGCACGCGCCGGTACCACCGCCGCCGCCCCGGCCGCGGGCTTCGGCCCGGACACCGACCTCGAGCGGGCGCGCGCCGTGCTGCCGACGCTGTGGGCCCTCCTCGGGATCGACGGCCCGGCCCCGGCGGGGCCACACCCCGCACCGGTGGCGGCGACAGCGGCCGATCCGCAGGCCGCGCCCGGGAAACAGGCCGTGACGGGCGAACAGGTCGCCCCCCGGGAACAGGCCACGACCGGACAGCGGGCTACGGCCGAGACCGGGGAACCGGCCGGGGCGGCGGCCACGGCCGTTGCCTCGGCCGGGGCGCACGCGGCGTGCCGGCCCGCCGCCGGCCCGGCCGTGGCCGCGGCGACCACCGGGGGTGGAAGCGTCCGGGCCGAGGCGCCCGAGCGGGACGGCGACGCCGGCGCACCGGCGTCGCGCGTACCGGACGCCGAACGGCTGCGCCGGTGGCGCCTGGTGCTCGGCGGCGGCGATGGCGCCGACGGCACGGGCTGCGCGCTCGACGGACGGGACGCCGCGATGGACCGGACGTTGGAGGCGCTGTACGGGGCGAGCGGGGCCGGCGGGGCGAGCGGGCGCGGCAAGGGCGGCACGGCGGGGGGCCAGCGCTCCGCGGGGCTCGGCGACTCGGCGCCGCGCGTGGCCCGTTGGCTCGGCGACATCCGTACGTACTTCCCCACCTCCGTGGTGCAGGTCATGCAGCGCGACGCGATCGACCGGCTGGGCCTGTCCACGCTGCTCCTGGAGCCGGAGATGCTGGCGGCGGTGGAGGCCGACGTGCACCTGGTGGGCACGTTGCTCTCGCTCAACGAGGCGATGCCGGAGACGACCAAGGAAACCGCGCGGGCCGTGGTGCGCAAGGTGGTGGAGGACCTGGAGAAGCGACTGTCCAGCCGCACGCGCGCCACGCTGAACGGCGCGCTCGACCGCTCCGCGCGGGTGAGCCGCCCCCGCCACCAGGACATCGACTGGAACCGCACGATCCGCGCCAACCTCGGGAACTACCTGCCCGAGTACCGCACGGTGATCCCCGAGCGGCTGATCGGGTACGGGCGGGCCGCGCGCGGGGTGAAGAAGGACGTCATCCTCTGCATCGACCAGTCGGGGTCGATGGCGGCCTCCGTCGTCTATGCCTCGGTGTTCGGCGCCGTGCTGGCCTCGATGCGCTCGCTCGCCACCCGCCTCGTCGTCTTCGACACGGCGGTCGTGGACCTCACGGACGAACTCGACGACCCGGTGGACGTGCTCTTCGGCACGCAACTGGGCGGCGGCACGGACATCAACCGCGCGCTGGCGTACTGCCAGTCGCAGATCACCCGGCCAGCCGACACCGTCGTCGTGTTGATCAGCGACCTGTACGAGGGCGGCATACGCGACGAGATGCTCGGGCGGGTGGCCGCGATGAAGGCGTCGGGCGTGCAGTTCGTGACGCTGTTGGCGCTGTCCGACGAGGGCGCGCCGTCGTATGACCGGGAGCACGCGGGGGCGCTCGCGGCGCTGGGCGCGCCGGCCTTCGCCTGCACGCCCGACCTGTTCCCCGACGTGATGGCAGCGGCTATCGAGCGACGTCAACTGCCCATACCAGATGGGGAGTCACATCGATAAGCCGACGACCGAGGGCTTGCGCGGCCCCCTGTGCAGCGTGCAAGGATCGCCCCGCACCGAGACGTTCACTGCCTCGTCCGCCGCATGGCCCGTATCCCGTAGTCCGCTGTTCTCCCTTCTCATCCCTCTCCCTTCGCACGCCTCTTCCTCATCCCTCGCGTGCACCGCGCTTCCCGGTCCGTCTCGCGCACGCGTCCGCTCCGCCCCGTGGCGGTCGGGTGGCGCCGGGGCGTACGGAGCGCGAGAGCCGGGAGGTCCCGCCGGGCCCGGCCGGGAACGGGACGGGGTGTCGGCGGGCCCCGGGGAGGTCGGGCCCGGGGACGCTGCGGCCGGGGACGGTGGGCGGCGGGCCGCGCGGCGAGCGGGTTCGTACTCGGTGGCGGCACTCCCACGGCGGAGCGCGGCGGCCGCGCCGACCAGGCGGCCTCGGCCGCGCCGGGCGCTCCGCCCCCAAGCCGCCGGAGAGCCGGGCTCCGCCAGGCCCGGCTCTCCGGCACCCCCCACCGCCCGCCGCGGGGAGCCCCGGCGGGCGCCGGACCGCACGCCCACCGCGAGCGAGCCCGTCCCGAGCCGGCGCGCGTCGCACGGGGACGGTCGCCGCGCGGCACCACCCGCCCCCGCCGCGCGCCCTCACGGCGTACGAGTCCCCCCGTACGAGCCTGCCGCCGCTGCTGCCCGGCCGGCCGTGGGCGCGCTCCGCCGCCCGGGCGCACTCCGCCACCCACCGGAGGCGGCGCTACGGATGCGGCGCTACCGAGGAGGCACGAGCGAGAGAGGGCGAGGGGCTACCGGGAGGCGTGGCGGGGGCGGTCCGGGCGGGACGAGCCGACGGGGTGGAGGCCCGGGAGGGAAGGGTTTCGACGGCGTGAACGGCCCGCGCCTGGCATGCGAAGGTCATCGGGCGACTCGGGTCCCACATCGGCCGAGCGGGTGATCCACTGTGGTGCTCAGCCACCATTGCGTAGCGATCTGTGACTGTTATCACCGCCCAAGTGTGATCTGTGATTTAGGGAGCCCCGGCATGCGGGGATAACCTGCCAGGCGGACATGCCGCGTACCCGGCTGACGCGTACAACCTCGAAGCCACCCTGTAGCGACCTTGGTGACCGCGTCGTCACGCTGCCCTTCGCGGCACGCCCGCGCAGACAAGAACCGCGATCACTCAGACCGCCGGTGTAGTTGAGAAGCAAAGGGACGGACGCGCGTGGACCTGTTCGAGTACCAGGCGAGGGACCTCTTCGCCAAGCACGGTGTACCGGTGCTGGCCGGTGAAGTCATCGACACGCCTGAGGCGGCGCGCGAGGTGACCGAGCGTCTCGGCGGCCGGGCGGTCGTCAAGGCGCAGGTGAAGGTGGGTGGCCGCGGTAAGGCCGGTGGCGTGAAGCTCGCCGCCGACCCGGCCGACGCGGTCGAGAAGGCCAACCAGATCCTGGGCATGGACATCAAGGGCCACACGGTCCACAAGGTCATGCTGGCCGAGACCGCGGACATCGCGGAGGAGTACTACGTCTCCTTCCTTCTCGACCGCACCAACCGCACCTTCCTCGCCATGGCCTCCGTCGAGGGCGGCGTGGAGATCGAGGTCGTCGCGGAGCAGAACCCCGAGGCGCTCGCCAAGATCGCGGTGGACGCCATCGAGGGCGTGACCGACGAGAAGGCTCGCGAGATCGTCGCCGCGGCGAAGTTCCCGGCCGAGATCGCCGACCAGGTGGCCGAGGTCCTGAAGACGCTGTGGAAGGTCTTCATCGCGGAGGACGCGCTCCTCGTCGAGGTGAACCCGCTGGTCAAGACCGGTGACGGCAAGATCATCGCGCTGGACGGCAAGGTGTCGCTCGACGCCAACGCCGAGTTCCGCCAGCCCGACCACGCCGCGCTTGAGGACAAGGCCGCGGCCAACCCGCTGGAGGCGGCGGCCAAGGCCAAGGGCCTGAACTACGTCAAGCTCGACGGCCAGGTCGGCATCATCGGCAACGGCGCGGGCCTCGTCATGAGCACGCTGGACGTCGTCGCGTACGCGGGTGAGAACCACGGCAACGTGAAGCCCGCCAACTTCCTCGACATCGGCGGTGGCGCGTCCGCCGAGGTCATGGCCAACGGCCTGGAGATCATCCTCGGCGACCCGGACGTGAAGTCCGTCTTCGTCAACGTCTTCGGCGGCATCACCGCCTGTGACGCGGTCGCCAACGGCATCGTGCAGGCGCTGGAGCTCCTCAAGACCAAGGGCGAGGACGTCACGAAGCCGCTGGTCGTGCGCCTCGACGGAAACAACGCGGAGCTGGGTCGCAAGATCCTGACCGACGCGAACCACCCGCTGGTGCAGCAGGTGGACACGATGGACGGTGCCGCGGAGCGGGCCGCCGAGCTGGCTGCGAAGTAAGGGACGAGGTCACCAGTAACCATGGCTATCTTTCTCACCAAGGAAAGCAAGGTCATCGTCCAGGGGATGACCGGCTCCGAGGGCCAGAAGCACACCAAGCGGATGCTTGCCTCGGGCACGAACATCGTCGGTGGCGTGAACCCGCGCAAGGCCGGCACCACCGTTGACTTCGACGGCACCGAGGTACCGGTGTTCGGCGGCGTGAAGGAGGCCATCGAGGCCACCGGCGCCGACGTCACGGTCATCTTCGTCCCGGAGAAGTTCACCAAGGACGCGGTCATCGAGGCGATCGACGCCGAGATCCCGCTGGCCGTCGTGATCACCGAGGGCATCGCCGTCCACGACACCGCCAACTTCTGGGCGTACGCGGGCAGCAAGGGCAACAAGACGCGCATCATCGGCCCGAACTGCCCGGGTCTGATCACCCCCGGTCAGTCGAACGCCGGCATCATCCCGGCCGACATCACCAAGCCGGGTCGCATCGGCCTCGTGTCCAAGTCCGGCACGCTGACGTACCAGATGATGTACGAGCTGCGCGACATCGGCTTCTCGTCCTGCGTCGGCATCGGCGGTGACCCGATCATCGGCACCACGCACATCGACGCGCTCGCCGCGTTCGAGGCCGACCCCGACACCGACCTGATCGTCATGATCGGCGAGATCGGTGGCGACGCCGAGGAGCGGGCCGCGGACTTCATCAAGGCCAACGTCACCAAGCCGGTCGTCGGCTACGTGGCGGGCTTCACCGCGCCCGAGGGCAAGACCATGGGCCACGCCGGCGCCATCGTCTCCGGCTCCTCCGGCACGGCGCAGGCCAAGAAGGAGGCCCTGGAGGCCGCGGGCGTGAAGGTCGGCAAGACGCCGTCCGAGACGGCCCGCCTGGCCCGCGAGGTCCTCGCCGGCTGACACGGTCGCCCCGTACGCGGTCCCGCCGGGCCGGCCGACCAGGCCGCCCGGGACCGCGTGGGCTGACTGAACCGCGCGACGGGCGCGGGTCCACTCCCCTTTCGGGGGCGTGGGCCCGCGCCCGTTGTCGTATCCGGCGCCGATGGCGGCGGCCCCCGTCCGCGCGCCGGTCGCCGTGTCGGTCCGTCAGGGTTGTCCCCCGGGCCCGGTGGGTTCGGTGGAACGGGTGGGTCCGGTGGTGGTGGCCCCCTCCGTGGGGGACGCGGGCGTGGCGGAGGACGAGGTCGAGGGGGACGGAGGCGCGGAGGAGGCGGGGTCCGGGGACGTCGCGGCGGGGCGGGCGGGGCCCGTGGTGGGCGCGTCGGACTCCGCGCTGGTCACGAGGGTCAGCGCGGTGGCGGCGGCGATCAACGCGGTGAGCCCCACCGACGCGCGGACCATGAGGCTCGTCGTGCGCTCACTGCCGCTCCGGACGGCTTCCGCCGCGCGCACGCGTACCGGCTGCGCTACGGCCAGGGCGCCCAGGCGCTGGTGCAGGGCCGCGCCCAGGTGGTCCTGGGGGACCCGTCGCAACTCCGGCAGCCGCTCGACCAGCGCCTGCCGGGCGTGCACGAGCCGACCGGCGGTCGCGGGGGTGCTGGCCTCGGTCTCGGCCGCCGTCTCGGGCAGGTCCAGCCCCACGCCGTCGTAGAGGAGCAGGGTGCGGCGGTACGAGCGCGGCAGGCTCAGCAGCGCGTCGAGCAGCGCCGGGTCGCTGGGCGGTACGGCGCCGGGACCGGCCTCGATGGCGGCCCGGCGCACGGCCTGTCGTAGCGCGCCCAGCACTCGGCCACGGGCCCAGCGGCGGCGCCGGTCGGTACGCACGGGCGGTGCGGCGGCGCTGGCGCCCGCGTCGGTGCTGGCCTCGGCCGCGTGGGGGCGGGCCGCGGTGGCCTCGGCAGCTTCGGTGGGCTCGGCGGTGGTGTGGGTGGTGGCCCGGCTGGTGGAGCGGGCCGGTGCGTCCTGGGCCGTGGGCACGGCGGCGACGGGCCTGCGCCGGGGCAGGCGCGGGCGCGTCAGGTGCGGGCGGGGCAGGCGGAGGCGGGGCGGGCGCTCGCGCGTCTCGGGCGCGCTCTCCGTCGCGGTGGGGGAGCCGGCGGGGGGCGGGGCGGGGTGGCTTCTTGCGCTCCGGGCGGAACTGGTGCCACGGGGAGAGCGCGAACTCGTACACCGCGGCCCGCACCCAGCCGGCCGGATCGGGATCAACGGCGACTTTCGGCCAACGTTGCCAGGCGAGCTGGAACGCGTACTCCACGGCCTCCTCGGCGAGCTGGGACCGCCCGGTGAGCAGGTACGCCTGCCGGGTGAGCGCCGGCGCGTGCCGGGTGTACAGGGCGTCGAACGCGGCGGCGGGGGTGGTCGGGGCGTCGAGCCCACCGGCCTCGGCGGCGGCCGACTCCGACCCGCCGGGTGCGGGGGCGCCACCGGGCCCGGCCTTCGCGTGGGTGGGCGGCTCGTCGGTGGCCGGCGCGGCCGTGGGCCGCGCGTCGTTGCCCGTGGTGCGTGGTGGCGCGTCGTCCGCCGTGCGGTGCGGCACGGAGTCAGAGGTTCCGCGACTCCGTACGCCGTGGCGGTTCGCGGCTTTCGCCCCGGGCTTGCCGCCGCCACGGTCCGTGGGCCTCGCGGACACTCCGGCCCGTGACCCGCGCGCTCGGCTCGGCCCCTGCCTGAGGTCCGGTCCCTTCCCGGGGCCCGGCCCCCTCCCGGGGCCTGGCCGGTCCCCGCTGGCTGGCGCTTTTCCGGGGTTCGGCTCGCTGTTCGCGCCGGCCGGCCGGTGCGGCTGGCTGGCGTCGTTCGGCCGCACTTCCCGTTCCGGGTGCTTCCAGCGGACCGGCCCGCCCGGCCGCTCCCAGCCGCGCGAGCGACCCGGCGGGGCGCCACGGTTGTGCTGGCCCCGTGGCGGTCGCCGCGCCGGCTTCGGTTGCCCCAACCGGTCCCGTCGAACTGGCCGATCCGAGTGGTTCTGGGAAGCCGTACGGGCCGGCGACCGTGGCGTACGCCCGGACTGGTCCGCTCCGGCCGAGCGTCGAGGGTGGCCGGATATCTCCGCTCGTACGCCGTCCCCGGCAGCGCTCCCCTTCCCCGCGACACCCCTTGCCGTGACGCGGTTCCCACCCGCCGTGGCGCCGTCCCCGCCCGTCGGGGCCCGGCGTGTGTCCGCAGGGGACGGGCCCTGGTCGGCCGCCTTGGCCCCGCGCGGCGCGGGGCCGCCCCTGCGGGCTGACGAATCGTTCGTACGCGCCCCCGACCTCCGCCGCCGGCCACCACCCCCACCCGGCGCCGGCGACGGCCACCGCGACGGCGATGGCGACTGCGCGGGGGCAGGTGCGGCGTTCGATGTGGCGTCAGGCGTCGCGGCCTCGGAGGTCGTGGCGTCAGGCGCCGTGGCGTCAGGCGGCGCGGCCTTGCGGCGTCTCATGCGGGAGGCTCGGTCGCGGGGGCGGTCGTGGTGGCCGAGACGGTACGGGCAAAGCGGGTCAAAGCTCGCATATGAATATGTTGAGCGACACGGCGACCATGTGCCTGCTGCGGGGACAAAACGGGTGTTATTGGGAGCATGGCCGGGTGACCCACATGACCGACCTCAGCCTTTCGTTGTCCTCGCGGGGCCGCGTTGCCGCCCGGCGCTCGCCTGCCGCCGGACAGGCGTTGCTGAGCGGCGCGGTGGCCGCCGGGCTCGGCCTCGGCGCGCTCGCCGTCGTCGTCCTGCTGCTGTGGATCACCTCGCCGTTCCCCGACGGCAGCCCCGACGGCACATTGCGGATCGCCGCGGGCCTGTGGCTGCTGGCCCACGGCGCCGAACTCGTCCGCACGCACACGGTGACCGGCGGCCAGACCACCATGGGCCTCACCCCTCTGCTGCTCACCGCGCTGCCGTGCTGGCTCCTCTACCGCGCCGGGCGGCATGCCGTCGAGGAGGCCGAAGCCGCCGGCGCGAGGTCGGGGCGCAGGCCGGGGCGGTGGGAGAGCGTGCCCGTCACGGGGCCCGCGACGCGCCCCGAGCACGGACGGCCGGCGGACGTGGATGCCGGCGGCCACGCCGAACAGCCCGCGGACGCCCGGCCCACCGCCCGCTCGCCGCTGCTCGGTTCGGACCGCGCGGACCACCCCGGGCGGGCGGCGCGTTCCGTGATCGGCCTGGTGGTCGGCGGGTACCTGCTGGTCGGCGTCGCGGCGCTGGTGTACGCCGACTCCGGCGCGCTGCCCGTCGAACCCGGCGGCGCCCTGCTGCGGATGGCGGCCCTGGCCCTGGTGGCGGTGACCACCGGGGCGTGGCTGGCCAGCGGCCGCCCCGCCTGGCCGCTGCCGGCCCCCGCCCGCCTCGCGCTCGATCTGGTGCCGTCGGCCGTATGCCGCGACCTGCCGACGCCCGTGGTGGTGGCCGCGCTGCGCGCCGGCGGCTGGGCCGCGCTCGTGCTGGTGGCCGGGGGCGCGGTGCTGACCACCGTGTCGCTGGTGACCAACGCCGGCGCGGTGGAGGGCGCCTTTCCGTACCTCGCGCGCGACTGGTCGGGACGGTTCGCGGTGCTCGCGCTCTGTCTGGCGCTGTTCCCCAACGCGATGGTGTGGGGCGCCTCCTACGGCCTCGGAACCGGCTTCACCGTGGGCGCCGGCAGCCTCGTGGGGCCGGTGGAGACGACGGCGTACCCCGTGTTGCCGCACTTCCCGCTGTTCGCCGCGCTGCCCGAGGCCGGGCGGGGCGACCTCACGTTGTGGGGGCTGGTCGGGGCGGTGCCGGCGGTCGCCGGGCTCGCGTTGGGGCGCGCGGTCGCCGTGGCCGCGAGCCCCGAGCGCGGGCGGGCCGGCCGGGACCGGGGGTGGGGCTGCGCGCGCACCGCCCGCGCGGCCGCACTGGCCGGCCTGGTCTGCGGCGCCGCGACGGCCCTGCTCGCCTGGGCCTCGGGCGGCCCGCTCGGCACGGGCACGCTGGCGGAGTTCGGCCCCGACCCGTGGTGGGCCGGACTGGCGGCGCTGGTCTGGACGGTGGTGTTCGGCGTACCGAGCGCGCTGCTCGTGCGCTGGTGGCGCCGGCACGTGTGGCGCCTGCACACGTGGCGCCTGCGGCCGGCGTGGTACGTCCGGTGGCGCAGCGCGCGGGCATACGCGGCGCGGTGGAGCGCGTACGAGGCCGCGGTGGAACGGGCGTACGAGGTCAGCGGCGTCGAGGGCGCCGAAGCCGGGCAGGACGCGTGGCACGCGACGGGCGCCCGGCGGGCGCGCTGGGCGGCGCTGCGGGAGTCGTCGGGCGGGCTGATGGCCGACTTCGAGCCCACCATCCGGAGCGACGACACCGCCGAGCCCGCCCCAACGACCTCGCCCGCCCCAGCGCCAGCGACCTCGCCCGCCGCAGCGCCAGCCTCGTACGCGCCGCAGCCGCACCCCGCCGTCGAGCGGGACGTCTCACAGCCCGCGGCCACTACCGACGCCGCCCCGACCACGGGCGACGGTGACCCGGGCGGGCCGGAACAGGTGAGGAGCGGCGGGGTGAGCGTCGAGCCGGGCGACCGCTACCCGCGCCGGCCGCTCGGCCCCGGCCCGAACCAGTGGGGGCCGGAGAGTCAGCCGGACCGGGAAAACCGGCCGGGCTCGGATGATCGGGGCCCGGGCGAGGGGGGCGTGATCGCCGCGCGGGGTGGCGGGGACGGCTGGCCGCTGCGAGGCCCCGTACAAGCCGGTGGGGGCCGGCCGTCGATCGGCCGGCCCCCACGGGTCGCTCGCGTCGGGCCGCTACGGGAGGCCCGATGGTCCGCTCAGTCGTCCTCAGCCGCCCTCAGTCGTCCAGGATCGGCCGGAGCGGCTCCGGCAGGTGCCGGTCGCACGTCTGGCGCGAGGACTTGGTCAGCGCGTCGTCCGTGCAGGTGTAGTAGTCGCTGTACACGAGCTGGAAGGTGTACGTCGCGATGACGATGGCCAGCGCGATGCCGCCGGTCACCACGCCACTGATGGCCGCCGTCGACTGCTGCCGCGAGCCGTTGCCGTTCTTCGGCGCGGGCAGCGGCGCCGAGGTGGCGTCGGGTGCCGGCGGCGGGGCGTCCACGGCCGCCGCCGCGGGCTCCGGCCGGCGCTGCTTGGCCCGCAGCGCGCTGACGCCCCAGTACAGCGCCAGCGCGCCGAGCAGCAGGGCGATCTCCGGCAGGCTGAACAGGGCGAAGAAGAACGCCCACATGCCGGACAGCAGCGAGTAGCGGGCGCGCCGCTGGGCCGGGTCGGTGGGATCCCAGCGGGCGCCGCCCTTGCCCTTCTGACCGTTCTGGTTGCCCTGGTCACCCTGGCCGCGCTGGGCCGCGGGCCGGCCGCCGCTCGGGCTCGCGCCGAAGCCGCCACCGCTGCTGCGGTCCGGCTGCCGGCTGCTCCACTGGTTGCCCCACGCCGGCGGCCGCTCCTCCTCGCCCTGGCCCTGCCCCTGGCCCTGCTGTGAGCCCTGGTCCGGGCCGGACTGCTGGCCGTGGCCCTGGCCATGGCTCTGGCCCTGACCCATGCCCTGGGGTGGCGCGCCGCCCTGGTCCCCGGGGCGCGGGCCCCAACCCGGTGCCGCGCCCGGGCCGGTCGGGGGCCGCTGGCCGCCGTCCTGCTGGCCGTGGCCGGTGGGCTGGTCGCTGGCCGCAGGACCCCAGCGGGCCCAGCGGTCGCGCTTGCCGCGCTGTCCCGCGCCGGCGCTCGACCCGCCCGGCGCCGGCGGGCCGCCGGGCGCGGCGGGCCAGGCCGGCGGCTGCTGGCCCGGCTGCGCTGGCGGCTGCGCCGGCGCGTGCGGCTCACCGGCCGCGCCGGAGCCGCCGCCATGCTCCCCGTCGGCGCCGGGGCGCGCGTCGCCGGCGCCCCGCTCCCGCGAACCCTGTGGGTCCTGAGCCTCCTGCGAGCCGTGCGCGTCCCGAGGCTCCTGTGACTTCCGTGAGTCCTGCGGGTCGGGCGCGCCCTGCGGGTCCGAGGGGTCGCCCTGCGGGCCCGACGCGGGCCCAGTGGCGGGGTCGCTGGGGCCGTCGCCGGGGGAAGCGGGCGACGAGGGCCGCCCGTCGCGCAGCAGCGGCAGCACGCGTGGCGTGTCGACGTACCTCATCGCGACCCCCCCGGCACGGAGGGAAGACAGTGGGAAGTGGAGCGCCGCGCGGCGGTATGGGTCCGGCATGTGGAGTGTGTCTTCCCCTTGTGTCGTCGTCCCGCGGGCCGGGCCTGGTGGCCCGGCTGGCGCCGTCCGGCCTGGGCGCAGACGGGACTGTGGTTCCCACGTCGTCAGCGAATCCCCCGGTCCGTCCGCTCGACCCCGCCCCCTGGCGACCCTTCTTCCTGACGGGTCCCCCGGTGGGTTCCCGGTGGTTTTCCCGGGCCTCCGGGGCGGTTTCTCCGGCTTTCCCAGCGCATTCGCAGTCCAGACGCTACCTCTCGTGCGCGCCCCCGTCCCGTGGGGGCCGTTGCGTGTGCCGGTATCGTTGCCGACGGTCGGCCGCTTCGTAGAGTTCCCTGGAATTCCGCGTTCCGCGATCTCGTACGACCGTACAAAGCCCGGCCGCGGCGGAATGTCCAGGTCAACCGCCGTGCCGGCGCCTGGCAACCGCATACCGCTCCACCGCGTCCGGCGCGCCCGCTCCGGTCGCCCGTCCGTTCCGCCCCGTCCGTCCCGCCGATACCGCTCGTTCCGACCGTCCGACCCGACCCGGGTCGGGGGAGCGCGCCGCCCGCCGTGGCATCGGCCCGCACCACCCGTACGACCAGCGCACCACCCCGCACGGCCCGCACCACTCGCACCACCCGCGTGAGGAACCCCGCATGCGCGTGCGGCGCCCGTGCGCGCACCACGAGAAAGAGACCGCCGTGGCCTCCCCGCCCCCCTCCGCGCCCTCCACCGCATCGGCGGGTGCCGAGCGCGCGCCCGTCCCCGCCGACCCGTCCCGGGCGCGCGGCACCGCAGCCGCCGGCGAGCGCCCCGGCACCGTGGCCGTCGCCCCGCGCGGGCCCGGCGAGCCCCCCGCCCGGCTGGTCGTGCTGGTCTCCGGGTCGGGGACGAACCTGCAGGCCCTGCTCGACGCCATCGCCGCCGACCCGGACGGGTACGGCGCCAGCGTGGTCGCCGTCGGCGCCGACCGCACCGGCATCGCCGGCCTGGAGCGGGCCGAGCGGGCCGGGATCGCGACGTTCGTGTGCCGGGTCGGGGCGTACGGAACGCGCGCCGAGTGGGACCGGGCGCTGACCGAGGCGACCGCCGCGTACGAGCCCGACCTGGTCGTCTCGGCGGGGTTCATGAAGATCGTGGGCCCGGAGTTCCTGGCCCGCTTCGGGGGGCGGATCGTCAACACGCACCCCGCGCTGCTGCCGAGCTTCCCGGGCGCCCACGGCGTGCGGGACGCGCTCGCGTACGGCGCGAAGGTCACCGGCTGCACCGTCCACTTCGTCGACGACGGGGTCGACACCGGTCCGATCATCGCCCAGGGCGTGGTCGAGGTCCGGGACGCGGACGAGGAAGACGGGGGGGCCGCTCTGCACGAGCGGATTAAGGAAGTCGAGCGCAGGCTGCTCGTCGATGTCGTGGGGCGTCTGGCCCGACACGGCTACCGCATTGAGGGACGAAAGGTAAGAATCCCGTGACCGTCGAAGGTACGAAGCGGCCCATCCGCCGCGCGCTGGTCAGCGTCTACGACAAGAGTGGGCTCGAGGAGCTGGCGCTCGGCCTGCACGCCGCGGGCGTCCAGCTCGTCTCGACCGGCTCGACGGCCGGGAAGATCGCCGCGGCCGGGGTGCCGGTGACCAGGGTCGAGGAGCTGACCGGGTTCCCGGAGTGCCTGGACGGCCGGGTCAAGACCCTGCACCCGCGCGTGCACGCGGGCATCCTCGCCGACCAGCGTCTTGAGGCGCACCGCGAGCAGCTCGCCGAGCTGGGCGTGGAGCCGTTCGAGCTGGTGATCGTGAACCTGTACCCGTTCGAGGAGACCGTGGCCTCGGGCGCGGACCCGGACGCGTGCGTGGAGCAGATCGACATCGGCGGGCCCTCCATGGTCCGCGCCGCCGCCAAGAACCATCCGTCGGTGGCCGTGGTCGTCAACCCCGACCGCTACCCGCAGGTGCTCACCGCCGTGGCCGACGGTGGTTTCGACCTCGACCACCGCAAGCGGCTGGCCGCCGAGGCGTTCCACCACACCGCCGCGTACGACACGGCCGTCGCCTCCTGGTTCGCCGCCGACTACGTCGGGGACGGCGAGGAGTTCCCCGGCTTCGTCGGCGCCACCTACGAGCGCAAGAACGTGCTGCGCTACGGCGAGAACCCGCACCAGGCCGCGGCCCTCTACACCGCGGGCGACGGGGGCCTGGCCGAGGCCGAGCAGCTGCACGGCAAGGAGATGTCGTACAACAACTACGTCGACACCGACGCCGCGCGCCGCGCCGCCTACGACCACGGCGCCGACCAGGCGTGCGTGGCCATCATCAAGCACGCCAACCCGTGTGGCATCGCGGTCGGCGCGGACGTCGCCGAGGCGCACCGCAAGGCGCACGCCTGCGACCCGCTGTCCGCCTTCGGCGGCGTGATCGCGGTCAACCAGCCGGTCTCGCGCGCCATGGCCGAGCAGGTCGCCGACATCTTCACCGAGGTCATCATCGCCCCGGACTACGAGGAGGGCGCCGTCGAGGCGCTCGCCAAGAAGAAGAACATCCGGGTGCTGCGCTGCCCGCAGGCCCCCGCCGCGCGGGTGGAGTTCCGCCCGATCGACGGCGGTGGCCTGGCCCAGGCCAAGGACGCCTTCCAGGCCGAGGGCGACGACCCGGCGAACTGGACCCTGGCCACCGGCGAGGCGCTGGACGCGGCCGGGCTCGCCGAGCTGGCGTTCGCCTGGCGCGCCTGCCGCGCGGTCAAGTCCAACGCGATCCTGCTGGCCAAGGACGGCGCCACGGTCGGCGTCGGCATGGGCCAGGTCAACCGGGTGGACTCGGCGCGCCTCGCGGTGCAGCGCGCGGGCGAGGAGCGGGCGCGGGGCGCGTACGCCGCCTCCGACGCGTTCTTCCCCTTCCCTGACGGCCTCGAGGTGCTGACCGAGGCCGGCGTCAGGGCCGTGGTGCAGCCCGGCGGTTCGGTCCGCGACGAGCAGGTCGTCGAGGCCGCGAAGGCGGCCGGCGTGACCATGTACTTCACGGGCACGCGCCACTTCTTCCACTGAGCCCACTCTGAGCTCAGCCTGAGCCCACCGGTCCCGCCACCCCGGCGGGGCCGGTGGCCCAGCCGTTCCCCCCACCCGTACGGGGCCGCACCCCCGGGGCCAGGTCAGCGCCGACCGGCCCGGGAGCGCGCCGATCTCCGCTTATCCAGGAGGATGGGTCCATGACCGCCCAGATTCTCGATGGCAAGGCCACCGCCGCCGCGATCAAGTCCGCTCTCAAAACCCGCGTGGAGGCGCTCCAGGCCAAGGGCGTGCAGCCCGGCCTCGGCACCCTGCTGGTGGGCGACGACCCGGGCAGCACCTGGTACGTGGCCGGCAAGCACCGCGACTGCGCGCAGGTGGGTATCGCCTCCATCCGGCGCGAACTGCCGGACACCGCGACGCAGGAGGAGATCGAGGCGGTCGTCCGCGAGCTGAACGAGGACCCCGAGTGCACGGGTTACATCGTGCAGTTGCCGCTCCCCAAGGGCATCGACACCAACCGGGTCCTGGAGCTGATGGACCCGGCCAAGGACGCCGACGGGCTGCACCCGATGAGCCTGGGCCGCCTCGTCCTCGGTGAGCCGGGGCCGCTGCCGTGCACCCCGTACGGCATCATCCAGTTGCTGCGCCACCACGACGTGGCCATCGACGGGGCGCACGTCGTCGTCGTGGGCCGTGGCATCACCGTCGGCCGCTCGATCGGCCTGCTGCTGACCCGCAAGTCGGAGAACGCGACCGTCACCCTGTGCCACACCGGCACCCGCGACCTGCCGGCCGCCCTGCGCCAGGCCGACATCATCGTGGCCGCCGCGGGCGTGGGGCACCTGATCAAGCCGGAGTACGTCAAGCCGGGCGCCGCGGTGCTCGACGTGGGCATCAGCCGGGACGGCGAAGGCAAGATCGTCGGCGATGTGGACCCCGGCGTCGCCGAGGTCGCCGGCTGGCTCTCGCCCAACCCCGGTGGCGTCGGCCCGATGACCCGGGCCCAACTCCTCGTCAACGTCGTCGAGGCCGCCGAGCGCGCGGCGCGGACGCAGGGCTGACCCCGGCCCCGGGTGCCGCCGGCACCCGGGCTGCCCGTGGGTCACGAGAATTCCAGAGCAAGGGGGCGACCAGCCATGAGCCAGCCATGAGTGCGCACGCGGGCGGCGAGGGCGGCCTGGCCGCCGCGGCGGCCGGAGCGGCGGCGCAGCACGGGCCGCGAGCGGGAACGCGGGCCCAGCGCCACTCCGGACCCGGGCGCGGCTCGCGCAGATTCCCGCGCATCACCCGGGACACGGCTCGCCCGGAGGGCGGCGGCCGGGCGGCGAGCGGACAGGCGCCCGCGCCGGCGCGCCAGTGGCCGCTGCTCACGGTGATGAGCGGCGTCGCCGCCGGGCTGCTGGTCGTCGCGCTCGACGCGCAGCGCGCCGGCACCCTGGTGGTCGGCTTCTCGCTGCTCCTCGGGGCGCTGCTGCGCTGGCTGTTGCCGTCGGTGGGGATGCTGGCGGTCCGCTCGCGCTTCACCGACATGGTGACGTACGGGCTGCTCGGGTCCCTGATCGTGGTGCTGTCGATGATGACGCAGCCGGACCCGTGGCTGGAGATCCCGTTCCTGGAGGACCTGATGGAGTTCACGGTCCGCTGAGCCGGGTTCCGCGCGCCGGCCGGTCGGCTCGGCCGGTCGGCTGCGCGGCGCGCGGGCACGACATGACGGCGGCTCGTCCTCCACCCCCGTGGGAGGACGAGCCGCCGCTCGCTGCGTCCGGGCCCACGTCCTCCGGTGCTTCAGAAGTGACGGCCACTGTCGCGCGGTATTGCAGTGTCGCGCTGGTGTCGTGGTATCACGCTGGTGTCGCACTGGAGCGCGGATTGTTTCCCGGCTCGCGTTTCGAACTGTGTACGAGCATCGCCGCGGGGGACGCCGTGGATCAAGCGCGGGGTGTGGCCTGTGGCGCGGAAGTGACTGTTCCGGTACCACGTCGCGGTTACGCAACGAGACCGCTGCGAACACGTCCCCTCCGACCTGGCCGCCGCCCGCCCGGCGGCGAGTGGACCGACGGCGGGGTGCGACGAGCGAGCCGGTCGCCACGCTCGCCGAGGTCGCCGGGGCGGGCGACGCGACGGAACGCGGTCCCGTGGTGCGTCCCGTATGCGGGAAACTGTCATCCTTGGGTACGGCCTGCGGTCAGCGGATCTGACGGTCGGATGAACGTACGGTCGGCAGGTCGCACGGTCGGTGTGGTGCTGACCGGGCCGCGGGCGTCGTCGGGCGCCCGCCGGAGCCGGGCGCACGGATGGGCCCGATGACGACGTCGTACGAATCGAATGAGGAAGTAGGGGGGCGGGGGGACGATGCCTCGCTGGAGAGAGCTTCCGGAGGAACTCGATCCGCGCGTGCGGGACTTCACCGAGCGGCTGCGCGAGCTGGTCGAGCGCGCCGGGCTGAGCGCGAGCGCGGTCGCGGAGCGCACCGGCTACGAGCGGGCCGCGTGGGGGCGCTTCCTCGGCGGCAGGGCGCTGCCGCCGCGCGACGCCGTGACGGCGCTGGCCGAGGCGGCCGGAGCCGACGTGGACGAGCTGGACGCGCTGCGGGACGCGGCGGAGCACGCGTCGCGCGGTGCGGAGTCGCGGCACGACCGCGCGTCGACACCACCCCGTGGCGCCCCCGTGCGCCCCGCGCTCGCGCCGGTAGCGCTGCGCGCCGGAGCGGGCGCCAAGGCCCCGGCGCGGGCCGAGCTGGAGGAACGCCGAGCTGGGGAGCTGGACGGTTCGGCGCGTACGGACACGAGCGAGCCGGCCGGCACGGCCGACGGCGCCCCGGGTGCCGGGCGGCTTACGGCGGCGGCGCCGGCCGCGTCGAACGGGCGCACCCCGCCACGGGCTTGGCCGGTCCTCGACCGGGAGCGCGCGCTCGGCAACGGCGGGCCCACCGCCGCGCTGGTCCGCCGCCCGGCGGCGCGGCGCGCCCCGGCGGGGGAGCGGGCCGTCGCGGGTCGGCAGGCGGTCACCGGCGACGAGGCCGTGGCCGACGGCAGGTCGGCGGACGGCCAACAGGCCGGCGGCCGGTCGCTGCCCGACCGGGGCCAGCGGGCCCTGCCGCAGCCACGGGCGCCGCGATCCGAGCCCCGCCGACCGGCAGCCAAGCGCTCGCTCCTGACGGCCCGCAAGGCGCTGACCCGCAAGGCGGCGTCGAACGCGGAACCCACCGCGAGCGGGCCGGCGCCCGAGGGGCCGGACCTGCCCGGAAGGCCGTTCGCGGACGCCGCAGACGCGGACGCCGCGGTCGACCCATCCGGCGCGGCCTCCGCGGCCGCAGCGCCGAAGGCCGCGCGGCGCGCGGGTGCGGGTGCGGGTGCGGGTGCGGACGAGCTGGCCTTGCCGGCGGACACGATCGAGGCGCGGCGGGCGGCCGACCTGCTCGCGGCGATGCTCAAGGCACGGGACGCGGCGCGCGCGAAGAGCACGGCCGACGAGGACGCCGGGCCGTCCGACGCCACGCCCGACGAGGCGGCGGCGACGGGTCAGGCGAAGGCGGGCCAAGCGGCGACGGGCCAGGCGGAGACGGGTCCGACGACGGCTCCGGAGAAGGAACCCGGGGAGACGAACGCGACGGACGCGGCGGACGTGGCGGACGTGGCGGAGGCGGGGCCGGTGGCCGAGCCCGACGACGCCTCCCCGCAGGGGGCGACCACCGAAGCGGGGCCGCCGAAGCCCGCGGTGCGGGGCGACGCGCCGGGGCCCGCCGTTCGAGCTGGTGCGGGGAAGCCGAAGGCCGGCGCCGGCGCGGGGCGGGCGAAGGGCCCCGCCGGGGCGCGGCCGGCCTCAAGGACGACCGAGGCGGCCAAGCCAGCGGACGCGGCGGACGAGGCCGCGCGGCCCGCGCCCCGGCTGGCCTGGCCACGGGCGCTCGCGACGCCGACGCCGGGCCAGGGCGCGCCGCCGCGCACACCCACGGGCCCCGCGTCACGGGCCGGCGCTGGCGCGCGCCCGGCGCGCCAGTCGTGGGCGCACGAGCCGGCGGGGGCCGACGAGCCTGGGGCGCCGGCGCGGAGCCTGGTGCTGTCTGCCCCGGTCCCGGCCGCCGCCCCTGCCACCGGCGCCAGTGCCCGTACCGGTGCGGAGCCCGCGCCGCGAGGCGGGCCCGGGGCGCCGGCGAAGCCTGTCGCGGACGGCGGGGCGGTTCCGACCGGAGCGGTGGGCGGGCGCTGGCACCGGCTGGGCATGTTCGCCGCGGGAGTGGTGGGCACCCTGCTCGTGGTCGCGGCGGTGATGCTCGTCTTCGACGTCCGGTTCGGGGACGGCGAGTCGAAACGGTCCGCCCCGACGACGACGCCCAGCGCACCGCTGCCGGAGGGCGTCCGATGCACCGGCGCGGCCTGCGGCGGCAAGGACCCCGAGGCGATGGGCTGCGGCGGTACGCACGCGAAGACCGCCACCGACGCCATGGTGGGCGGCGTGTACGTGGAGGTCCGCTACAGCAAGGTGTGCGGCGCCGCCTGGGCCCGTATCGCCCAGGCGGCACCCGGCGACGAGGTGCGCGTACGGGGCGGGGCCTCGGACGCGGAACGCGGCCAGGAGCGGCGCCGGACCGCGAACGCCGACGGTGACGCGTACACCGCCATGGTGCCCGTGCGGTCCGCGAAGCTGGCCACGGCGTGTGTCACACGGACGACGGGAGAAACCGGGTGCACCAGCTCGTGACGCGACGTCAGCGGCGGGTGCCGGTACGGGCGTAGCGGCTTCGCCGGCCGGGCGGTCAAGGATCGCCCGGCCGTACGCGGGGCGCGCCCGAGCGGTGCGAAAGCGCCGCCGGCACGGCCCGGGCGCCGGCGCCCGGGCAGGGGGAGCGGCGGGGGTGCGGGGGTGGGCACGATCGCCCGGGTGCGGGGAAGGTTGACGGCGTCTTGACAGAGCGTCACTTCCGACGGCCTATTTTGCCCTGTTCTGTTGGTGAATTGCGTAGGGCGAGTGACCGTTCGGTGATAGTGCGCATCGCGGGGGCATGCGCACGCCAATGCGGGGCAAGCGACTAGTAACCCCCCACGGGTACGGCAAGGCCGCTGGCGGTCGTTCGCGTTTCCTCCTGAGCGCGAACGGCCGCCGCTGGCATGTCCGGGCCAGCCCCGCCCACCCGGCCGGCCCTACTCCCGGGCCCGCGCGGTTCACCCCGGGTCTGACTCGTCAGGGCTCGCCGCCGGCCCGGTCGACGACCCGGTGCCGATGTCGCCGACGCGTTCCGCACTCTCGCGCCCACCTCCGCCCGGCACCGCCCCGTCGCGTCCCGCGCCGCCCCGCCGGTCCCGCCTCGCCGGTCCCGCCGGCCCTGGATGGCACGCCGGTCCCGGATGGCATGACGGTCCCGCCGGCCTCGGCTGACGCGCCGGCCACGGCGCCGTCGACTCCGGCCGCCACTCCGTAGGACAAGACGCAGACCACCGCGCCGGCAGGCCCGTAACGTCGCGCGTGCGGACGCGGCCACGGCCGGCTCGGTCGTCACTGCCGTGCCGGCTCGGTCGTCACCGCCGTGCCGGCTCGGTCGCCGCCGCACGGCCGGTGAGGTGGGACACACCGGGCAGCGGAGTGGGCGTTCGCCGCGTCGGATAGCCTGGCGCCGCGTCTCTCGATACCAAGAGACCTCGGAAAATGGGCAGGGACACCCACCGCTAGCTCGCAGCAGGAGATTGCCATGACCCGCACTCCCGTCAATGTCACCGTTACCGGCGCGGCCGGCCAGATCGGCTACGCGCTGCTCTTCCGCATCGCCTCCGGTCACCTCCTCGGCGCGGACGTGCCGGTCAAGCTCCGCCTCCTGGAGATCCCGCAGGGCCTCAAGGCCGCCGAGGGCACCGCCATGGAGCTGGACGACTGCGCGTTCCCGCTGCTGCGCGGCATCGACATCACGGACGACCCGAACGTGGCCTTCGACGGCGCCAACGTCGCCCTGCTCGTGGGCGCTCGCCCGCGGACCAAGGGCATGGAGCGTGGCGACCTGCTGGAGGCCAACGGCGGCATCTTCAAGCCGCAGGGCGCGGCGATCAACGCCCACGCCGCGGACGACATCAAGGTCCTGGTCGTGGGCAACCCGGCCAACACCAACGCGCTCATCGCGCAGGCCGCGGCGCCGGACGTGCCGCGCGAGCGCTTCACCGCGATGACCCGCCTGGACCACAACCGCGCCGTCTCGCAGCTCGCGCAGAAGACCGGCACCCCGGTCAGCGAGATCCGCAAGCTCACGATCTGGGGCAACCACTCGGCCACCCAGTACCCCGACATCTTCCACGCCGAGATCGCCGGCAAGAACGCCGCCGAGGTCGTGAACGACGAGCAGTGGCTGGCGGACACCTTCATCCCGACCGTCGCCAAGCGCGGCGCCGCGATCATCGAGGCCCGTGGCGCGTCCTCGGCCGCCTCGGCCGCCAACGCCGCCATCGACCACGTGCACACCTGGGTCAACGGCACCGCCGCTGGCGACTGGACCTCCATGGGCATCCCGTCGGACGGTTCGTACGGCGTGCCGGAGGGCCTCATCTCCTCCTTCCCCGTCACCACGCAGGGCGGCACGTACGAGATCGTGCAGGGCCTGGAGATCAACGAGTTCTCGCGGACCCGCATCGACGCGTCCGTCAAGGAGCTCGCGGAGGAGCGCGAGGCCGTGCGCGGCCTCGGCCTGCTCTGATCCACCGGCCCGCCCGATCCACGGGACCGCGCGGGCTCACGGACCTCTGGTCCGAGCGGGCTCGCGGGCCGCTGGCCGTCCGAGTGGACCTCGGCGCGTAGGCCGCGCCTGAGAGCTATGCGAAAGGCCGTTCCCCAGCAGTGCGCTGGGGGACGGCCTTTGCCGTGCGCCGGGCCGCGCCGACGAGATGGATGGGACGTGCGGTACGCGCGGTACGTGCGGTACGTGCGGACGAGGCGTGCTGGCGGGGGCGCGCCCCACCTACGGCACGCGTAAGGCATACGAACCAGCAGTTATCCACAGGGGTCCAGCCCCACTTATCCACAGCCTCTTCCGCTCTTCCCCACGCTCGCCCCGCCTCCTCTAACGTGAAGCACAGCTCGCGAACGCACCCCCGCACCGCATCGCGGATCAGGTGCCGTTCGCCGTCGCACCGA
Organism: Streptomyces sp. 71268; assembly: GCF_029392895.1. Lineage (NCBI taxonomy): Bacteria > Bacillati > Actinomycetota > Actinomycetes > Kitasatosporales > Streptomycetaceae > Streptomyces > Streptomyces sp. 71268. Next base: position 5,188,406 of record NZ_CP114200.1, read on the forward strand.
CGGGCGGGCGTGTCCTCGCGGGACACTCCCGTACCCGTGGCGGCGGGGCTGACGTTACGTCAGGAGCGCGCGCTCAACGCCGAAGTGGAGGTGAAGCGATGAACCCGCGTGGCGGTGGCGGTGGCCACGTCCACGGTGTAGGCGTCGATGGTCAGCTTGCCCGTCGACACCTTCATCACCATGAAGCCGTGCTGGCCGAAGTCCTGCCAGCGCGCCGGGTGATCGTCATGTGCCTTGCCGTCGCCCTTCTTGCCCGCCGTGCCGCACACGATTTGCCGCGTGCCCCGCGACCGCTTGGTGGGCTCAAGGATCTGCTGCGTGTGGTCGTGCCCGGACAGGATCAGGTCGGCCCGGCCGCACACCACCTCCTCATACAACTCCTTGAGGTGCACGCCGCTGGTGTAGTGGCCGATCGTGAAACCGTCATAGGAGCCCGCGCTGCCGTGCTTGCCGTTGTTCAGGTACGGGTGGTGCCCGATGACGATCTTCCACGTGGCGCGGGAGGCGGTGAGCGCCGAGTCCACCCAACGCCGCTGCTCGCGCATGTACGGGCCGTCCCAGCGGAAATACGGGTCGAGCTGCGTGACGGTCGACGCCACCGGGTTGGTGTCCACCGCGAAGAACTCCACCACGGGCGCGCCTCTGCCGGGGCCGGCCGGCAGTGCGGTCGAGTAGTAGCGCGCGGGCATGTACCAGCGGCGCGACGTCGTCGCGTAGGCCACCTCGCGGTCGCCGCGCGAGGGGTCGCCGCCGCTGCCGGGTATCAGCCCGGAGCAGTCGTGGTTGCCGAGCACCATCAGCCACGGCACGTCGATGCCGGTGTTGGGCTTCTCGAACCTGGTGTGGAACTCGTCGTCGTGCGCCGACTCGGGCCCGTTCTCATACAGGTTGTCGCCCAGGCCGATGGCCAGCCCGACGCCCTCCGTGCGGCACACCTTCCGCGCGGCTTCGGCGACGGCGTACTGGGCCTCGTTGCCGGTGCCCGCGTCCCCGGTGACCAGCACCGCATACGAACCCCCGGGCCCCGGCCGGCTGGGCAGGGGGAACTTGTCCACCGGGGCACCGCTCGCCGCCCGCGCGGCCTGCGCCGCCTGGGCTGCCTGCGGTAGCAGGGCGAGCGCCGCCGCTCCGGCCACCGCGCCACCCAGCACGGTGCGACGGCCCACGCCCGGACCAGCGGCGTCGACGACGGGCTCGGCGGCGGGCCGACCGGTGGTGACGATGCTGTCGTCGAGGTCGAGCCACTGCCTCTCGGTCAGATCGGGGCGCGGCGGTGTGTATTCGTCATCGCACATGCCAGGTTTCTCGCAGGTAACTTCGACCCGCTGGTGGAGGCGTTGCGAACACCCGGTGAAGGTCTGCGGGCGGCGGGGGGGGGGGGGAGGGAGGGGGAGGGGGGAGGGGCCCCACCCCCACATGCCGCCCCCCCACGCCCCGCCCACAGGCCCCCCTACGCCCGCCCCTCACCACCGCCCCCCACGTGAACCCACCCCACGCTCCCCACAGGCCCCACACCCACCCCGCGCCCACCCACACACCAACGGCCCGCCCCGCGCCAAGCGGCGAGGCGGGCCGTAGGAGAATCCGCAGCGAAATCCGTGGAGGTATCCACAGCGGAAGCCGTAGCGGGGATCCGTAGGGTGTGCGCCCTACTTGCCGAACTGCTCCTCGAACTTCGCGATGTCGATGACCTCGCTCGCGGGCGGCGGGGTCGTGTCGACGGGCTTCTCGTAGTCGCTCAGCTCGACGGTGCCGGGCTCCTTGCCGCCCACGACGCTGATCTTGAGCGGGTACGGAGTGCCGGTGGCGGCGACGAACATCGTCTGCTTGCCGCCGTCGTCGCTGGGGCTCGTGAGGGGGACGACGAGCTGGGTGCCGAGCTTGGTGGGCTCGCCCTTGGTCAGCTTGTCCTTGGTGTCGCTGTCCGACTTGATGGACGCCTGCATCGCCGCCAGGTTGCACATGTCGGCGTTGTCCTTGAGCATTTCGTCGTCGGTGGTGCCGTGGATGTAGCGGTCCTTGAACAGCTCGGCCGCCGCCTCGCCCTCCTTGCCGCCGACGTCGGGCTGCGTCCAGAACTTGGCGTTCGGCTTCATCCAGACCTTGGTGTCGGCCTTGATCAGCTCGGAGCTGGCGCCCTGGGCATCACCGATGGTGCCGTTGCAGTTGCCCTTCTTGTCGAGGGCCAGGTTGATCTTCAGCGACTCCGCGCCGGTGCCCTGGTCCATCTTCATGCGCAGCGAGGTCGCGCCGAGCAGGGCTTCCTTGGCCTTGTCGGAGATCTGCTGCGCGGACAGGTTGGCGAGTTCGTTCTTCGGCTCCTGCGACGCCTTGTCGCTCTTGCTGTCGCTGTCGTTGCCGCAGCCCGACAGGCCCAGCACCGCAACCACGCAGGCCGTCGCGGCCAGCACGCCGTACTTCCTCGTCATGGTGAGATCCATCCCCCTCAGTTAACTAGCGGAGGGTGAATTTATCAGCTCTTTACTCCCCAAAGCTTGCCAGGCTTGATCACAGATAGTGAGACAGACCACTTTCCATGAAAAGTGATGCATACGTTGGTGCCTTCCGGGGAGGGGTTTCGGTTGCTGGTGTGACCAGCAGTGGAACATTTCGGTGTATCGGAAGGCAGAACCAACGTGTCGGCGATCGAGACCATCCATGTTGACGGAGAGTGGCGAGCGGCTGCCAGTGGCGCCGAGCGGGAGGTGCTCGACCCAGCGGACGCGACCGTTCTCGCGAAGGTGGCCGAGGGCGACGCGTCCGACGTCGACGCGGCGGTCGCCGCGGCGCGCCGGGCCTTCGACAGCGGACCGTGGCCGCGTACGCCGGTGGCCGAGCGCGCCGCGCTGCTGCGCCGGGTCGCCGACCTCCTCCAGCGGGACCGTGAGGAGATCGCGCTGACCGAGAGCCGGGACACCGGCAAGACCCTGGAGGAGGGCCGGGTCGACGTCGACGACGTGACCGCCGCCTTCCGCTACTTCGCCGACCTCGTGACGAACGAGAGCGGTGGCCGGGTCGTGGACGCGGGCAGCCCGGACGTGCACAGCGTGGTCGTCCACGAGCCGGTCGGCGTCTGCTCGCTGATCACACCGTGGAACTACCCGCTGCTCCAGGCGAGTTGGAAGATCGCCCCGGCGTTGGCCGCGGGCAACACCTTCGTCCTCAAGCCCAGTGAGGTCACCCCGTTGTCCACGGTCCATCTGGTGCGCCTCCTGGTGGAGGCCGGGCTGCCGGCCGGTGTGGCGAACCTGGTGACCGGCGCGGGCGACCCGGTGGGCGCCCGTATGTCGGAGCACCCGGACGTCGATCTCGTCTCCTTCACCGGCGGTCTCGCCAGCGGCGTCAAGGTCTCCCAGGCCGCCGCGCCGACCGTGAAGAAGGTCGCCCTCGAACTGGGCGGCAAGAACCCCAACGTCGTCTTCGCCGACGCCTGCGCCACCGAAGAGGGCTTCGACACCGCCGTCGACCAGGCGCTGAACGCCGCGTTCATCCACAGCGGCCAGGTCTGCTCGGCGGGCGCCCGGTTGATCGTCGAGGAGTCGGTGCGCGAGCGCTTCGTCACCGAACTCGCCCGCCGCGCCGAGCGGATCAAGCTCGGCCGGGGCACCGAGCCCGGCGTCGAGTGCGGCCCGCTCGTCTCCCGCCAGCAGTGGGAGAAGACGCGGGCGTACGTCGAGTCGGCGCTCGCCGAGGGCGCGTCGCTGCGTTGCGGCGGCGGCCAGCCCGAGCCCGCCGCGAACCGCCCCGCCACCGGGTTCTTCTTCGCCCCCACCGTGCTCGACCAGTGCCACCGCGAGATGCGCGTGGTCCGCGAGGAGACCTTCGGGCCCATCCTCACCGTGGAGACCTTCCGCACCGAGGACGAGGCGGTGGCGCTCGCCAACGACACCGAGTACGGGCTCGCGGGCGCCGTGTGGAGCGCCGACGCGGGCCGCGCCCGCCGGGTCGCCGGGCGGCTGCGGCACGGCACCGTGTGGATCAACGACTACCACCCGTACCTGCCGCAGGCCGAGTGGGGCGGGTTCGGCAAGTCCGGCGTCGGGCGCGAGCTGGGCCCCTCGGGCCTGGCGGAGTACCGCGAGGCCAAGCACGTCTACCAGAACCTGGACCCGCGGCCCGTCCGCTGGTTCGCTGGCTGACCGCCCCGGCGGGCGTACCGACCCACCCGCCCCGGCGGGCGCACCACCCCGCCTGCCTCGCGGGCGCACCAACCCACCCGCCTCCACGGGCGCGCCAACCGCCCGCCCTCGCGGGTACGTCAACCCGCCAGCCCTCGCGGGCGCACCAACGGCCCGCACCCACCCGCCAACCCGCCTACCCGCCCCCGGCTGTCGGCGGATCACCCCGCCGACCGCCGTGGACGCACCCAACCCACCCGCCCTCGCGCGGACGCGCCCACCCGCCTGCCCCCCTTCGGCGGCACGCCAGCCGCCTGCCCCTGCGGGCACGCCAACCGCCTGCCCCTCGCAGGCAAGCCAACCCGCCTGCCCACGTCCCACGTTCACGCACGTACCTTGCAGAAGGAGCGACCCCCCATGCCCGTTTACGACTACGTCGTGGTCGGCGGTGGCACCGCCGGCTCGGTGATCGCCTCCCGGTTGACCGAGGACCCGAACGTCACCGTCGCCGTCATCGAGGGCGGCCCCACCGACATCGACCGCCCCGACGTGCTCACCCTGCGCCGCTGGCTCGGCCTGCTCGGCGGTGACCTCGACTACGACTACCCCACGACCGAGCAGCCACGCGGCAACTCGCACATCCGGCACAGCCGCGCCAGGGTCCTCGGCGGTTGCTCCTCGCACAACACGCTCATCAGCTTCAAGCCGCTGCCCGGCGACTGGGACGAGTGGGCCGAGGCCGGCGCGCGGGGTTGGGACGCGGCGTCCATGGACCCGTACTTCGCCAGGCTGCGCAACAACATCGTCCCGGTGCACGAGAAGGACCGGAACGCGATAGCCAGCGACTTCGTCGCCGCCGCCCAGGCCGCCCTCGACGTGCCGCGGGTCGAGGGGTTCAACAAGGCGCCGTTCCACGAGGGGGTCGGCTTCTTCGACCTGGCGTACCACCCGGAGGACAACAAGCGCTCCTCCGCCTCCGTCGCCTACCTGCACCCGCACATCGAGGCGGGCGACCGGCCGAACCTCACCCTCCTCCTGGAGACCTGGGCCTACCGGCTCGAACTCGACGCCGACCGGGCCACCGGCGTGTGGGTGCGGGCCAAGGACGGCACCGAGGAACTCGTCGAGGCGTCGCGCGAGGTGCTGGTGTGCGCGGGCGCGGTGGACACCCCGCGGCTGCTGATGCACTCGGGCATCGGCCCGCGCGGCGACCTGGAGGCGCTGGGCATCCCCGTCGTCCACGACCTGCCGGGCGTCGGCGAGAACCTGCTCGACCACCCCGAGTCGGTCATCGTGTGGGAGACCAACGGCCCGATCCCGGACAACTCGGCGATGGACTCCGACGCCGGCCTGTTCGTCCGTCGCGACCCGGAATCGCGCGGCCCGGACCTGATGTTCCACTTCTACCAGATCCCCTTCACCGACAACCCGGAACGCCTCGGCTACGAGAAGCCCACGCACGGCGTGTCGATGACGCCCAACATCCCCAAGCCGCGCAGCCGTGGCCGGCTCTACCTCACCAGCGCCGACCCGGCCGTCAAGCCCGCGCTCGACTTCCGGTACTTCACGGACGAGGACGACTACGACGGCCGCACGCTGGTGGACGGCATCAAGATCGCGCGCCGGGTCGCGGCACAGGAGCCGCTGGCCGGCTGGCTGGGGCGCGAGGTGTGCCCGGGCCCGGAGGTCACCTCGGACGAGGAGATCAGCGAGTACGCCCGTAAGGTCGCGCACACCGTCTACCACCCCGCCGGCACCTGCCGGATGGGCGCCGGCGACGACGAACTGGCCGTCGTGGACCCGGAGTTGCGCGTACGCGGCCTGCGGAACCTGCGGATAGCCGACGCGTCGGTCTTCCCGACGATGCCGGCCGTCAACCCCATGATCGGGGTCCTGATGGTGGGGGAGAAGTGCGCCGAGTTGTTGGTGCGCACCCAGACGCCGGGAGGTGCCGCATGAGCAGCGCCCGCCACTCCCAGGACACCACGCGGGGACCGAAACCGCCGGCGTCGGAGCGCGCGCGTTCCGACGCCGCCACCCCGACCAACGCGGCTGCCACCACCACCTCGACCAGCGCGGCCGCCCCCACCCCGACCAGCCCGGCCGCCGCCACCTCGGCCACCGGGCAGGCGGGCGATCCGGCCGTCTTCGCGGTGCGCGACCTGTGGAAGGTCTTCGGACCGAAGGCCGACCGCATCCCCGGTAGCCCCGAAGCCGACCTGCCCGCCGCCGAGCTGCGCGAGCGCACCGGTTGCACGGCGGCCGTGCGCGGCGTGAGCTTCGACGTCCGCAAGGGCGAGGTGTTCGTCGTGATGGGCCTGTCCGGATCGGGCAAGTCCACGCTGGTGCGCTGCCTGACCCGGCTCATCGAGCCGACCAGCGGCAGCGTGGACATCGACGGCGAGGACGTGCTCGCCATGGACCGCTCCCGGCTGCGCGAACTGCGTCGGCACCGCGCCGCCATGGTCTTCCAGCACTTCGGCCTGTTGCCGCACCGCTCGGTGCTCGACAACGTCGCGTACGGGCTCGAGGTGCAGGGCGTGGGCAAGGCGCGGCGGCGCGCGAAGGCCGCCGAGATGGTGGCCAAGGTCGGCCTGACCGGCCTGGAGCACCGCCGCCCCGGCCAGCTCTCCGGCGGCCAGCAACAGCGCGTGGGCCTGGCCCGCGCGCTGGCGGTCGACCCGGAGGTGCTGCTGTTCGACGAGCCGTTCAGCGCGCTCGACCCGCTGATCCGGCGCGACATGCAGGAGGAGGTCATCCGCCTGCACCGGGACGAGGGCCGCACCATGGTCTTCATCACCCACGACCTGAGCGAGGCGCTGCGCCTGGGCACCCGCATCGCGCTGATGCGCGACGGCCGGATCGTGCAACTCGGCACGCCCGAGGAGATCGTGGGTTCCCCGGCCGACGCGTACGTACGGGACTTCGTCCGCGACGTCCCCCGCGAGCAGGTGCTCACCGTCCGCCGCGCGATGCGCCCGGCCCGTCCCGACGAGGTCGACCGGGGGCCCGCGCTGGCACCCGGCGCCACCGTCGCCGAGGCCATCGAGGCCGTGGCCCGTTCCGGCGGCCCGGCCCGCGTGATGGACGCCGGCCGCTGCCTCGGCGTGGTCGACCACGCCCGCCTGCTCGACGTCGTCGCCGGCCTGGACGAGCCGGCCCCCACGACCGCTCCCGCCGACCCGGCCGCCGCCGTACCGCCCGCCACCACCGCTCCCGCCGAGCCAGCCAGCACCGACCCGGCCGCGACGGCCCCGGCCGCCCCAACGCCCGAGCCGGCCGCGGGCCAGTCCACCAACCAGGCTCCCGCCCAGATCCCGGACCGGACCGGTGAGCCAGCCCCCGAACCCCCCGGCGACGGCGCCCCATCCGCCACGGCGGCCGGCTCTGGGGGCCGCGGATGAGCGCCGCCACCCCACCCGCCACCGGCCAGGGGTCCGCGCCCACCGCCGACCCCGCCACCACGCTGGCCGACGCGCCGGGCACGGGCAGCGCGGGCAGCACGGAAGCCCGCAAGCCCAGGCCCAAGCCCGACTCCGGGCCCGCCCCCGCCGAGGGTGACGGCCGCGAACAGAGCCGCGTCCGCGCCCTGCTGCGCCACCGTGGCCTGCACAAGCTCGCGGTGCTCGCCGTGCTGGCCGCCGTCCTGGTGCCGATCGCGCACGCCAAGTGGTCCAGCGGGAGTTGGCCGGAGGCGCTGACCGTCGACCTGACGGACCCGCTGACCGACACCAACGACTGGATCATCGACAACCGCGACAGTCACCCGCTGTTCCTCTACTTCTTCGGGCACATCAGCAACGGCATCGTGGCCTCGGTGCGCGGCGTCTACCTGGTGCTGCTCGCCCTCGGCTGGACCGGCGTCACCGCCGCCGCGACGCTGGTCGCCTGGCGTACCGCGGGCGCGCGGACCGCGCTGACCAGCGCCGTCTCGTTCGCGGTGTGCGGGCTGCTCGGCATGTGGGTGCCGACCATGCAGACCCTGGCGCTGATGGTCGTCGCGGTCGCGCTGTCCGTCGTGGTCGGCGGGTTGCTGGGGCTGGCCGGCGGGCTGTTCGAGCGGGCCTTCCGGGTGCTGCGCCCGGTGCTCGACACCATGCAGGTGCTGCCGGCGTTCGCGTACCTGCTGCCCGTCGTCCTGGTCTTCGGGATCGGCGTGCCGGGCGCGGTGCTGGCCACCGTCATCTACGCCGCCCCGCCCATGGCCCGGCTCACCGCGCTCGGGCTGCGCGGCGCCGACCCCGGCGTCCTTGAGGCCGTCGACTCGCTGGGCGCCGGCCGCTGGCAGCGCCTGGTGACCGCCCGGCTGCCGCTGGCCCGCAAGGAGCTGCTGCTCGGCCTCAACCAGACGATCATGATGGCCCTCTCGATGGCCGTGATCGCCTCCATGATCGGTGGCGGCGGCCTCGGTGACCGGGTCTACCAGGCGCTCTCTTCGGTCGACGTCGGGGCCGCGCTGGCCGCCGGCATCCCGATCGTGCTGCTGGCGGTCGTCCTGGACCGGACGACCGCCGCCGCGGGCGAGCACTCCCACGCCCCGGCCGCCCCGCGCTGGCTGCGCGGCCTGGACGGCTGGGCCGTCGCGGCGGCCCTGGTCGCGGGCCAGCTCGCCGACTCGCTGACGTGGCCGAAGAGTTGGACGGTGGAGATCGCCGAGCCCGTCAACGACGCCGTCGACTGGATGACCGACCACCTCTACACGGGCGTCCCGGTCGTCGGCGGCACCGCCGACTGGGCCGGCCACTTCACCTCCTGGGTGCTCGACCCGCTGCGCGACGGCCTACAGGCCCTGCCGTGGTGGTCGGCGCTGCTGATCGTCGCCGCCCTCGCCTGGCTGATCGGCACCTGGGGCACGGCCCTGACCGCCACCCTGGCCATGGCCGCCGTCGGCGTGCTCGGTGTGTGGGACGAGTCGATGAACACGCTCTCCCAGGTCCTGGCCGCCGTCGCCGTCACGCTCGTCATCGGCTTCGCGATCGGCATCGCGGCGGCCCGCAGCGAGCGCCTTGAGCGGCTGTTGCGCCCGGTGCTCGACGTGTTCCAGACGATGCCGCAGTTCGTGTACCTGATCCCGGTGGTCGCGCTGTTCGGCGTCGGGCGCGCCCCGGCCGCCGCGGCCGCCATCGTCTACGCGCTGCCCGCGGTCGTCCGCATCACCACCCAGGGGCTGCGCCAGGTGGACCCGGCGGCCCTGGAGGCCGCCCGCTCCCTCGGCGCGAGCCGTGGCCAGCAACTGCGCCAGGTGCAACTCCCGCTCGCCAGGCCCGCGCTGCTGCTCGCCGTCAACCAGGGCGTCGTCCTCGTGCTGGCCGTGGTCATCATCGGTTCGCTGGTGGGCGGCGGCGGCCTCGGCTACGAGGTGCTGTTCGGCCTGGCCCAGGGCGACCTGGCCACCGGCCTCGTCGCGGGCGCGGCCATCGTCTGCCTGGGCCTGATGCTCGACCGCGTGACGCAGCCGACGGCGCGCCGCGCCCGGAAGGGGGCCTGACATGGCTATCCGTACGCCCAACTCCCGCGCCTTTCGGGTTCGCGACTCCCGCGCCATCCGCACCCCCCGGGCCCGCGCGGACGCTACCCGCCGATCCGCCGTACCCGCTGGCAGGGTTCGGCGGCCCGGTGGACGGTTCCGTACGGTCGGCGCGCTCGCCGCGGTGGCGTCGCTGCTGGTCCTCACCGGCTGCGGCAAGGCCGACATGACCAAGCAGTCGTCCCCGTACGCGAACGTGTCCGGCGCGAAGACCGTCACCCTCTCCGTCCAGTCCTGGGTGGGCGCGCAGGGCAACGTGGCGGTCGCCAAGTACCTGCTGGAGCACGAGCTCGACTACCGCGTGGACACCGTGCAGGTGGACGAGGTGCCGGCCTGGGACGCGCTCAGCCAGGGCCGGGTGGACGCGATCCTGGAGGACTGGGGCCACCCGGAGCAGGAGCGGCGGTACGTCGAGGAGAAGAAGACCATCGCGCGCGGCGGAGACCTCGGCGTCCGGGGCCACATCGGCTGGTGGGTGCCGAAGTACTTCGCCGACGCGCACCCGGACGTCACGGACTGGAAGAACCTCAACAAGTACGCGGACCGGTTGCGCACGGCCGAGAGCGGCAAGAAGGGCCAGCTCCTCGACGGCTCGCCGTCCTACGTCACCAACGACAAGGCGCTGGTGAAGAACCTGGGCCTGGACTACCAGGTGGTCTTCGCGGGTTCCGAGGCGGCGCAGATCACCCAGATCAAGCAGTTCGCCAAGCAGCGGAAGCCGTTCCTGACCTACTGGTACGAGCCGCAGTGGCTGTTCAACGAGGTGCCGATGGTCGAGGTGAAGCTGCCGGAGTACACCGAGGAGTGCGCCACCAGGGGCACCGAGGACCCGGCCTCCGTCGACTGCGCCTATCCGACGACCCCGCTGCAGAAGTACCTGAACGCGGACTTCGCGGACAAGGGCGGCGACGCGGCCCGGTTCCTCAAGAAGTTCCACTGGTCGAAGGAGCACCAGAACGACGTCTCGGAGATGATCGCCTCGCAGGGCCTGTCGGCCGACGAGGCCGCCGAGCGCTGGGTCAAGGCCAACCCCGAGGTGTGGCAGCGCTGGCTGCCGTGACGGTCGGCACCGACGTAGCGGCCGGCCCCCGACACCGGTAGCGGCCCGCCCCGCACAAAAGGCTGCCCGCAACACGGAAAGACGCCGCCCCGCACACGGAAAAGGGCCGCCGAAACGCCGTGGAACACCAGGCGTTTCGGCGGTCCGCCGCGGTGCCCCCGTGCACCGCGGTCTCCCCCGTGCGGCCGGCCGCTCGACGAGCGGCGCGGCACCCCCGTTGCGCCGGGCCGCCCATCGGGCGGCCCGGCTTCCCCGTACACCGCGCCCCGACCAGGCGGCGCGGTTCCCCCCTGTCGCCGTGCCACCCCCGTGGTGGCGCGGCCCCCCGTCGGCCCCGTCGCCCCCGTGCGACGCGGCTCCCCCGTCACGCCATGGCCCGTGGGCCGTGGCGTCCTGCTCCACCGGGCCCGCAGGCCCCGGCGTCGTGCACCGGGCTCCCGCGCGGCCTGGCCCGATGGGCCCGCCCGCGGGTGGCGAGGCGCCCGCCACGCCCCGCTGCCCGGCGATCCGGCCGGTGAGGTGGCCCCCGTCGTACGCACGTCCCCCGTCGTACGCGTCCCACCCCACCGGCCCGCTGTGGGCCTCCGCCACGGATGACCGCGGCGGAGGCCAGGGGCGCCAGAACCCCCGTGTCCGGCGCTCCCGATCAGGGGCTACGCTCCGGGCTGGGCCGAGCGCAGTCGCTCGGCGTGCCCGCGCAGCGCTTCCATCGCCTCGTGGAACAGCCCGGGCCCGAAGGTGATCCGGGCCGCTCCCAGCTCGCCGATCTCGGCCAGGGTCGGGCCGCCGGGCATGGCGGCCATGTTCAGCGGCGCGCCGACGCCCTGGGCCAACTCCGTGACCAACTCGACCGGGGCCAGCAGCGGGTAGATCACGTCCGCGCCCGCGGCGACGTACAACCTGGCCCGCTCGATGGCCGCCGCCGCGCTGGTGTCGCCGCGCAGGAAGGTGTCCACCCGGGCGTTGATCACCAGCCGGTCGCCGGCCTCCTGGCGCACCCGCGCCAGCCAGTCGGCGTGCTGCCGGGCGTCCTTGAGCTGGCCGGTCGCCAGGTCGGTGTCCTCCAGGTTGCAGCCCACCACGCCCGCTTCGAGCAACCGCTCCACCAACTCGGCCGGGGCCAGGCCGTAGCCGTCCTCGACGTCGGCCGACACCGGGATGTCCACCACCCGGGTGATGCGGGCGATCGCCGCGAACATCTCGTCGACCGGCGTGCCGCCGCCGTCCTCATAGCCGAGCGAGGCCGCGATGCCCGCGCTCGGCGTCGCCAGCGCCGGGAAGCCGACGTCGGCGAAGATCCGCGCGCTGGCCGCGTCCCAGGGACCGGGAAGGATCAGCGGGTCGGCGGGCGCCCGGCCGTGGTGCAGGGCCAGGAACGCCTTGGCGGTGTTGTCGGCGTTGGCGGCGTCGCTGTTCTCAGCGCTGCCCGCTGTGTTGTCGGCGTGAGTGGGGGGCATCACAACTCCTCGGAGGGCGGTTTACCAGGGGACATCCGCGTGGTCACGCTGATCCGGTTCCACGCGTTGATCGTGATGATCAGGCTGACGAGTTGGGCGAGTTCGGCGGCCTCGAAGTGCTCGGCCGCCCGGTCGTAGACCGCGTCCGGTACGAACCCGTCGGTGAGGACGGTCACCGCCTCGGTCAGCGCGAGCGCTGCCTGTTCCTTGGCGGTGAAGTACGACGGCGACTCCTCCCACGCGTTGAGCAGATATATCCGCTCCTCGCTCTCCCCTTCCGTCCGTGCGTCCCGGGTGTACATCGTGATGCAGAAGGCGCAGTGGTTGATCTGCGACGCGCGAATCTTCACCAGCTCGATCAGAGCGGGGTCGAGACCCCGTCTGGCCGCCGCGTCAAGATTGATCATGGCCTTGTAGAACTCGGGTGCGAGGGTGGGCAGTGCCATCCTCGGACCCCGTCTACGGGCCGTTTCGCTCGTCGCCATGGCCCTCACGCTACGGCGGCACTAGCCCAGGGGTATGGTCCATTTCCATGGCAGATTCTTGGGCCACTGAGACGCCGTCCGACTCCGCCGCCGACTTCGCCGTCGGCAGCGACCTCCACCTGGAGCTGAGTCGAACGGGAGGTGTCCGGGCGTCGCTGATGAGCGCGCTGCGGGACGCCGTACGATCCGGCCGGCTCGCCCCCGGCACCCGCCTGCCCTCCTCCCGCACCCTCGCCACCGACCTGGGCATCGCCCGCAACACGGTCGCCGACGCCTACGCCGAACTCGTCGCCGAGGGCTGGCTCACCGCCCGCCAGGGCTCCGGGACGCGCGTGGCCGAGCGTGCCGTCCCCTCCGACACCCGCGTCGAGCCCCCGACCCCGGTACGCCGCCCGCCCCCGCGCCCCGCGCCCGCCCCCACCCCGGTCTACGACCTGATGCCCGGCTCGCCCGACGTCTCCTCCTTCCCGCGCGCCGCCTGGCTGACCGCCGCCCGCAAGGCCATCACCCACGCGCCCAACGACGCCTTCGGCTACGGCACGCACGTCGCCGGCCGCCCCGAACTGCGCCGGGCGCTCGCCGAGTACCTCGCCCGCGCCCGGGGCGTACGCGCGGCGCCCGAGCGCATCCTCATCTGCTCCGGCCTGTCCGAGGGGCTGCGCCTGGTCGGCGAGGTGCTCGGTGACACCGCGCGGCTGCCCGGCGCGACACCCGGCGCCGACCTGGTGGCGGTCGAGTCCTTCGGCCTGGACATCCACCGCGACCTGCTCACCGGCTGCGGGCTGCGCACCGTCGCCGTCGGCTTCGACGAACACGGCCCGCGCACCGAGGAATTGGCGAGTACGGGGGCCAGGGCGGCGCTGATGACGCCGGCCCACCAGTTCCCGTTCGGCGTCTCGCTGCCGCCCGACCGGCGCGCGGCCACCGTCAAGTGGGCGGTGGAGACCGGCGGCGTACTCCTGGAGGACGACTACGACGGCGAGTTCCGCTACGACGGGCAGCGGGTCGGCGCCGTGCAGGGCCTGGACCCCGAACACGTCGTCTACATGGGCACCGTCAGCAAGAGCCTGTCGCCCGCGCTGCGCCTGGGTTGGCTGGTGCTGCCGGAGCGGCTGTTCGCGGCCGTCGCCGAACTCAAGCGCCGCCCCGGCTCCCAGACCAGCGGCCTGGACCAGCTCACGCTGGCGGAGTTCATCACCTCGGGGGCGTACGACCGGCACGTACGCGGCATGCGCCAGCGCTACCAGCGCCGCCGCGACCAACTCGTCGCCGCCCTGGCCGAGCGCGCCCCGCACGTGAAGGTCAGCGGCATAGCGGCCGGTCTGCACGCGGTGCTCGAACTCCCGCCGGGCACCGAGCAGTCGGTGATCAACGGGGCCGTCTGGCAGGGCCTGGCCCTGGAGGGGCTGCGCCGCTTCCGGCTGGGCGCGGGCACCGGCGGCGACGGCGCCCCGCGCGACGACGTCATCGGCGACGCCCTGGTCGTCGGCTACGGCACCCCGCCCGACCACGCGTACGCCGGCGCGCTGGACGCCCTGTGCCGGGCGTTGCCATAGCGCGGGGCGCGGGCCCGCGCGATCACGTGGCGCGGGCCCGCCCCCTTCGTGAGCCGGGTGAGCCGGGTGAGCTGGCCGCCCGGCTGTCGCTGGCCGCCCCGGGCGGCCCGGTCAGCCGCCCTGGGCGCCCTCGCCGGCCGAGGTCAGCACGGCGCGGAGCTGCTCAAGGCCCCAGTCCAGGTCCTCCTTGCTGACCACCAGCGGCGGGGCGATCCGGATGGTGCTGCCGTGGGTGTCCTTGACCAGCACCCCGCGGGCCATCAGCCGCTCGGAGACCTCGCGGCCCGTGCCGAGCGCCGGGTCGATGTCCACGCCGGCCCACAGGCCGCGCCCGCGCACCTCGCGCACCGCGCCGCCGCCGGCCAGCGCCGCCAGCTCGCGGTGCAGGTGCTCGCCGAGTTCGGTGGCCCGCTGCTGGTACTCGCCACCGCGCAGCATGTCGATCACCTCGAGGGCGACGGCGCAGGCCAGCGGGTTGCCGCCGAAGGTGGAGCCGTGCTCGCCCGGGCGGTAGACGCCCAGCACGTCGCGGTCGGCGACCACCGCGGAGACCGGCACCACGCCGCCGCCGAGCGCCTTGCCCAGCACGTACACGTCCGGAACCACGTCCTCGTGGTCGCAGGCGAAGGTCCTGCCGGTGCGCCCCAGCCCCGACTGGATCTCGTCCGCGATGAACAGCACGTTCCTCTCCCGGGTCAGCTCCCGCACCCCCGGCAGGTAGCCGGCCGGCGGCACCAGCACGCCCGCCTCGCCCTGGATCGGCTCGATCAGCACGGCGACGGTGTGCTCGTCCACCGCCGCCTCCAGCGCGGCCAGGTCGCCGTACGGGACGATCTCGAAGCCGGGCGTGTACGGACCGAAGTCGGCCCGTGCCTCCGGGTCGGTGGAGAAGCTGACGATGGTCGTGGTGCGGCCGTGGAAGTTGTCGGCCGCGACGACGATCTTGGCCTGGCCGTCCGGCACGCCCTTGACCTGGTAGCCCCACTTGCGGGCCGTCTTGACCGCGGTCTCGATGGCCTCGGCGCCGGTGTTCATCGGCAGGACCATCTCCTTGCCGCACAGCGCGGCAAGCTCCGTACAGAAGTCGGCGAACCTGTCGTGGTGGAACGCCCTCGACGTCAGCGTGACCCGCTCCAACTGGGCCTTGGCGGCGTCGATGAGGCGGCGGTTGCCGTGTCCGAAGTTGAGCGCGGAGTATCCGGCGAGCATGTCGAGGTAGCGGCGCCCCTCGACATCGGTCACCCAGGCGCCGTCCGCGGCGGCGACGACGACGGGCAGCGGGTGGTAGTTGTGCGCGCTGTGCGCCTCTGCTGCGGCGATGCTGCGTTCACTAGCGGTCACGTGCGCTCCATCCTTACGGAGTCGGGGCGGGTGCAGCCTTCTTTCTATCGTTGCCCGGGGGGAATGCGAAGAAAAATTGCGTAGCCAACCGTGTTGCCACCTACGGGCCCGGGCCGCGCCGACGCCGTGTCGGCGGACCGCCGGCACATCGCCGACGGGTCGCTGTCGGGTCGCTGTGCGTGGCCGTGCCGTGACGCGCGCGTGCCGTGCGCGCTGGCGCGCGCCGGCGCCTGCCTCGCGCGCTGCGGCAGGGTGCTGCCAACCGCCCCCCAGTCTTCGACCGGGGGCCGTGGTCGCGCCGCGTACCTGAGAGAATGGATGCCATGGCCCATGACCGTCCTCGCGCGCTGTCCGGTATCCAGCCCACTGCGGGCTCCTTCCACCTCGGCAACTACCTCGGTGCGATCCGTCAGTACGTCGCCTTGCAGGAAACCCACGACGCCTTCTACATGGTGGTCGACCTCCACGCGATCACGGTCCCGCAGGACCCGCGGGAACTGCGCGCCAACACCCGGCTCGCCGCCGCGCAGCTGCTGGCGGCCGGGCTCGACCCGGAGCGGTGCACGCTCTTCATCCAGAGCCACGTGCCCGAGCACGCGCAGCTCGGCTGGGTGATGAACTGCCTCACCGGCTTCGGCGAGGCGTCCCGCATGACGCAGTTCAAGGACAAGTCGGCCAGGCACGGTGCCGACCGGACGACCGTGGGCCTGTTCACCTATCCGGTCCTCCAGGTCGCCGACATCCTCCTCTACCAGGCCGACCAGGTCCCGGTCGGCGAGGACCAGCGCCAGCACATCGAGCTGACCCGGGACCTCGCGGAGCGGTTCAACAGCCGCTACGGCCACGCCTTCACGGTGCCCTCGGCGCACATCGTCAAGGAGACCGGCAAGATCTACGACCTGCAGGACCCGTCGATCAAGATGAGCAAGTCGGCGTCCACGCCGAAGGGCATCATCAGCCTGCTGGACGAGCCCAAGGTCTCCGCGAAGAAGATCAAGAGCGCGGTCACGGACCTGGACACCGTGATCCGCTACGACGAGGAGAACAAGCCCGGCGTGAGCAACCTGCTCACCATCTACTCCACCCTCACCGGCACCAGCATCGCCGACCTGGAACGCAAGTACGAGGGCAAGGGCTACGGCGCGCTGAAGACCGACCTGGCGGAGGTCATGGTCGACTGGGTCACACCGTTCCGCAGCCGCACCCAGGAATACCTGGACGACCCCGAGACGCTGGACAACATCCTGGCCAAGGGGGCCGAGAAGGCACGGTCCGTCGCGGCCGAGACCCTGGCCCTGGCGTACGACAAGGTGGGCATGCTGCCCGCCAAGCACTGAGCGGCCACGCCCCGCCCGCCGGGCCGGCGGTGGCCCGGCGACCGGGCCCGGTCCGGGCGCGGGCGGGGTATGGGTCCAGGCCGGTGAGGCTCGAGGAACCTAGCCGGGACGGCCGGGAAGCCGGCACACTGACACGGGCGCTCGGCCGCCTGACAGGGACACGAGGGCGTGCGGCGTGACGGACAGCTCGACCAGACAGTGGTGCGGAAGGGAGAACGCAGTGGGGACCGTAACGATCGGCGTTTCGATCGCGGTCCCGGAGCCGTACGGCAGCTTCCTCCAGAAGCGGCGCGCGGGCTTCGGGGACCCGGCCGCGCACGGCATCCCCACGCACGTCACGCTGCTGCCGCCCACCGAGGTGGACGCCGCGGCGCTGCCCGGCATCGAGCGCCACCTCGCGGAGGTCGCGGCCGGCTGGGGCCCCTTCCCGATGCGGCTGTCCGGGACGGACACCTTCCGCCCGCTCTCGCCGGTCGTCTTCGTGAAGATCGTGGAGGGCGCCGACGACTGCACGGCGCTCCAGGAGCGCGTCCGGGCGGCGTCCGGGCCGTGCGCCCGCGAGCTGCAGTTCCCCTACCACCCACACGTCACCATCGCGCACGGCATCTCCGAGGAGGCGATGGACCGCGCGTACGCCGAGCTGAAGGACTACGAGGCGGCGTGGACCATCGAGGGCTTCGCGCTCTACGAACAAGGCCAGGACGGCGTCTGGCGGTTGGAGCGCGAATACCCTTTCGGCTCGGCGGGAGGGCGGGGTCCGGGCCCGACCTTCCCGCGCCAGACGCAGCACGCGGACCGTGACCGCGACGGGCACGACCGCGTCCGGAGCCTGGACTCGGCTCGCGACCGGGGCCGAGGCCGTGGTGGAGCGCGGAACGAATCGCTGAATGTGACCGAGTGAAAAAAGATCCCGCGACGCACTTTTAACCGGGTCTCAAAATCGGTAGGCTGTTCTCATGGACGGCCACCCGAGTCTTCGCGAGCGCAAGAAGCAGCGCACCTATCAGGCGATCTCCGACGCCGCGATCGCGCTCTTCCTTGAGCAGGGCTTCGACCAGGTCTCGGTGGCGGAGATCGCCGCCGCGGCCATGGTGTCCAAGCCCACGTTGTTCCGCTATTTCCCGACCAAGGAAGACCTCGCTCTCTACCGCTTCGCGGACCACGAGGGCGAGGCCAGCCGCGTGGTCCGCGACCGCGCCCCCGAGCAGAGCCCCCTGCAGGCGCTGCACGCGCACTTCCGCGCCGGCCTCGACCGCCGCGACCCGGTCACGGGCCTGTGCGACGACAGCGAGGTCCTCGCCTTCCACCGCCTGCTGTACGGCACGCCGAGCCTGGTGGCGCGGCTGTACGCGTACACGACGCGGTCCGAGGAGGCCCTGGCCCGCACGCTGTACGAGGTGGCACACGCCCCCGAGGCGACGCACCGCCCGGCCGACGCGCCGGTGGCCGTCACCGGGGCGGTCCCGGGCCCGCTCGTCGGTCCTGGCCTGCCGGGCGCGGGTCCCGACCTGCCGGTTCCCGGCTCTGCCCTGCCGGGCCCCGGGGAGCCGACCAGGCTGGAGGCCCTGACGGCCCGCCTCACCGCGAGCCAGGTCATCGCGGCTCAGCGCATCCTGGCGCTCGACAACTGGCGCCGGATAGCCGACGGCGAGAGCGCCGACGCGGTCTACCCGTCGGCCGTCGCCGCCGCCGACCACGCCTTCTCCGTGCTCGGCTCCCACCTCTGACCCAGGAGGCCAGCGCCCCTGACGGACGCCCCACCCACACCCTGGGCTGACGGCTGACGGCTGACGGCTGACGGCTGACGGCTGACGGCTGACGGCTGACGGTCGACGGCTGACCGCGCGTCGTGGGTGCGCTGGCGCGGGCTCGTCCGTGAGGCGTGAGCTTGCGCTGCCTTGGGTCGTGCCATGGGGCGCTGCCTTCGGCTCCGGCCGTGCCCGGGGGAGCCGGCCGCCGCCGACCATCCGTCCTCCGCCACTCAGCTCGCGGGGCCGCGCCCCGCAGCGCACCACCACCCGACCGTTCGCCCCCGCTCGGCGCGCCGAGCGGCGATGCGTGCTGCCCGCGTGCGCTCCCGCCGAGCCGGCCTGCCCGCCACTCCTACGCGAAAGGTGTACCGAAATGACCTCACCACCCGACGGCGTGGCCGCCGACGCGCCCCATCGGCCCCTGGCCTCCGCTTCCCGGAAAGGGTCGCCTCCGGCTCAGCCTTCGCCGCCCGAACCTTCACGGACTGGGTCCTCCCCGGCTGAGCCTTCCCCGGCCGAGCCGGGGCCGCCTCGGCCGGG
The DNA here is from genome assembly GCF_029392895.1 of Streptomyces sp. 71268. Lineage (NCBI taxonomy): Bacteria > Bacillati > Actinomycetota > Actinomycetes > Kitasatosporales > Streptomycetaceae > Streptomyces > Streptomyces sp. 71268. The sequence goes on from NZ_CP114200.1 coordinate 5,207,578, forward strand.
CCCGCCCCCGTCCGACCCGCGCCTATCGACCCCCCGCCCCGACGATCCGGGCGGCGGCCCGGATGCTGGCCCGGGCCGTGGCTCCGAAGGCGACCCGGGCGGTGGTCCGGGCGGTGGTCCCGGCGGGGGCCCGAGCGGTGGTCCCAGCGGTGACCCGGATAGTGGTGCTGGAGGGGGGCCGGATGAAGGGCTCGCCGCCGAGCGGGCTCACGTCGGCGCGTGCCGGGCCACGCTGGCCCGCATGGTCGAGTCGGCCCGGCGTCAGGTGACGCTCGGGGAGGACGTCTCCGGTGACGGCGCGAGCGCCGAGGTGCTGGGCCGGTACCTCCGCGGCTACGCCCGGCAGATGGCGGAGGAGCCGGAGGCCCCGCTGTTCTTCGGGCGCCTCGACTTCGACACCGCCCCCTCCACCGGAGACCATCGAGGCCAGCGGTACTACATCGGCCGCCGCCACATCGCGGCCGACGCCACCGCGACGCCCATGGTGATCGACTGGCGCGCGCCCGTCTCCCGCGTCTTCTACCAGGCGTCCTCGCGCGACCCGCAAGGCGTCGCGGTACGCCGCAGGTTCGGCTGGGCCCCCGCCAGCAAGGGCGAGCCGGGCGACCTCACCAGCCTGGAGGACGAGCGACTCGGCGCGGCGGCCACGGCGGCCGGCCGGGGGGAGGAAGCCGCGACGGTCGCGGGCGGCAGCCGGATCGTGGCCGCGGAGATCGAGCGCCCCCGGGTTGGCCCCATGCGGGACATCGTCGCCACCATCCAGCCCGAACAGGACAACCTGGTACGGGGCGCGTTGGCCGACTCGGTGTGCGTGCAGGGCGCTCCCGGCACGGGCAAGACGGCCGTCGGCCTGCACCGCGCCGCCTACCTGCTCTACACCTACCCCCAACGCATCCAGCGCGGCGGCCTGTTGGTCGTCGGGCCCAACCGCACCTTCCTGCGCTACATCGCCGAGGTGTTGCCCGCGCTCGGGGAGATCGACGTCCGCCAGTGCACGGCCGAAGACCTCATCGACCGCTTTCCGGTGCGCGCCGAGGACCCCCCGGACGCGGCCGCCGTCAAGCACGACCCCCGCATGGCCGAGGTCCTCGCGCGCGCCCTCTACCGGCGTGTGCGCCCACCGGGCGAGTCGCTGGCCATCCCCGACGGCACCTACCGCTGGCGGGTGGACGCCGACGAACTCGCCGAGATCGTCGCCCAGGTGCGGGAGCAGGCCCCGCCCTACGCCACGGGCCGAGACTGGGTGCTCTCGCGCACCATGGAACTCGTCCGCCGCCAGGTCGAGCGGCGCGCGGGCCCGCCGCCTCAGGAGTGGGTGCGCCGCATGAGCCGCTCCCGCGCCGTCAAGGCGTTCCTGGACGCCGCCTGGCCCGTGGTGCGGCCCGAGGAGGTCGTCGCCGAACTGCTGAGCGCGCCCGACGTGATCCAGACGGCCTCGGACGGGCTGCTCTCGCCTGCCGAACAGGCCGCGCTGCGCTGGACCAAGCCGCCCCGCTCGGTCAAGAGCGCCCGTTGGTCGGCGGCGGACCTGGTGCTCATCGACGAGGTGGCGGGCCTGATCGAACGCCCGGGCAGCTTCGGCCACGTGGTGGTGGACGAGGCGCAGGACCTGTCGCCCATGCAGTGCAGGGTGCTGGCCCGGCGCAGCGACTTCGGCTCCCTGACCGTGCTGGGCGACCTGGCTCAGGGCACCACGCCCTGGGCGGCGCGGAGTTGGCCGGAGCACCTGGCGCATCTGGGCAAGCCGAACGCCACGGTCGCCCCGCTCACCACCGGCTTCCGGGTGCCGGCCGCCATCGTGGCCGTGGCGAACGCCCTGCTGCCGCACCTGGCGACCCAGGTGCCGCCCGCCCGCTCGCTGCGGAGCGACGGGGAACTGCACGTCCACTCCGTGGCCGACGCCATGGCCGGCACGGTGGCGGCGGTGCGCGCCGCGCGGCGCGCGGCCGGTTCGATCGGGGTGATAGCCGCCGACGCCGCCGTGCCCGACGTGCGCCGGGCCCTGGTGAAGGCGGGCATCGCCACGGCCGAGCCCGACGAGGCCGACCCGGCGCGGCGGGTGACGGTGCTGCCCGCGTCCCTGGCCAAGGGGTTGGAGTACGACCAGGTGGTCGCCGTGGAGCCGGCGGCGATCGTGGCGGCCGAGCCCCGCGGGCTGCACCGGCTGTACGTGGTGCTCACCCGAGCGGTGTCGGGGCTGCGCATCGTGCACTCCCACCCGCTGCCGCAGGCCCTGGGCACGCTGCGGGCCCAGCCCGGGACCGAACCCTCGACCGGAGAGGGATAGCGCCCGCGGCAACGGGGAACGCGCAGCCCAGACAGGCGCGGTCGGACAGCCACCGGGGGCCGAGGATCACCGGGGGCGGACCGGACCACACAGAAGCGGGAGGGTTGGTAGACCAGGCGAGCCAGGCCAGCACCCGAACCAGGCGAGCCACCCGAGCCAGACGAGACGAGTCGGGCGAGGCAGGCGGAACGCGGACCGGCAGAGGAATGAATATGCGGGTAAGGGTAGAAAAGGGCTCATGGACTGGTTGACCCGGCTGCCGTGGATCGGCCCGATCGCGGGGCGGCTGATGCGTACGCACGCGTGGCGCACGTACGAGACCCTGGAGCGGGTTCACTGGACGCGGCTGGCCGCCGCCATCACCTTCATCAGCTTCCTCGCGCTGTTTCCGCTGATCACGGTGGGGGCGGCCATCGGTGCCGCGGTGCTCAGCGACGCCAGCATGCGCGAACTGGAGGGGAAGCTGGCCGCCCAGGTGCCGGGCATCTCGGGGCAGCTCGACCTCAGCGCGCTGGTGGAGAACGCGGCCACGGTCGGTGTCCTGGCGGGTGCGGCGCTGTTGTTCACCGGCATCGGCTGGGTCGGTTCGCTGCGCGAGTGCCTGCGGGCCGTGTGGGAGCTGGACGACGAACACGACAACATCGTGCTACGCAAGCTCAAGGACGGCGGCATCCTGTTGGGCCTCGGCGGAGTGGCCCTTGGCTCGTTCGCCGTCTCCACCTTCGCGGTCACCGCGGTGGGTTGGGCGGCCTCGAAGCTGGACATCCCCGAGGACGGGGTGGGGAGCTGGCTGCTGCGGCTGGCCGCGTTCGCCGCCGCGGTCGGCGCCGACTTCCTGTTGCTGTGCTACGTCCTGACCTGGCTGCCGGGCGTCACCCCGCCCCGCCGCGCCGTCGTCGTCGCCGCGCTCATCGGCGCGATCGGCTTCGAACTGCTGAAGTCGCTGCTGAGCGGCTACATACAGGGAGTGGCGGCGAAGAGCATGTACGGGGCGTTCGGCACCCCGATCGCACTACTGCTGTGGATCAACTTCACGGCCAAGCTCTCGCTGTTCTGCGCGGGCTGGACGGCGACCCCCTCCAAGGCCCACGAGGTACCCGCGCCCCCCGAGGCGACGGCCGATGACCAGCCCGGGCCGACAGAGGCGGCGCCAGGGCCGGCCGAGGGGAAGGCCGGACCGGAGGGGCGGGTCCGGCTGACCAAGGGAGCCCACGCGGACCCCACACACGGCGAGCCCGTACGCACGGGACCCGCGACCACGGAAGCGGTGCACGCGCGAGCGACGCCGGAAGCCGCGGACGTCGTACGGGCGCGACAGGACGCGGCGGACGCCGGTCACGCCGCGGACCCGACGGGCGCGGCCGGCTTCCCGACGGGCGCGGCCGGCGCCCCGGCGGAGCGGGAGCGCGAGCCGGGGACCCGGGAAAGGCCGGGCCCCGGGAGCGGCTAGCCGTTTCGCCCGGGGCCGGGCCGAGAGGGTCCGGTGGGACGGCCCCGGGTTGGGACGTCAGGGGCGGGAGCGGCGGCGGACCATGTCGGGCAGGGGCCAGCGGCGGTGTACGGCGTAGGCGGCTGCCGCGAGGAGGGCCAGCGAGCCGCCGGCGATGCCCGCGGCCGTCCAGGCTCCGCCGCCCGCGCCCTCGCCGCCGGCCGGGACTGCGGCGTTGGCCTGCTGGTGGCTGTTCTTGCCGCCGCCGGCCTCCCCGCTCTTCTCGTCCGCCGCGGCGTCGGCCACCCCGTCGGGGCCCGGCGCCACCAACGTGCCCACCGGTTCGACGGCGTCGGCCGCCTTGAAGCCCCAGTCGAAGAGCTTCGCGGTCTCCCGGTAGACCTCGTTGTGCTCTTTCTTCGCGGGGTTCATGACGGTGACGAGCAGCACCCGGTCGCCCCGTTCGGCGACGCCGGTGAAGGTGGCCCCGGCCTGCGTGGTGGAGCCGTTCTTGACCCCGGCGATGCCCTGGTACGGGTCCAGGTCGGTGTCGCCGGTGAGCAGCCGGTTGGTGTTCTGGATCTCAAAGTGCTCGCGCTTGGCCTTCTTCGTCTTCTTGTCCTTCTTCACCTCACCGGGGAACTTGGCCCGCGCGGTGGACGCGTACTCGCGGAAGTCCGCCTTGCGCAGCCCGGAGCGGGCGAAGAGCGTCAGGTCGTACGCGCTGCTGACCTGCCCCTTCTCGTCGTAGCCGTCCGGGCTGACGACATGTGTGTCGCGCGCGTTCAGCTCGTCGGCGTGGGCCTGCATGTCGCGTACGGTCTGCGGCTTGCCGCCGTTCATCGCGGAGAGCACGTGCACGGCGTCGTTGCCCGAGCGGAGGAAGACGCCGAGCCACAGGTCGTGCACCGAGTAGGTGTACTTCTCCTTGACCCCGACCAGGCTGCTGCCCTCGCCCACGCCCGCCAGGTCGGACAGCTCCACCTTGTGGGTCTGGTCCTTGCGAAACTTCGGCAACAGCGTGTCGGCGAAGAGCATCTTGAGCGTGCTGGCCGGAGGCAGCCGCCAGTGCGCGTTGTGCGCGGCCAGCACCTCGCCCGACTCGGCGTCCGAGACCATCCACGACCGCGCGGTGAGCCCCTTCGGCAGCGGCGGCGCGCCCGCCTTGAGGCGTACCTGGGTGCCGGGTTTGCCCAGTTGGGTACCGCCCACGGTGGACATCGCGGCCGGCGGCTTCGGCTCCTTGGACTCCTCCTTCCGCGGCCCGTCATCGGCGAGCGCGGGGTGTGCCGTGGCGAGCAGGCACGAGGCCAGCAGCGCGGCGACCGCCGCGGCGCGCCCGCGCCCGTGGGAGCGCGGAGGCGGGGGAGGGGCGTCGGCGGTGCGCGGAGCGCGGGGGGTACGCGAGGTACGGAAAGTCGTCGGCACGGACGTGAACGTATCGGTAGCGGTACGGGGCGTCACCGGCGCCTCGGGAGAACGCGACCCTCCCACCGGCTCCGTGGAGTGGTTCCGCATACTGGAAGCCATGAAGCTCAGCCGCCCCGTGTCCTGGTTCCTGCTCGCGTTCGGGGCGTGGAGCTGGTGCATTTGGTTCACCTTTGTAAAAAACCTCTGGAAAGACTCAAGCGGACTCGCCTTCGACGAGTCCGGCGACCCGACCACGTACTTCTGGGTCCATCTCGCGCTCGCGATCACCTCGTTTCTCTTGGGGACGGGGATCGGGGTGCTCGGGTTCCGTGGCGTGCGGGCCCTGCGGCGCGAAGGCGCCTCGACGTAACGGAAGGATGGGGGGATGGTCGCCGTCTTCGCGCTGGTCGCGCTGCTGATCGTCGCACTGCTGGGGGGCGTGCACTGGTACGTCTGGCGCCGCATGGTGCGCGATGTCACTGCGGCGGGTGGCTGGCCGCGGCGCGTCGGTACCTGGGCGGTGGTCGCCCTGCCGTTGCTGAGCGTCGGGGCTCTGGTCAGTGGGCGCGCGGGCGCCCCGTTCACCGTGCAGCGGGTGCTGGCCTGGCCGGGGTACATGTGGCTGGCGACGCTGCTGTACCTGACCCTCGCCCTGATCGTCGGCGAGGCGGTCCGGCCGCTCCTCCTGCGGGCCCTCGAACGGCGCGCGAGACGCGCCCCGACCACACCCCCCACCACCACGACCGCCTCCACCACGACCGCCTCCGCCGGGCCCCCCGCCACGGCCACCCCCGCCACGGAGACCGTCACCGCCTCCACTCCCGTGGCCACCACCACCGCACGCCCCACCGCGCCGGCCACCACCACGACCAGCGGCGCCCCCACCACTGCCGCCACACCCGCCCCGTCCGGCACCGCCACCGGCCCTGCGAACGCCACCAACAGCGCTAACGCCACCGCCAGCCCGGACGCCACCGTCGCCGCCGCCATCCCGGACCGTGCCACCACGCTCGCCCCGGACGGGGTCACCGCGACCGCCCCCGCCACCACCCGGCCCCAGGCCACCGCGTCCGGTGCGACGGACGCCCCCACCCCGGACCGCACCCCCACCTCAGACGAGGCCACCCCGAACGGGGTCACCCCGGACGGGGCCACGCCAGACGAGGCAAACTCGGACCAGGCACTCTCCGACCAGGCAACCTCGGACCAGGCCGCCCCGGCCGCGGCCCAGACCTCGCGGCGGCTGTTCGTCGCGCGGACCGTGGCCGCGGGGGCGGGGGCCGTCGCCGCCGCGACCGTGGGGTACGGCACGTACAGCGTCTTCCGTGGCCCGCGCGTCAAGCGGATCACCGTGCCGCTCGCCAAGCTGTCCCGGCAGGCGCACGGGTACCGGATCGCGGTGGTCAGCGACATCCACCTGGGCCCGATCCTGGGCCGGGCGCACACCCAGCGTGTGGTGGAGACGATCAACCGGGTCAACCCGGACCTGGTGGCCGTGGTCGGCGACCTGGTGGACGGCAGCGTGGCCGACCTGGGGCCCGCCGCCGAGCCGCTGCGACACCTGCGGGCGCGGGACGGCTCGTTCTTCGTCACGGGCAACCACGAGTACTTCTCCGGCGCCGACGCGTGGGTGGACCACGTGCGCGAGCTGGGCCTGCGCCCGTTGGAGAACGAGCGCACCGAACTGCCCGGCTTCGACCTCGCCGGGGTCAACGACGTGGCGGGCGAGGACGAGGGCAAGGGCCCCGACTTCCGGCAGGCGCTCGGGGACCGCGACCGGGGCCGCGCGGCCGTGTTGCTCGCGCACCAGCCCGTGGTCATCTACGACGCCGTGCGGCACGGCGTGGACCTCCAGCTCTCCGGCCACACCCACGGCGGGCAGCTCTGGCCCGGCAACTACCTCGCGGAGCTGGCCAACCCCACGGTCGCGGGGCTTGAGCGGTACGGCGACACCCAGCTCTACGTCTCGCGCGGCGCGGGCGCGTGGGGCCCGCCGGTGCGCGTGGGCGCGCCGCCGGACATCACGGTCGTCCAACTCGCCTCCCCGCACGCCTAAAGCGTTCGTTCCGCATTTCGCCGCGCACCCGATCGGACGGCTTACTTCCCTTCCTTATCCCCCTCCGGCGCATTGGTCTGAGCCTTTACGCGCCACGCCTCCGTGCCCGTACCACATACCCGTAACCACGCCCCGAACCGCCCGCCCGTAGCCGCGCACTCCGCACCACAAGCCGGCGCCACGAGCGCCCACACCGCTCCGCTTCGCAAACCGGCACCGTGTCACAGCCGCAAGGACTTTCGTTTATCGGGGCGTCGCCGGCGGTGAAATGGCGGCGGTTCGGGAGATATGTTGGCCGCTGCCGAGTGACTTGCCCTCTTTGTGGTGCGGATCGGCCCCTCTTTAGCCCCGGAACGGCGAAACCGCGTCCTTTGCCCGCCTCTTCCGGTATCTCCGTGGACCGCCGCGTCGAGATGCGGGCGGAAAGGCCCTTTCCGGGGGCGGGCCGCTTACCGGTGCGTGGTTGCCGCACCGTACGCATGCGTAAAGCGGTCAAATCCCCGACGGGAAAAGAAGGTTGCTAGCGCATGCGTCAGCCGTGTGATTGGGTGAAGCGCATTGTTGAGCGGGGAACAGGTTGCGGGTTTGTCGCATGCGCCTGCGATTTCTTCCCCGGGTTGTGAAGTGCCGGAGGGGGCGCGGGATGCGATGGGTCGGCAAGCGATGTCTTGCTTTGGGGTGGGCGCTGGGTGCCGTGGTGGCCGGTTGGGGCGTGAGCGGCTGTGACGTCCTGTCCTCGTCGGACGACGACGAGCCGATCACGGTGGGCACGGCCGACCCGGTGACCACGCTCGACCCGGCGGGCGCGTACGACGCGGGCTCCTGGGGCCTGTACAGCAACGTCTTCCAGTCGCTGCTGACCTTCCGGACCGAGAGCCCGAAGCCGGTGCCGGACGCGGCGAAGAGATGCGACTTCGCCGGCGAGGAACTGCGGACGTACATCTGCGAGTTGCGGCCCGGCCTGCGCTTCGCCGGCGGTCGCGACATCACGGCGGAGGACGTGAAGTTCTCCTTCGACCGGATCGTCGCCATCAACGACCCGCGCGGCCCGATGTCGCTGCTGACCAGCCTCAAGTCGGTGGAGACTCAGGGCGATGACAAGGTGATCTTCCACCTCAGGTCGGCCGACGCGACGTTCCCGTACAAGATCGCCACCGGCGCCGGCTCCATCGTGGACCGGGAGAAGTACAGCCCCGACAAGCTGAGCACCAGCGAGGACGTGACGGGGTCCGGGCCGTACGTGCTCAAGAAGTACGAGCCCGAGAAAATAGCCGAGCTGCGCCCCAACGGCGATTACCAGGGCGCCATAAAGGACACCGGAAAGCCCGTCACGGTCCGCTACTTCGCGGATTCGGAGGCCCTCCGGGACGCCTGGAAGAAGAAGGACGTGGACGTCGCCGCGCGGCAGTTGCCGGCCGCCTACGTGCGTTCGCTTTCCGCGACCGACCCCGCCATGAAGGTGATGGAAAACCCGGGCGCCACCACCGGCAATCTGGTCTTCAACGTGCGCGAGGGATCGGCGCTGAAGAACCCCGCCGTGCGCCGGGCCATTGCCGCCACCGTCGACCGGGGCGAGATCATCCGCAAGGCACACAGCCGCACCGTCGATCCGCTCTACTCACTCATCCCGAAGGGCGTCACCGGCCACAACACCGCCTTCTACGACTCCTACCCGAAGCCCAGTGCCGAGGAGGCCCGCCGACTCCTCCAGGCGGCCGGCATTTCCACCCCGGTCAGCTTCCGCATGGCGTACGCGCCGGGCTCGGCGGCCAAGGCCGAAGGCGAGGAAATCAAGGCGCAACTGGAGCGGACGGGCCTGTTCAAGGTGTCGTTCAAGCAGTACAAGTGGGACGAGTTCCAGCGCGGCTTCAACAAGGGCGACTACGACGCGTACGGAATCATCTGGTATCCGGACTTCCTCGACGCGGACACCTTCGTCAGCCCGCTGGTGGGGGAGCAGTCCACGTTGCACAACGGCTATCGCAGCGACCGGGTGCGGTCCCTGATCCGCGACACCCAGAAGACCCCGCAGCGGGAACGCGTGGTGTGGGACTTCCGGGAGATCCAGCGGCTGATCGCGCACGACGTGCCGATACTGCCGCTGTGGCAGGGCAAGGACATCGTGGTCAGCGAGGACGGGATCGCCGGCACCCAGTTCCTCTCCGAGGGCACCGGCATGTGGCGCCTCTGGGAGCTGGACCGCATCTGACCACCACGCCGGGCCGACCCCGTCCACGGGCGGCCCGGCCAGTGGGGGACTTCCGATGCCGGTCTCGCGGCCCCAGAGCGCGCGCTCGGAGCGTGGTCTCTGAGCCCGTGCTCAGAGCCCGTGCCGGGCCAGGAAGTCCGTGATCAGCTCGGCCCACTCCGTCGGCGCCTCCACCATGGGCAGGTGCCCCGTGGCCAACTCGGCGTACTCGGCCCCCGGGATGTTCTCGGCCAGCGGGCGCGAGTGGTGCGGGGAGACCAGCAGGTCCTCGGTCGTGGCGACGACCAGCGTGGGCACGGCGATGCGCGGGAGGTCGGCCGTGGTGTCCACGGCCCCCGCCAACGCCGCCTGGTCGGGCGTGCCGGGCGGCACGGAGGCGGCGATGTCGTCGAGCAGCGGGTCCAGTTGGTCGGCCGCCAGGCCCTCGTACGTCGCGGGGGCGAACGCGGTCAGCGCCACCAGTTCCGCGAAGGCCCGCCGGTCGCTCAGGGACAGCAGCCGGCGCCACAGCGCGAGCGTGGTCCGCAGCCGGTTGTCGGCCCTGGCCAACCCGGCCGTGAGCACCAGACCGCGCACCCGCTCCGGATGCCGGGTGGCGGCCCGTACGGCGACCGTCGTGCCGAGCGAGTAGCCGACCAGCGTGAACGTCTCCACGCCGGCGCCGACCGCCTCCGCCACCAACGCGTCGGCCAGCCCGTCCAGGGTCAGCGGCGCGCCGGCGCGCGGCGTCTCCCCGGAGCCCGGGTAGTCGGGCGCCACGACGGTGTGGCCCGCGGCCAGCGCCGGCAGGATCGGCACGTAGTTGCCCTCGATGCTGCCGCCAGCGCCGTGCGCGAGCAGTACGCCAGGACCCGAGCCGGTGACCCGGGTGGCCAACGGACCGATCGGCGCGGCCGGCGCCGGGGCGGAGACCGGGCCGGGGCCGGTGCGCCCGGACGCGGTGGAGGCTGCCGCGCCAGCGACGGACGCGGACGTGACAGACGTGGCGGAAGAGGAAGAGGAAGAGGACGGGGACAGGACTGGGTGCGCGGTGCTGGCCGCGGGAATCTGTGCCATGGCCGGTAGGTTGCCCTTTGACATCGGTGTGAAGGTCAAGTCGAGGCGGAAGGACGGCCGGGCGGAATGCTGATCGGCGAGCTGGCACGGCGCACGGGCGTCAGCACGAGGCTGCTGCGCTACTACGAGGAGCAGGGCCTGCTCCGCTCCGAGCGGGACAGCAACGGCTACCGCCGCTACGCCCCGGAGGCCGTGGACACGGTCCGCCGGGTCCGCGAGCTGCTGGCCACGGGGCTGAACACGGACGCGATCCGTACGGTGCTGCCCTGCACGCACAGCGCGGGCCCCGGCGTACGCGACTGCGCGCACTTCACCGACATCGTGGACGGCCAGCTCTCGAAGCTGGACGACGACATAGCCGAGCTCCAGCGCCGCCGCGCCGCCCTCACCGACTACGCGGCCCTCTCCGACCTCCCCACCCCGGCCCCGGCCCCCGCCCCGGTCACGGCGCAGCGCCCGACACCGGGCCCGGGCCCCTCCTCGGCCGCGCCCTCCAGCGTCGCGAGCTAGCCCGGCGCCCGCCCCGGGCCGCCCACCGGCCGCCAGCCGCACAGGAGCGCGCTCGAACAACCGCGAGGGCCCCGTACCGGCCAACAGCCGATACGGGGCCCTCACACGCGTTGGGGCCGACCGCGAGGTCAGAAGCGGCGGGTGATCAGCGCCCGCTTGACTTCCTGGATCGCCTTGGTGATCTCGATGCCGCGCGGGCATGCCTCCGTGCAGTTGAACGTCGTGCGGCAGCGCCACACGCCGTCCCGGTCGTTGAGGATCTCAAGCCGCTGCTCGCCACCCTCGTCACGCGAGTCGAAGATGAAGCGGTGCGCGCCGACGATCGCCGCCGGGCCGAAGTACTGGCCGTCGTTCCAGAACACCGGGCACGAGGAGGTGCACGCGGCGCACAGGATGCACTTGGTGGTGTCGTCGAAGCGCTCGCGGTCCGCCGCGGACTGCCGGCGCTCGCGCGTCGGCTCGTTGCCCGTGGTGATCAGGAAGGGCATCACGTCCCGGTACGCCTGGAAGAACGGCTCCATGTCGACCACGAGGTCCTTCAGGACCGTCAGGCCCTTGATGGGCTCGACCGAGATCGGCTTGTGCGGGTTGATGTCCTTGATCAGCGTCTTGCAGGCGAGCCGGTTGCGGCCGTTGATCCGCATGGCGTCCGAGCCGCAGATGCCGTGGGCGCACGAGCGGCGGAACGTCAGGGTTCCGTCCAGCTCCCACTTGATCTTGTGGAGGGCGTCCAGGACGCGCTCCTTGGGGTCCATCTCGATCTGGAAGTCTTCCCAGACCGCCTGGTCCGAGACCTCCGGGTTGAACCGGCGGATTCGGAACGTGACCGTGATCAGGTGCGCGGCGGACTCGGCGTCCGTCGGTGCCGAGGAGTTCTTCTCAAGGGTCGCGCTGCTCATCAGTACTTACGCTCCATCGGCTCGTAGCGGGTCTGCACGACGGGCTTGTAGTCGAGCCGGATCGACTCGGTGCCGTCTGCGCCCACCTCGCGGTACGCCATGGTGTGCCGCATGAAATTGACGTCGTCGCGGTTCGGGTAGTCCTCGCGGTAGTGGCCGCCGCGCGACTCCTTGCGGGCCAGCGCGGAGACGGCCATCACCTCGGCCAGGTCGAGCAGGTTGCCCAGCTCGATGGCCTCCAGGAGGTCGGTGTTGAACCGCTTGCCCTTGTCCTGCACGGAAACGTTCCGGTAGCGCTCGCGCAGGGCGCCGATCTCCTCGACCGCCGTCTTGATGGTCTGCTCGGTGCGGAAGACCATGACGTTGGCGTCCATGGTCTCCTGGAGCGCCTTGCGGATCTCGGTGACGCGCTCGCTGCCCGTCGAGTCCCGCAGCCGCTCGACCTGCTCGATGACCAGCGAGGCCGGGTTCTCGGGCAGCTCGACGTAGTCGGCCTTGGCGGCGTACTCGGCGGCGGCGATACCCGCGCGACGGCCGAAGACGTTGATGTCGAGCAGCGAGTTGGTGCCGAGCCGGTTCGCGCCGTGCACGGACACGCAGGCGACCTCGCCGGCGGCGTACAGGCCGGGCACGACGGTGTCGTTGTCGGCCAGCACCTCGCCCTCGACGTTGGTCGGGATGCCGCCCATCGCGTAGTGCGCGGTGGGCTGGATCGGGATCGGGTCCGTGTACGGCTCGATGCCCAGGTAGGTCCGCGCGAACTCGGTGATGTCCGGCAGCTTGGCGTCGAGCTGCTCCGGCGGCAGGTGGGTCAGGTCCAGGTAGACGTGGTCGCCCTCGGGGCCGCAGCCGCGACCCTCGCGGATCTCGGTGTAGATCGAGCGGGAGACGACGTCACGCGAGGCGAGGTCCTTCATGACGGGCGCGTACTTCTCCATGAAGCGCTCGCCGTCCTTGTTGCGCAGGATGCCGCCCTCGCCGCGCGCGCCCTCGGTGAGCAGGATGCCCATCCGCCAGATGCCCGTCGGGTGGAACTGGAAGAACTCCATGTCCTCCAGCGGCAGCCCGCGCCGGTAGACGGCCGCCTGGCCGTCGCCGGTGAGGGTGTGCGCGTTGGAGGTCACCTTGAAGAACTTGCCGCAGCCGCCGGAGGCGTAGATGACGGCCTTTGCCTGGAAGACGTGGATCTCGCCGGTGGCCAGCTCGTACGCGACCACGCCGGCCGACTTCCTGACGCCGTCGACCTCGGTGATGAGCTGGTCGAGGACGTAGAACTCGTTGAAGAACTCCACGCCCTCCTTGACGCAGTTCTGGTAGAGCGTCTGGAGGATCATGTGGCCGGTGCGGTCCGCCGCGTAGCAGGACCGGCGGACCGGGGCCTCGCCGTGGTTACGCGAGTGGCCGCCGAACCGGCGCTGGTCGATGGTGCCGTCCGGGGTGCGGTTGAACGGCAGGCCCATCTTCTCCAGGTCCAGGACCGAGTCGATGGCCTCCTTCGCCAGGATCTCCGCGGCGTCCTGGTCGACCAGGTAGTCGCCGCCCTTGACCGTGTCGAAGGTGTGCCACTCCCAGTTGTCCTCCTCGACGTTGGCCAGGGCGGCGGCCATGCCGCCCTGCGCCGCGCCGGTGTGGGAGCGGGTCGGGTAGAGCTTCGTCAGGACGGCGGTCCGGCTGCGCTTGGTCGACTCGATGGCCGCGCGCATCCCGGCGCCACCGGCGCCGACGATGACGGTGTCGTACTTGTGGATCTTCATCGGATTGCGTCAGCCCCGGGCTCTAGCGGATGTTCGGGTCGAAGGTGAAGATCACCAGCGTGCCCAGCAGGATGGTCCACACGGTGGCGCAGTAGAGCACCGTCTTCAGCCAGAAGCGGGTCTGGTCGCGCTCCGCGTAGTCGTTGATGATGGTGCGCAGCCCGTTGGCGCCGTGCAGCATCGCCAGCCACAGCATCACCAGGTCCCACGCCTGCCAGAACGGCGAGGCCCAGCGGCCGGCGACGAAGGCGAAGCCGAGCCGGGAGACGCCGCCGTCGATCACGAGCTGGATCAGCAGGTGACCGAGGACCAGGACGGTGAGCAGGATGCCGGACAGCCGCATGAACAGCCAGCCGTACAGCTCGAAGTTGGTCCGGCTGGCCTTCGGGGTCTTCGAGGTGCGGGCCCGGGGCGGCTCGATGACCGGCGCGGGGTTGTCGACGTCGTACGTCGTGCTCGCGTGGGCCGTCGCGGGGGTGGTGTCAGTCGCCATCATCAGCTCCCGAAGAGGTCGCGGAGGGAGTGCTCCATGATCGGGTAGAAGGCGCCCGCCATCAGGACGACCCAGATACCCACCGAGGCCCAGAGCATCTGCTTCTGGTACCGGGGACCCTTCGACCAGAAGTCCACGGCGATCAGGCGCAGGCCGTTGAGCGCGTGGAAGAGCACGGCGGCGGCGAGGCCGTACTCCATCAGGTTCACTACGGGATTCTTGTAGATCGCGATCGTGTCGTCGTACGCCTCGGGCGATACGCGGACGAGCGCGGTGTCCAGCACGTGGACGAGCAGGAAGAAGAAAATGGTCACGCCGGTGACTCGATGAGCCACCCAGGACCACATGCCTTCCCGGCCGCGGTACAGCGTTCCAGCCGGCACGGAAAACCCTCCGGGAGCGGGGACTGGGGCCACCGGCTTGCTGTCGGTCGGGCCCGGCCGGGTACGGTCCACCGGCCCTGGCCATCGTAGCGACGTGTTGTCGGTTCCCCGCGCCGGGGTCCGGAGGTGTGATCAAACAGCCACGTACGGCCTAGGGCGGCCCGGCCCCCGACGCCTCGGGCGCGGCGCGGCGCGCGGAGCGTCAGGTTCCGTGTGGCCTGGTCGCGGCGAGGTGGGCGAGCCGTCCCCGCGCGATGCGGCGCAGTTCGTCGGCCGCCACCTCGCGCTCGGTCTCCGCGTCGTTGTCGAGCCGGGCGCGGATGGCGGCCAGTACGTGGCCGAGCACCTCCTCGTGCGGGACGCCGTCCAGACACACCACGAAGACGTGCCCGAACTTGCTCTCGTACGCGGCGTGCGCCGCCCGCAGCGCGGTGTGCGCGGCGAGCGTGCCGGGGCCACGGGAGCCGGAGGGCGCGTGCTGGGCCACCGACTCGTCGGCGAGCGCCTCGGTGAGGTCGCGGGGCGTGAGGTCGTAGCTCGCCTCGTCGGCGGCGGCCAGCAGCGCGGGCAGGTCGGGGTAGGGGCGGTGGGTCGCGAGCCGGCGGGCCCAGCGGCGGCTGCCGCAACAGGCCAGCAGCGCGGCCTCGACGGCCCCGTCCTGGGCGGCGTTGAGCCGGTCGAGCGCGCAGCCGGGCGGTGGCGGTGGCGCGGCCGGCGACGGGGGCGGCGCGGCCGGGGGCCCGGCCGCGGGCGCGGGCGCGGTGGCCGGGGCCGGTGTGGCGGGGGCGATGGCTGAGGGCTGGGACGGCGCGGTGGCGGCGCCGGTCAGCACGTCCGGGGTGTCGCTGGACACGGTGGCCTCCTCGGGATGAGCGGCCCGGAGAAGAAGGCGGCGAACGGGGCGGGTACGGGCGACCGCGGGGCCGGACCGTGGAGGCCGACCGCTGCGGAGCGTGACGAATTGGATACGTGAAGGGAACGGCCAGGGAAAGTGGGCGGGAAGAGGAAGTGCGGTGGCCAGGGTCGCCGAGAGGGACGCCTGGCGGGCGGGAGGGGGATCGGGCGAGGTGGGCCAGCGGGAGCGGTGAGCGGGAGGGTGCGCGGAGGGCAGGCGAGGGCTCAAGGGGGGAGGCGGAGGTCACGGTAGCGATACCTCTCCGAAATGGACCCGGTGCGACGTCAACTTCACCCGAAGGAGAGAGTTTTTCTGCGGGTGGTGGACGATTTGCCTCCGCTATCTCCGCTCTTTCGCCCCTCAATGGGAGGTTTGCCCCCATGAGGATGCCTCGCTCTGTCTCCAAGACCACGATCATCGTCGCGGCCCTCGCGGTCGCGGCGGCCCTGGCGATCGTGCTGGCCGTGGTGGGGTGGCCCGGCGGCGACGACTCCGACCCCGCGCGCGACGGTCCCGGCTCCACCTCCGCCGGGCCCTCGGAGCCGCCACCGCTCGACGGCCGCCCGCCCCGTTCCCTCGGCTCGGCCGACCCGCCGCCCGCGCCGCGCACCATCCCCGCCGTCCGCTCGTACGAGCCCGAGGGCGGGCCCGGTTGGCGGCCGGGGAAGGACTCGCGGGTGGTCGTGGACCGGAAGGGCTCGCTCGCCGACGAGGCCGACCGGCTCGCCCGCGAACTCGGGCTCACCGTCGCCGAGGGGTCGCCCCGGCGCGGCGACATCGCCCTCGCGCTGCGCCCCGCGTCGGTCATCCGGGCCACGCCCAAGGCCGGGGACGACAAGGGGGCGGGGCGGCGGCCGGCCGACGGGGTCGCGCGGCGGCCGGCGCGGGAGGGCGCGGGCGAGCCGGGCTCGCCCGGCGACGACCAGATCGCCCGCGAGTCCTACGTACTGACGGTGCGTGACGGGCAGGCGCTGATCACCGGCTCCGACGACGCGGGCGTCTTCTACGGCACCCGCACGGTCCGGCAGGCGCTGCGCTCGGGTGACGGGCGGCTGTCGGCCGGCGTCGTGCGGGACGGCCCTGACCGGCCACAGCGCGGGCTCATGATCGACACGGCGCGCAAGCACTTCACGGCCCGCTGGATCGAGGACCGGGTGCGCGAGGCCGCCGAACTCAAGCTCAACCAGGTAGGCCTGCACTTCTCGGACGACCAGGGCTTCCGGATCGAGAGCAGCTCGCACCCGGAGATCGTCTCCGCCCAGCACCTGACCAAGGCTCAGGTGCGGCGCATCGTGCGGCTGGCCGAGCGGCTCCACGTCGCGGTGATCCCGGAGATCGACTCGCCCGGCCACCTGGGCACGGTGATCCGCGCCCACCCCTCGCTGCAACTGCGCGGCGCGGACGGCAGCGCCCCGCGCGGCACGGTCGACATCTCCGCGCCCGGCGCGGCCCGCATCCTGGACGACCTGCTGCGCGAGTTCGCCCCGCTGTTCGCCACCGACGCCGGCGGCGGCCCGTACTGGCACCTGGGCGGGGACGAGTACCTGGCCCTGACCGTGCGCGACCCGGAGAACACCTTCCCGCAACTGGCCCGGCACGCCGAGCGCAGGTACGGGTCCGGGGCACGGGTGCAGGACCTGGCCACCGGTTGGCTCAACGACCGCGCCAAGGCGGCCCGCGCGGCCGGGGCCCGGGTCAAGTCGTGGAACGACGGCCTCTTCCGGGGCGGCGTGGTGCGCGCGGACAAGGACCGCGAGGTGGAGTACTGGACCGGCAAGGAGATCGGGGCCCGACAGCCGGAGGAGTACCTGCGCGAGGGCCGCCCGGTGATCAACGTGAACGACGAGTACCTCTACTACGTGCTCGGGGAGCCCAACGACTTCGCGTACCCCACCGGGAAGCGGATTTACGAGGAGTGGTCGCCCCGGGTGCTGCGCGGCAGCGAGCCGGTGCCGGCCGCGCTCGGCGGCCGGGACCGGGTGGTGGGTGGTCGGTTCGGCATCTGGTGCGACATCGCCGACGCGCAGACGCCGGAACAGATCGCGCGCGGCATCCGCGCGCCCCTGCGCGCGCTGGCGCAGCGCGTGTGGGACCCGCGCGAGCCCCGCGAGCCCTGGGCCCGGTTCGCGGCGCTGGGCGAACAGGTGACGGGCCGGTAGCCGGCGGCGCGCGGCACCCCACCGGCCGGGCCGGACTCTCCCGAAGCCGCGCGCCGTTGGTCACGCGTTGGTCACGCGTGGGTCGCACGAAGGCCCTGGTCCGCGTGTCATCGCAGGCCAGGGCCGGGGTAAAGCTCAAGACGGTCGGGGCCGCCACCCCCCACAGGAGAGGCCCCGACCGCCGTACGAGACGGACCCGCGTACGAGCCCGTATCACCTACAGCGCCACGCGCCTCGAATGCGTCACACCGGCCCCGAGGACCGGTCTGGACGCGCCCTAGCGGATGCCCGTAACGTGCAGGTCCGCGCCGTCGTGCGCGCCGTTTGCATATCTCATCGCGGCCCGGATCGCCGGCCGCGTTCCAGGGGGCCTGAAATGTTTCCGTGCGGGAATTGCCGCGCCACCGCTGTCGGCGCCGATGGGCGCTGCACCGCGTGCGGCTCCTACCAGCAGCAACAGCAGCAGCCGTTGCCCAGTGCGCCCCCGATCGGATACCCCGCTCCCGGTCCACAGGGAATGGGCATGCCCGCCCCCGTGGACCTGCGGCGCGGTCTGTCGACCGCGCTGACGGTGCTGTTCGGGGTGCTGATCGCCTCGGAGATCGCGGTCCTGGTGGCCGTGACCGACCAGTGGAGCATCCTCGGGGACTTCCAGGACGGGAAGCTCATCTCCTACGAGAAGGCCGACGACGCCGACGACTTCGCCATGGGCATGTCGGTCATCAACTTCTTCGTGGTCGTCGCGGTCGCCATCGTGTGGGCCGTCTGGTTCCGCCGGCTGCGGCTGAACGCCGAGGTCTTCGCGCCGGGGCAGCACCGGTTCACGCCGGGCTGGGCCGCGGGCGCCTGGTTCACGCCGGTGGTCAACCTCTGGTTCCCCAAGCAGATCGCCAACGACATCTGGCGGGCCAGCTCCCCGCAGGGCCCGCACGCCGCCAAGCGCGGCCTGCTCAACGGCTGGTGGGTGACGCTCATCGTCGGTCAGGTCATCGGCATGGTGGCCAGCATCCGGTACGAGGTGGCCAACACCAAGATGGAGGAGGGCGACATCGAGACGCCGAAGGAGGCCATGGACACCATCGACTCCATGCACTCCGCGCTCGGCGCCAGCATGTTCTCCTCCTGCGTACTGATCGCCGCCGCGATCCTCGCCCTGCTCCTCGTCCGCCAGATCACCGCCATGCAGGCCGAGCGCGCCACGCTCCCGCCGCAGTCCGGCCCCGCGCCGTACGGCCCGTCCGGCGGTCTGCCGTACGGGGCCCCGGCGGGCCAGCCCTACCCGAACCAGCCCTACGGAGGCGCCGCTCCCTACGGCGGCCCGCAGTACGGTGGACAGCAGTACGGCGGCGGCCCCGGCACGCCGTCCGCGCCGGGGCAACAGGCGCCGGGCCAGCAGCAGTACCCGTACGGCTCCGGTCCCGCCGGGTACTGAGACCGGAGGCGGCCCGGACGACGACCACGTACGGCGCCGCTGAGCAGCGGATTCTCCAAGTGGAGCAGGATGAGGGCGTGCAGGGGGACGACGGGGAGTTGACCGCCGCGGTGCGCGCGGCGCAGGACGGGGACGAGGCCGCCTTCCGAACCGTCTACCGGTCCGTGCACCCTCGGTTGCTCGGATACGTACGGACGCTGGTCGGCGAGTCGGACGCGGAGGACGTCACGTCGGAGTCCTGGTTGCAGATCGCGCGCGACCTCGGCAGGTTCAACGGGGACGCGGACCGGTTCCGGGGCTGGGCGGCGCGCATCGCGCGCAACCGGGCGCTCGACCACATCAGGATGCGCGGGCGCCGCCCGGCCATCGGCGGGGACGAGACCGAACTCGCCGAGCGGCCGGCCGACGCGGACACCGCGCGCGAGGCCCTGGAGTCGCTGGGCACCGGGCACACGCTCGCGCTCATCGCCCAGTTGCCCCGCGACCAGGCCGAGGCCGTGGTGTTGCGGGTGGTCGTCGGCCTGGACGCCAAGAGCGCGGCCGGCGTGCTCGGCAAGCGCCCCGGCGCGGTGCGCACCTCGGCCCACCGGGGCCTGCGGCGCCTGGCCGACCTCATCGAAGGCCCACCGAGCGAGCCCGTCGACCAGGGCGGCGCGGGCCCCCTCGGCCCACCCGGCCCGGTCGGCCCGGGCGGCGGCCCCGGCGGTGGCGCGGGCCCACCCCCGGGGACGGGGCGGATGGAGAGCATGGCGGCGCGGGAACCGGCCCCGCTGCCACGGAGGGGGGCGGCTTCCGCCGTACGACCGGGGGCGGCGGCGCTCACCGGCAGGGAGAGCACACCGGCCGAAGTGGGAGCGGACGCGACGGGAGAGGCGATCCCGTCGCAGCGCCTGGGACGTAGCGGCGCGACGACGTCCGCGAGTGTGACGGATTCGTGCGCGCGGACGCAGAGGGACATGTGATGGCCGACAAGCACCAGTACGGCTGGCTGGATGATGACGCCGCTGAGCGATTGCTGCGCGGCGTCCCGGTGCCTGGCCAGAGCGGGTTCGGCGGAGCGCGAAGAGAGCGAAACGAGGCTGGTCCGACCCTCGCTGACCAGGGGCGGAGCGAGGCGGAACGAATCGCCACGGCGGGCGTCGGCGGCCCCGGCGACGGCCTCGCCCACGCCGAGGACCACACCGAGACCGACGACCTGGGCGCCCTTGGGGCGCGGCCGACCGCCGCCGGCGGCCCGGCGACCCCCGGTCGCGGCGCTCCCACGACGCACGACCACCCCGACCGGGCCACGGCCCAACAGGTAGCCGCCCAGCGGTTGGCCGCCGTGCTCGCGGCCGTGGCCGAGGACGCGATCGGGCCGCTTGGCCGCCTGGAGTGCGAGGAGGGGCCGCTGCCCGGTGAGGAGGCGGCGGTCGCGGCCTTCCGTGCCGCGCGCGCGGCCCCGGCGGCGTCCGCCGACGGGCCGCGCGCCGAGCCCGCCGCGCCCACGCTCGGCAACGTCCACGGGGCCGTCGCGGCGCTGTCCGAGGGGCCGCGAGCCGGTGACGGCGACGCCCCGCTGGCCGCCGCGCGCGACGAACGGGGCGCCGCCGGCGCGCCCGCCCGCACGCCCGGGGCCGCCGAGTCGGCCTCCGACGCGCGGGGCGCGTCCGCCAAGAACCGCTCCACGCTGGCCACGGGTCGCGGCAGGCGCACCACGGGCCCTTCGGCGACCACCGTGGTCGGCCGGGCGGACACCGGCCCCGGCCGCAAGGGCAGGCCGGCCCGGGGAAGACCGGTGCCGGTGCGCGGCCCGCTGCGTGCCGGCCTCGCCGCGGCGCTGGTGGGCTGCGCGCTCGGCAGCGTCGCCGTCGCCGCGGGCACCGGCGTGCTACCGACGCCCTTTCGGGGCGACGTGCAGCCGGCCCCGGCCGCGAGCGTGACCGCCGCCGGGACCTCCGACGGCTCGGTGCCCCAACCGAAAATCAGCGGCGCGACGGGTACGCCGTCCGACGACCCGAGCCACGCGCGGCCGCCCGGCGACGGCACGCGGCCCACCGAGTCCGCCTCCGCGCGCCCCGACGGCCCGGGCCGAAGCGGTGACGCGAGCCCGAGCGGTGGCGCGACCGACGGCGCGGGCGACGGGTACGACCCCGGCCACGAACCCGGCGACGGCCCCGACGCCACCGCGCCCGGCAACCGTCCGAGCAGCCAGCCACCGCGCTGGACGCCCGACCCGAACCGCAAGCGCTGGGTCCTCGCCATGTGCCGGGACTACGTCGCGCACAAGAACGGCGAGGACGTGGGCCTGGACCCGCACACGCTGCTGAAGCTGGAGCGCGCGGCGGGCGGGGCGAGCGCGGTGCGGAAGTTCTGCGCCGGCCTGCTCAACGAGGACAGCCCCCCGCGCCCCGGCGGCGGAGGCGGCGGTGGTGGTGGCGGCCAGAGCGGCGAGCCCGGCGAGGAGCCGGACGAGGGCGGCCCGGGCGGCGGTGACGGCGACGGGCGGCCTCCCGGGCAGGGTCGCCCCTCACCCACGGGAACCGCCACCGCGACCCCCAGCCACACCGCGGGTGTGACGCCGAGTCCGGCCACGCGTCACTGAATGTTCGCGGCCGCTCGCACGGGCGAGCGGAAAGTGTGCGGGCGACTTCCGCCCGGCATACCGCTGGTTAACGGACGAAGTGCCCGCTGTGGGGCACCGTGTACCGGCCAGAACCGATGAGGTGTGACGTTTTCTCGCGTCGCGGCGCTGAATGGAGCGGGCCGACTGGTCATCGGCCGCGCGCAAGCCGGGGTTCCCCCCGTACCTGCGGCTACGCGCAACCGGCGCGGGTGGGGCACGTTCCCCCGGCCCTGCCCGCGCCCCCTCCTTCCCGTACGCCCACCGCCGCCCGGCTGCCCGTACGACCCGATGCCGGCGGGTGTGGCACAGGGTGCGGAAACGTGGCGGCGCCCGGGGGAGCGGCGCGCCCGCCCGTACGGTCGGGGAAGGCGCGGCTAGCGGTAGACGACCACCTTGTCGCCGGCCTTCACCTGGGCGAAGACCGAGGCGATCTTCTTCTTGTCGCGCACGTTCACGCAGCCGTGCGAGGCGCCGCTGTAGCCACGGGCGGCGAAGTCCGACGAGTAGTGCACCGCCTGGCCGCCGCTGAAGAACATCGCGTACGGCATCGGGGTGTCGTAGATCGTCGAGACGTGGTCGCGGCTCTTGAAGTCCACCTTGAACGTGCCCTCGCGGGTCGGCGTGTACTGCGAGCCGAACCGGACGTCCATCGCCGCGAGCACCTTGCCGTTGACCATCCACGACAGCGTCCGGCTGGCCTTGCTGATGCACAGCGTCCGCCCGGTCATGCACCGCGGGTCGGGCTTGGCTATCGGGCGGCTCGTCGGCGGATACATCGCGGTCCGGCTCGGCCGGTCCGTCAGATCGCGCAGCTTGGCCCACGTCTTGGCGTCCAGGGTGCCGGAGGCGGGGCGGTTGTGGCCGCGCTGGAAGGCGGAGACGGCCGTGCCGGTGACCGAGCCGTAGTACCCCGTGGGCTGACGGTCGAACAGGCCGAGTTGGCGCAGCCTGGCCTGAAGTTCCCGCACCTTCTCGCCGCTGGTGCCGAGCGCGAGCACCGGCCGCGGCAGCGGCTTGGCGGGACGCGTCGGCCAGGTGCGCTTGGTCGGCGTCCGGGTCGGGGCCGGGGCCGGGCGGTGGGTGCGCGGCGGCGCGGGGCGCTGCGTGCGGGGCTTGGTCCGGGTGGGCTCGGGTGCCTTGTGCGTGCGCTGCGGGGTGGTGCGCTCGGGCTCCGCGGTGGCGGTCGGCCCCCGGGACGCCCCGGACTGCACGGACGCCGGCTCACATCCCGTGGCGACCGTGGTCACGGCTGCCGCCGTCACCACAGCGAGCGTGGTCCGTAAGACGGAAACGGACATCCGGCGCATCTGTCGCCCCCCACATCACGGCAATTTTTTTCCCTTCCACTTATGCCCGGGGCCGCCGGGTGTCGAACCTCGCGTCGAGCGAAGGCGAGGGGCGCCCGCCCGCGCCTCGATCAACGGGCGGGAACCGGTCGCTCAACCAGCGGTCGGGAACGGCCCACTGGTCGCTGAACCCGGCCGTCTTCCGGGACGCCGGCCCGTGCGCCGGAACGGCCGGCCTGTGGGCACGCGGGAGTTGTCGGGGGCGCACGAGCCCTTGACCTGAACCGAGGGTGAGGCCGGAGCCTGGGGGCGACCGTACGCTGTCCCACCGCAGGCCCGGCCGTGACGCGGCCACCGCGCCGGCCGGGACGGCCCGACGCCGCGACCGAGGAGCACGCCATGCCCGCGCCCGCCGATCCCTTCGAGCCGCTCCCCGTACCCGACGGCGGGTCGGGAGCCACGGCCGTACGGCACTGGATAGCGGGGCACGCGCACCCGCTCCCCGATGTCGGCGCCCGCGCGCCGCTCGACCACCTCGCGCCGCTGCGCGCCATGGTCGGTGACGCCCGCGTCGTCGGCCTCGGCGCGGCCACCCGGGGCGCGGCCGAACTCACCACGCTGGCCCATCAACTGATCCGCTACCTCGTCGAGGAGTTGGGCTTCCGCTCGTTGGCCCTGGACGAGGACTGGTCGAAGGGGCTCCAGTACGACGCGTACGTGGCCGGCACTCCCGTGCCCGGCTACGGCGGTGACGGTCCTGGGACCCCGCGCGAACTGCTCGCCGACGCCTGGCGGCCGCACCGCAGCGCCGAGTTCCTCGCCGTGCTGCACTGGATACGCGCCTTCAACCAGCGCCACCCCGAGGACCGGGTACGCGTCGTCGGCCTCGACCACGGCGCGGTGCGGGCGCACGTCTACGACGCGGTGACCGACCACGTCCGCGCCACGGCCCCGGACCAACTGCCCGAACTCCTCGCCCTCTACGCCGACCTGCGCCCCGCGCGCCCCGTCACCGAGCACGCCCGCTGGTACGCCGAGCTGCCCGACCAGGCTCCCCTGCGTGCGGCGGCGCGGCGGGCCCGTGAACTCGTGGCGGGCCTGCCGCCCGGCCCCGGGCACGCGCTCGCGCTGCGCCACGCGCGGGTGATCGAGGGGTTCTACGCGTACCACGAGCGCGACCACGACCACGAACAGGGCCATGACCAGGGCCGCGACCCCGAGCCCGGCGGCCCGGACGCCGTCGGTGGCGCGGACGGCTCGTTGCCGCTCATGGCCGAGAACGCGATCTGGTGGCACGAACACACCGGCCACCGGCTCGTCCTGTGGAGCGGCCTCGCCCACACCGCGGCCGGCGCCCCGCTCACCGCGTCCTTCCCGCCGGCGGCGGCGCCCCCGGTCACGCGGTGGGCGGAAGGCGGTGCGCTGCGGCGGCACTTCGGGGCCGGGTACGTGTCGGTCGCCCTGATGTTCGGCCACGGGGAGGCGCTGCACACCGTCGCGCCCCCGTCCCCCGCCCTCGCCGACGCCGTGCTGAGCACCGCCCGCCCCGACGCGTACCTCCTCGACCTGCACGCCCCGCAGCCCGTCGCGGTGCACAACTGGTTCGACGCGCCGGCCACGGTCCGGGTCATCGGGCCCAGCTATCGGGCGGAGCGGGACGCCGACTTCCACATCACCGGCGGACGCCTCGCGACCTGGTTCGACATCCTGGCCTGGGTACCCCGGGTGACCCCGCTCGACTGGCTGCCCTGAGCTGGCCCGGTCGGACCCGCCCGGGCGCCACGGGACGGCGCGGCTACGGGGCCAGCACGTCCAGCTCGGCCATCGCGCCGGTGGCGATCTCGCGGGTCAGTGACTCGGCGCGGGCCGCGTCGCGTTCGCGTATCGCCTCGGCGACGCGCACGTGCAGGGAGACCGCCGCGGGGTCCGGGTCGGGGAACATGACATGGTGTTCGGTCCGCCCGGCCAGCACCTCGGCCACCACGTCGCCGAGGCGCGCGAACATCTCATTGCCCGACGCGTTCAGCACCGTTCGGTGAAAGGCCACGTCATGCACCAGATACGCATCGAGCTGCTGGCCGCGTGAGGTGGCCACCATGCCCAGGGCGTGCTCGGTGAGCCGCGCGCACTGCTCGGGCGTGGCGAGGGTGGCCGCGAGGCCGGCGGCGACCGGTTCGACCGCCGAGCGCAGCACCGTGAGGGAGCGGAGCTGACGCGGCCGGTCGGCCCCGGCCAGGCGCCAGCGGATCACCTGTGGGTCGAAGACGTTCCACTCCTCGGTGGGGCGCACCGTGACGCCGACCCGGCGCCGGGACGCCACCAGGTACATGGACTCCAGCACCCGTACGGCCTCACGGATCACGGTGCGCGACACGTCGAAGCGCCGTTCCAGCTCGTCCGTGCGCAACACCGTGCCCGGCGGGTACTCGCCCGCGGTGATCGCCGGACCGAGTGACGCCAGGACGCGGGCGTGGAGCCCCTGCCCGTGGTTTTCCATGGCGGTCAGCCTACGGCGTGGGGCTCACCCGAAATAAGTATGACTTTTAAGTCACATCCTCTTGAATACGTCGTACCTATACGTGAAGGTGTGGGGCGTCGTCGAGGTCGATGAAGACAGCGAGGTTGTTCATGCATGCCCCCCACGTCGTGGTCGTCATGGGCGTGTCCGGTACGGGCAAGTCCACGATCGGTCGCTCACTCGCCGCGCTCCTCGGCGTCCCGTACGCCGAGGCCGACGACTTCCACCCGCCACGGAACATCGCCAAGATGTCCGCCGGCACCCCGCTCGACGACGCGGATCGCGCCCCCTGGCTCGACGCGATCGGCGCCTGGGCCCAGGGCCAGACGCGCCAGGGTGGCGTCGTGAGCTGCTCGGCGCTCAAGCGCGTCTACCGGGACCGGCTGCGCGCCGCCGCCCCCGGCATCGTCTTCCTCCACCTCACCGGCGACCGTGCCCTCATCGCCGAACGGCTCAGCGCCCGCAAGGGGCACTTCATGCCCGGCGCGCTGCTCGACTCCCAGTTCGCCGACCTCGAACCGCTCCAGGACGACGAACGGGGAGTGGCGGTGGACGTCACCCCGCAGCCCGCCGTCATCACCCAGCGCGCCATCGAGGAGATCGCCCGGCTCGACGAGGACCTCCCGACCACCTGACCGGCCTCGACCCGCCCTAACCGCCTGCTCGTCGAGGCCGCCTCCCGCCCCGTCGGTGCGAGCCCGTGCCCGTACCCCCGCCTACGGGCCGTGCCACGCGCCCCGTACGCGCCTCACCCCCTGCCCTCTGTCTCGTACGCACCACACGCCACCCCCGTGTCCCCGCACGCGCCCCCCGCACCCCCGTCCACGTAAAGGAACCGTTCCGTGAGCACTCTCAGCGTCGAGATGCTGGCAGCGGATGCCGCCGAACCCATCACCTCGGCCGGCCACGCCCAACTGGGCGTCGCCGTCCTCGTCGGCATCGCCGCCATCGTCCTGCTCATCACCAAGTTCAAGCTCCACGCGTTCCTGTCCCTG
The DNA here is from genome assembly GCF_029392895.1 of Streptomyces sp. 71268. Classification (NCBI taxonomy): domain Bacteria; kingdom Bacillati; phylum Actinomycetota; class Actinomycetes; order Kitasatosporales; family Streptomycetaceae; genus Streptomyces; species Streptomyces sp. 71268. The sequence goes on from NZ_CP114200.1 coordinate 5,233,954, forward strand.
ACCATCGGGTCGCTGGTGCTGGGCGCGGTCGCGGCGGCGCCGCTCGACAAGGCCATCGCGAGCTTCACGACGGGGCTCGGCTCCACGGTCGGCGGTGTGGGCGTCCTCATCGCGCTCGGCGCGATCCTCGGCAAGCTCCTGGCCGACTCCGGCGGCGCCGACCAGATCGTGGACACCATCCTGGCCCGCGCCAACCAGCGCACCATGCCCTGGGCCATGGCCCTGATCGCGGGCATCATCGGACTGCCGCTCTTCTTCGAGGTCGGCATCGTGCTGCTGATCCCGGTCGTCCTGCTGGTCGCCAAGCGCGGCAACTACTCCCTCATGCGCATCGGCATCCCGGCCCTGGCCGGCCTGTCCGTGATGCACGGCCTGGTGCCGCCCCACCCCGGCCCGCTCGCCGCGATCGACGCGATCGACGCCAACCTCGGCGTCACCCTCGCCCTCGGCGTCCTCGTCGGCATCCCCACCGTCGTGATCGCCGGCCCCGTCTTCGCCCGGTACGCCGCGCGCTGGGTGGACATCGAGCCGCCCGAGGGGCTCATTCCGCAGCGGCCGTCCGAGACGCTGGAGCGCCGCCCCAGCTTCGCCGCCACCGTCTGCACGGTGCTGCTGCCCGTCGTGCTCATGCTGGGCAAGGCGCTGGTGGAGATCGTGGTGGACGACCCGGAGAACCACCTCCAGCGGGTCACCGACGTCATCGGCTCACCGCTGATCGCGCTGCTCGCCGCCGTCCTGGTGGCCATGTTCACGCTCGGCCGGGCGGCGGGCTTCGCCAAGGAGCGGCTGTCGAGCATCGTGGACACCTCGCTGGTTCCCATCGCGGGCATCCTGCTCATCGTCGGCGCCGGCGGCGGGTTCAAGCAGACCCTGATCGACATCGGCGTCGGCCAGATGATCCTGGACTTCTCCAACGACTGGGACGTCTCGCCGCTGCTGCTCGCCTGGCTCATCGCGGTCGGCATCCGACTCGCGACGGGCTCGGCCACGGTCGCCACCATCTCGGCCGCCGGCCTCGTCGCGCCGTTGGCCACCGACATGTCCACCACCCACCAGGCCCTGCTCGTCCTCGCCGTGGGCGCCGGCTCGCTGTTCTTCAGCCACGTCAACGACGCCGGGTTCTGGATGGTCAAGGAGTACTTCGGGATGAACGTCGGCCAGACGATCAAGACCTGGTCGCTGATGGAGACGATCATCTCGGTCGTGGCGGGCGGCCTGATCCTGCTCCTGTCCCTGATCATCTAGTCCCCGCCCGCTATCCGCTGCTTGCTGCTCGCCGGTCGCCGTCGGCCGTTCGGCACCGTCGGCTGCCCGTCGCGCCCGTCGTTCTCCGGCTGTCCTTCTCCGGCGGTCGGGTACGGCGGGCGCGCGGCCCCGCGTACGCCGGCGACTCCGGGGTACGGCGGGTGCGGCGGATACGGCGGGCGCGGTCAACCCGCGCCCACGTCGCGGCGCCGACCCTCAGTCGGACGGGTGGGCTTTGCGCGCAGTGGAGTGACGCTTCTTGGTGTGCCCGCCACCGCTGCGCCACGCTCGCCGCATGGAGGTACACGAGCGGGACGTACGGGGGCGAAGGCCCGTACTCCCGGACACGCCAAGGGCGTTGGCCCTCCCCGCGGCCCCGCGCGACACGGTTCGCGGTGGACCCCGCCGCCACGCCGTACGCCGTGACTGCGGCCCGCGCCGGGGGAGTTACGGGCCGACGGGTCAGCGCGCGGGAGGCGACCGGTGAACGGGCGTGGCGACATGTCGCGGCGTGCCGCGTGGGATCGCGAGCGGGGCCACGAGCGGGCGCACGAGCGGACCCGGGAACGGGGTCACGGCACCTCGGAGACCGACCCGAACGGCGCCGGCCACCGGGCCGCGGCCCCCGTACGCGACGGCGCCCCCGGCACGGCCCCGCCGGCACGGGCCGCCGACCCGCACCACGAGGCCGTCCCCGACGTGTCCTGGGCGCTGCCGGTGCCCGAGCAGCCGGCGGCGCACCGGGGTGCGCGGGGACCGGGCGAGCCGAGGCCGCCCGGCGAGCGCGCCGTCGTGGTGGAGAGCAGCAGGTTCCGGCTGCGCGAACTCGCGCCCACGGACGTGGACGCCGTACTGGCCGTCTTCGGCGACCCCGGCCCCCCGCGCGCGTACGGGACGAGCCCCTTTCGCCGGCGCGACGCGGTCGCGCTGGTCGAACAGGCCCTGGCCAGCGCGCGGCGGCGACCTCGTACCCACTACCGCCTCGCCGTCAGCCGAGCCGACTCGGGCGAACTGATCGGCACGGCGAAACTCGTCCTCGACCGGCCCGCGCGGGACGCCCTCGTACGCACCGGCTACCGCAGCGCCGAGGTCGGCATGGCCCTGCGCGCCGACCAGGCCAGCGTCGGCCACAGCATGGAGGTCGGCTACCTCCTCGGCGTGCTGGGCTTCGACCGGCTCGGCCTGCACCGCCTCTGGGCGGGCGTCCTCCCGTCCGACACCACGGCCCAACGCGCCGCCGAGAAGGCGGGCATGACCCGCGAGGGCGTGCTGCGGCACTGCGTCTACGCGAACGGCGGCTGGCACGACACCGTCCAGTACGCCATCCTCGAACACGACTGGCACGCCCGCCTGCGACGTTGACCTCCGCCGGGCAACGTCCCACCGCTGCCGGGCGCTCGCCCGGCCCCGCCCCCTCCGATTCGCCCCTCGCCTCTCCCTGCCCTTTTGGCGTACGGCGGGCTACGGCCGGCCCGGTCAAACGGGCGGAGGCTCCGCGTACGGCCGGAAATAGCCGGTGATAAGGAGAGATGGGGCGGGAAACGTGGGTGTATCTCACCTTGCCGCGCACCGGAAGGGAAACGTGGGCAGGGAGCGGAACGAGAGGCGTCAGCGGGAGTTTAAAACGGGCGTGCGGACGAAAGGAAAGAGGGGTGCGCCAGCGGAAAGGATTCGCCAACGGCCTTGACCCTCCGTTCCCTTCGCCGCCCTGGATCACCGCCCCACGGGCGGATACAGTGACGCTCGCTCTCTCGCCTTGCACCGCAGCGTGTCGAAGCCCGACCGGTGACTCTAGGAGAACCACATGGGGCGCATTCTCCGTCGACAGACTCCCCAACTGTTGACCGCTTTGCTCGCCTTCTCCGTCATCGCCCTCCAGGCCGGCTGTGACAGCTCATCCGATTCTCCGCCGTCGCCCACCGCCGTAAAGGGCGGGATCGAAAGCCGGATAAGGGGCACCGAATTCAGAATCCCGGAGACGGTGCTGCTGCTCAACTGCTCTCCCGCCGCGGAACTCGCCCTCACCGCTCTCTCCGTACGCGACGGCAGCGTCGTGTCCGCCGCTTCGGGAGACCTGCCGGCCGATCAGAACCCCAGTGGCTCCTACGCCTGTCACGACGGCATCGGTGGATATCCCGCCTCCTCGGCGCTGCGGCAGATGTTCAACGAGGACTACACCCTGATGGCCGGGCGCATCGCCGGGCCCGGCGGGGTGGGCGAGCGGGCGGTGGCCTTCGAGGTCCGCACGGGGCTGCCGACGGGACCGGAGCCGGACGCGGGGAACCCCGCCGACGCCCCGCGGGACAGCTATCCGGTCTTCCACGAGGGCGACCTGTGGTACATCGACCGCACCGGCCGGCTGCGCAGTCGGCTGCCCGAGAACCCGCCGGAGAGCGCCCGGGACCGTGGCCCGGCTGTCGACGCGGATGGCGAGCCGCTCAGTGAGGTCTCCTTCGGTGGCGGCGTGGCCTGGCGGGCGAAGGACTCCGACCTGAACGAGTCCGCCATTCACCCCACCGGCGGCTACATCGCCGAACACAACACCGTCTGGAACCAACTCCAACTCCGTAAGCGCGGTGCCGACCGCGACGCCGGTATTCCGTTGAGTAAAAGCGCGGACTACGGCGGCAACGGGCCGCGCATTCCCCGAGGCAGCACCGAGGTCCCCGATTGTTCGCCCGAATTCTGGCTGGACTCGCGCGACCTGGTCTGCTCCCACGCGGGAAAGTCGGACGCCCAGATCCTGCGGGTGCGATTCACGGCAGACCTCCAGATCGTGCGGGACGTAGAACCACTCCTCCCCGAGTCCGATCTCCCCTCCTATGGTGCGGTGCCATCGCCGGACAAGAAACAGATCGCCTTTCTCGCCGAACGCGGTGACAAGGTCGAGGTCTACCGCCAGTCGCTGCGCGCGGGTTCGAGCCCCGTCAAAATCGCCGATGCGCCGGATTCCGGAGTCACCTACCTCCTGGGTTGGAATTGACGGTTTGGGCGGGGCGGGGGCCGCCCAGCCGCTACCGGTTCGCGGAGGTGTCGGATCCCCGCTCCACCGCGCGGTCCACACCGGGAGTCGCGCCGGGAGGCTTGGTGGTGGGGCGCCCGCGGCGTATGCGGGTGAGGTAATCCGCCACGTCGCTGGGGTCGTTGGTGATGAGGCCGATGTAGCCGTCGGGACGGATCAGGAACACCGCCTTGCCGTACCGCTGTTGGGCGTGCGCGGAGGCGTGTCGTATGACGATGTGCCGCAGTGGGACCTGGTCGTGGTGGTGGGTGGGCTGGGGGAGCGTTGGCGGTCCGGCGGCCGTGGCGGTGGCGGTGGCGGTGGCGGCTGTGAGGGGGGCGGTCTGGGAGGGCTCGTCGCGGGGGGCGTGCGGGGCGGGTGGCGTGGGCGTGTCGGGTAGGTCGTGGGCGGTGCGGAAGTCCAGCAGGGTGAAGTGCGGGCCCTGGAAGGCGTCGAAGAGGGCGAACTCCTTGCCGGCGGCGTCCACACAGCGCGCGTTCGGGGCCCGGTCGCCGGGGCGGAGGGCGTCAGAGTCGGCGTCGGAGTCCGGAGCCGGGCGCGGGGCACGACGGTCCACGGCGAGCCAGCCTCCCGCGTACGAGAGGGTGAGCTGGTGGGTGTCGGAGCCCATCCGCACGCCGCCGCCGGCCTCGTCGAGCGGGCGCGCGCGATGCAGTCGGGTGCTGAGGCCGAGCACTTCGGCGGCTATGGGTAGCCGCTCCTCCTCGTAGGTGTCGAGCAGGCTCTCGTGTGCGCCGTGTCGCAGCACCTGCTCCAGCTTCCAGCCGAGGTTGTAGGCGTCCTGCACGCTGGTGTTGAGGCCCTGGCCGCCGGCAGGCGAGTGCACGTGGGCCGCGTCGCCGAGCAGGAAGACCCTGCCGATCCGGAACCGCTCGGCCATGGCGGCGCGCGGTCGGAAGTCCGAGGCCCAGAGCACCTCGCGGACGGCCGACGCGGGCAGCGACGTGCGCTCGGCCAGCAACCGGCGCACCGCGTCGGCAGTGGTGTCCGGCACGGCGTCCGGGTCATCGAACTGGGCCAGGAACTGGAACGTGTCCGTACCGGCGAGCGGACACAGCGCCGTGCTCCCGTCCTGGCCCTCCGACCACACGTGCCAGTGGTCGCGATCGATTTGCGCCGCCGCCAGCCACTCGGAACCCTCTAGCGCCTCGGTGCCGCCAGGACCGGCCGTCTCGTTGGCTGACCCGGCCGCGTCCGCCGCACCCACCGCCGTATCCACCGCGTCCGCCGTATCCACCGCGTCCGAGGCCGGGTGGAGTGCCCCCAGGTCGTCGGGCACGGCGTGGGGCGCCGCGTCGTACGAGGTCGCGAGGCGTACGTCGGCGACCAGTATCGGCAGCGGGTCCACCGTGTGTCCGCTCATGGGTACGCCGGTCAGCCGGCGCACCGTGCTGCGCCCGCCGTCGGCCGCTATGACATAGGCGGCCCGGATCGTCTCGTCGGGGCCGGAGGGTCTCGCCACCGTCGCGCTCACGCCGCGCGCGTCCTGGTGGAACCCGGTCAGCCTGGTGCGGAACTCGACGCTGCCGCCCAGTTCGCGCAGCCGCTCGTACAACAGCTCCTGGGTGCGCCACTGCGGCACCATCCACGTCTCGCGATACGGAGCGCCCTCGTGTGGCTCGGCCCGGTCCAGCATCTCCCACTCCTCCAGGCGCTGCCTGCCGCGCCACCGCTGCATGAGCGGGTACGGGCCACCGAACCGGGTGATGGCCGGGCCGATGCCGAGGTCGTCGAAGATCTCCCGGGTCCGCGGCTGGATGCCCTTGCCGCGCGCGCCGGGAAAGAGGGTGGCCGACTGCTCGATCACGCGCGCGGGCACGCCGCGCCGAGCCAGGTCGCAGGCGAGCGTGAGGCCCGTCGGACCCGCACCGACGATCAGCACGGCCGTCGGTGCGACCTCCGCCGCGGCCTGCGACAGCGGGCCTGTCGCCGGCCCTGTCGGCATCCCTGGCGCGGAGGCGTCCACTGCCCGCGCTGGCCGCGCCACCCCGGGAGCCGCCCCCTCAGGTGGGGTGTCGGGCGCGGCGGTGGATCCGGGCGTCGACGACGCGTCGGGTGTCGAGCGAGCAGCCATCACAACTCCTTAACGTCGTTAAATTCGCCGTACTCGGAGTGTGCCCTTAACGTCGTTAAGCTGTCAAGGGTTCGCCGGCCCCTGGGGCGGGGGACCGGCGCGGGAGGGGAAAATGGCCACATGGCGACGACGCGACTGGACCGGGCCCAGGTGGTGGACACCGCGCTGCGGCTGCTGAACGAGGTGGGGCTCGACGGGCTCACGCTGCGCAGGATCGCCAAAGAGCTGAACGTGCAGGCGCCCGCGCTGTACTGGCACTTCAAGAACAAGCAGGAGCTACTGGACGAGATGGCCACGGCGATCTACCGCCGGATGCGCGAGGACCATCCGATCGTCGCGGACACCTGGCAGGGGCAACTCACCGAGTCCAGCAGGCGGCTGCGGCGGACGCTGCTCGGCCTGCGGGACGGCGCGAAGGTCTTCAGCGGCAGCCGCTTCACCGACGCCGGGCACGCGCAGTCGCTCGACGCGCACCTGCGGGTGTTCGTCGACGCCGGCTACCCGGCGGGGCTGGCCGCCCGCGCCTCGTTCATCGCGTTCACCTACACCCTCGGCTTCGTCATCGAGGAGCAGGCGGTGCACCCGGTACCGGGGGAGCGCGCGCCCGGGTACGACGTGGCGGAGCGCGCCGAGTTCATAGGGTCGGAGTTCCCGCTGGCGGTCGAAGCCGGCCCGGACCTCTTCCACGACTACGGGGACCGGTTCGAGGAGGGGCTGCGGGTGATCGTCGCCGGCCTTGAGGCCACCCTGCTGGCCAGGCCCGCCCCCTCCAGCCAGGCGAGCCAACCCGCCTGACCAGCCCCGCGACGCGAACGGCTCCGCCACACACACGGCCCCGCGACGCGACCGGGACCCTGCCACGCGCGCACGACCCCGCGACCCGAACGCCCCCGCAACGCGAGCCACCCCCGCAACACCAGCACCCCCACCCCACAAACGCCCCACAACGCGAACGGCCCGGCAACGCGCTGTGCGCGCGTGCCGGGCCGCTGGGGTCAGCGGTCGCTCCGCAGCTACCGCTACCTACCGCTTCCGCTTGCCGGAGACCGATCGCTTGATGACCGGGGTCAGGGGGTTCTCGACCAGTTTGTGCAGCAGCCAGGCGAGGGCGAGCATGATCGCGATGGTGAGCGCGAACGTCGCGTGCGAGGGGATGTCGAGGTCCTGGTGGAGCGTCTCCACGGCGACCCAGCCCAGGTGTTCGTGGACCAGGTAGAAGGGGTAGGTCAGGGCGCCGGCGACGGTGAGCCAGCGCCAGTTGGCCCAGTTCAGCTTGCCGAGGGCGACGAGGGCGACGGCCAGGTAACCCAGCGCCACGATGCCGATGATGACCGAGGTGTGGCGGTACGAGAAGAAGTCCGGGTTCTGGGGGTGCCAGAGCTCGTCCACCGCGTACCGCTGTCCTATCAGGAAGCTGACCCCGACGATGCCCCATGCCAGGGCGTCATTGCCGAAACGATGCACCAGATAGAGGCCGATGCCGCCGATGAAGTACGGCGCGTACTCCGGCATCAGCACGATGTCCAGAAGTGGCTGGTCGGCGGCGTCGGCCATGGCCGCGGCCAGCGTCCACACCGCGCAGAACAGCACGACCCGGTGCCGGCTCGCCCCCGGCAACACCACGAACAGGGCGAAGAGCGCGTAGAACCGCAGCTCCGCCCAGAGGGTCCAGCACACGCCGAGCACGCGGTCGGCGCCAAGCGGCTGCTGGAGCATCGTGAAGTTGACCAGCGTGTCGCTGGGCGAGACGGTCGCGAACGCCACGGCCGGGAGCGCGAAGACGGCCGTGACCAGGATGATCGCCGCCCAGTAGGCGGGGAAGAGCCGCGAGACGCGGGAGGCGAAGAAGTCCTTGAGCGGACGGCCCCAACCGCTCATGCAGATCACGAAGCCGCTGATGACGAAGAAGATCTGCACGCCGAGGCAGCCGTAGGCGAACCACTCGGACGCGGTGGGGAACTGGTGGGAGGGGGACGAGCCCCACGCCTTGGCGATCTCGCCGTCGCGCCCCCCGTAGTGGTAGCAGGCGACCATGAGCGCCGCGACCAGTCGCAGCCCGTCCAGTGCGCGTAGCCGCGACGGCGGACGCTGCCCCGGAGGCTTGCCCTCCAGGGCGGCGACCGGGGCGTCGGGCACCCCCGACCTGTCGGCCGGGGGTGTGGCGGTCACGGCATCGGGGAGCGGCCCCGGTGCGGTACTCGGAGCCGTCATCCGAAGGCTGCCCTTTTCTTGATCTGGCGCTGTACGGCGCGGGCCCTGCGGGCCACCTTGCGCACCGTGGGGTTGCGCGGCAGGAACGAGAGGTGGGAGGGGACCGCGCCGGGCAGACCGAGCGCGGTCAGGCGGCGGCGCTTGAAGTACCGCCAGGTGTGGGCGTTGAGCTTGGCGGAGAGGTAGCGCTCGGCGGCCGGCCGCAGGTCCGGGTAGATCTTCGCCTGCATGGCGAAGCCGACGGCGGTGACCAGGCCGGTCAGCTCCTTGCCCGCGCGGTCGCCGGGCGGTGCCTGCCACGCCTGGACCGCGGCGTGGTCGTCCAGGTTGGGCAGCAGCGCGTCCACGATGGTCACCGGCACGCGGTTGCTGTTCTGGTACGGCGTCAGCCGCTCCAGCAGGATCTCGGTGCCGGTGCGGGCGACGGGCAGGCCGTACAGGGCGCTCGCGGTGATCAGCGCGGTGGAGAAGCAGCCGACGACGAGCGAGGGCCGGGTGCGCTGGTAGAGGACCTCGGCCAGCACCGGCGAGTCCACCACGGTCAGCTCGGCGCCGAGCGTGCTCGCCTCCGTCTCGAGGAGGCGCGACCAGCGGGCCGGCGCGGTCGGGTGCGGCTTGAAGACCACCTCGCGGTGGCCGAGCCTGACCACTCCGCGCAACATCCGGACGTGCAGTTCCTCCTCCTCCTGCGGAGTGAGGATGTCGAGTGCCGACAGGTACTGGCCGAGCAGCAGCGCCGGGCCCTTGGTGCCGGGGACCGCGTCCGGGACGGTGACCTCGGGGGAGACCCCGGCGATCTCGTCGAGCACCTTGGTGAAGTGGTCGGTGGGCACGATCTCCGACGGGACGCCGAACTCGGTCAGCAGCAGCGGCTTGAGCCCCGGGACCAGGTCCAGGTGGAGCAGCCTGCGCACCCGCGTGCCGACCAGCGGGGAGAGCTTGTTGCGGGTCGGCCCGTAGCTCATCAGGCCGTCCGCGTAGACCTCAAGCGGGGCGTTGGGGAACAGCCTGGCCACCGCGAGGGCCGGGTTGACCTGGATCGATTCGAGGACGAGTTCGATGTCGTCGTCGCCCAGGCCCCACAGCAGGCGCAGGTGCCGCTCCCACAGCGGCGCGTCGTCCGCGCGCGGGGACCAGCCGCCGGGGTGGAACGGGCTGATGGTCTCGTTCCAGGACAGCACGCCGTCGAACCGGGTGCGCAGCACCTCGAAGCCGGGCATCTCGTCCAGGCTCGGGGTGGTCTCCGGGATGGCCGCGTTGTTGCTGATCAGCAGCAGTCGGCGGTCAGCCTCGGCGAAGCAGTCCGCGTCGATGGCGGCGGCCAGCGTGGCGGCGCCGTACAGCGTGGACGCGAAGAAGATCTGGGTGCGGTTACGCGTGTTCATCAGACCGCGACCTCCGGGCCGACGGGGCGGCGGCGCAGCTTGCGCAGCCGGGCGGCGCGATCGTAGTCCATCGCGTCGAGCGCCTCGTTCAGCACCTGCTGCGGCATCCGCTTCATCGCCGCCGCGCTCATGATGCGCAACTTACGTGCCACGGCCGGTTCAAACCTTTCAATGCCACCAAGGTGATGGGAAATGATCGCACAATAGGTGCGCACGGCCTTCGGAAGGAAACGCGCGGCTTCCCGATCGCGCGACGTTTCCTCGATCACCTGGTCGAACGCGCGAATGAAATCGAGCTGCCGGACGTCGCCGATCTGCGTGAGCGACGAGGCGACCCCGCGCCGGTAGAACACCCCGAGCATGCCCAGGACCGCGAATGACTTGGCCTCGCGGTGCAGTTTCCAGATCCACGGCCGGTCCTCGGCGGTCCGCAGCCCGTCCCGGAAATGCAGCAGCCCGTCGTCGAGCAGCCGCCGGTGGTACATGCCGGCCCAGGCGAAGGCGTAGTCGACGGAGGTGGAGCGGTCGGACGGCAGGATCACGTCGCGCGGATTGAGCACCGTGTTGCGCAGTCCGACCGGCACCCGGTGGATGGAGCGCGCCCGGTTGGTCACCTGCACGTGGTCGGTGCGCACGAAGTCGCAACCCAACTCCTCCATGGCGGCAAGGAGTTGTTCGTAATACCCGGGGGCGAGCCAGTCGTCCCCGTCGAGGAAGGTCAGGTACTCGCCACGTGCCGCGTCCAGACCCGTGTTGCGCGCGGTGGCGAGCCCGCCGTTCTGTTCGTGCCGTACGAGGACCGCCCCGGGCAGGTCGCGCTCGGCGCGCTCCAACAGCTCGGGGGTCCCGTCCTGTGAACAGTCGTCGACGAGAATGAATTCGAAGTCCTCCCGCGCGTTGGCGCGCAGACTTCTCAGTGTGTCTGGTGCGTAGGTCTGCACGTTGTAGAACGGCACGATGACGGAGAGCTTAACCACTCGGGTGACGGTAGGTGTCCGCCCGGCATTCGTCTTGACCTATGGCCTACGAGAAGGTGAACGAAGGAAGGCGGAATGGTTAACCCGCTGCTCTCGCGGCCGGGTTCGCCAACAGTCGACATGCTGTTAACCGTTTGTTGCGTCTGTGTTGGGCCGTGACTCGCAAACCCTTCCTAGCGTCAGCGACGTGCCCACCCGTACCAATTCCCAGCCTCGTGTGGCCGTTCTCGCAGATTCCGACACTCGGTGGAAGTGGGGCGCGCTCACCGCACACCGCGTCGCACCGGACCACCGTCTCGACGGATACCTGCTGCGAGGACGCGCGACCCCCACCGCCCGTCAGCTCTCCGAGGTCGGGGTGCGCGCGGACGCCATGCGCGAGGTCACGGGCATCGAGTTCCTCCACGCGATAGAGCGCGAGCGCTACGACGCCGTGGTGCTCTCCTGCGTCGGCGGCGGCGTCCAGGCCATGCTGCACGCCCTCGGTCACGCCCTGCGCGACGCCGACCACCGCCCGGTCCTCATCACCGGCTACGTGGGTGTCGTCTACGAGAAGCTCGCCGACGGCCTGCTGCTGCGCAACGGCGCCGACATCGTGCTGGCCAACAGCCGCTACGACGCCGAGCGCTTCCGCGAGGTCTACCGCGGCGTCGGCGCCGACCCCGACGTGGTCGTCGAGTGCGCGCTGCCCTTCCTCGGCGGCGACCCGTACGACGAGACCGCGCGCACCCGGCGCCCCTACACCGGTGGCACCGTCGTCTTCGCCGTCCAGCCGTCCGTGCCCGACAACCGCGCCGACCGCGCCTACCTGCTGCGCCGCGCCGTCGAGCACGCCCGCAAGCACCCCGACCGCGAGGTCCTGGTCAAGCTGCGCAGCAAGCCGGGCGAGCACACCACGCACATCGAGGAACTGCCCTACCAGAAGCTGGCCGACCGGCACGCGGGCGCGCTGCCCAGCAACTTCCGGCTCGTCTACGGGCACATGGGCGAGGTGCTGGACGGCGCCGACCTGCTGGTGACGGTGAGTTCCACGGCCGCACTCGAATCGCTGCACCGGAACATCCCCACCGCCATCCTCACCGACCTCGGCATCCGCGAGGGCCTGGGCAACCACCACTTCCTCGGCTCGGGCTGCCTGGCCTCCTGGGACCAGCTCGATGCGGGCTACCGCCCCAAGGCCGACCCGGAGTGGGTCGAGCGGCAGGGCGTGGCCGCGGCCGACGGCGCGTACGAGCACGCCTTCGACGCCGTGCGCAACCGGCTGGAGGACCTGCTCACCGGCCCGCCGCTGCCGCCGGTCACCCCGTACTACACGGCCGTCACCGCGCCCGGCTACCTGCCGCGCATCCTGGGTCGCTACGGCTTCCAGGCCGACGGCAGCCCGCGCCCCGGCGTCAGCGTCGAGCCGCAGGACGCCTCCGGGTTCAAGCGGGTCGTCCGCAACACGATGCGCGAGGCCGCGCGCGGCGCCTACCGGCACGGCGTGCAGCGGGTGGCCCCCGTCATCCGCCGCATGGGGGAGCTGTGACGCCCGCGCCCGGCGAGCGCACCACCGCACGGGCCCAGGAGCCGACCGCGGGCCCGGCGCCCGCGACCGAGCGGGGCCACCCCACCACCGACGCCCACCCGGCCAGGCCGCCGCGGGACCGGCAGGTCACACCGGGGACGCCCCCCACCCACCCCGGCGCGCAGCGCCACGAACCACCAGGCGCGCAGCGCCACGAGTCAGGAGCCGCCATGTCCACCTCGGAGCCCGCAGGACGCGCCAGCGCGCCGGGCACAAGCACGACGGCCGAGGGCCGCGACGGCGAACGGGCCGGCGGCGGCCGGGTGCTCGCGGTGATCCCCGCGCGCGGCGGCTCCAAGGGCGTACCCGCCAAGAACCTCGCCGCCGTCGGTGGCGTGCCGCTGGTGGCCCGCGCCGTGCGCGAGTGCCGCGCCAGCCGGCTGGTCACCGACGTCGTGGTCTCCACCGACGACCCGGGCATCGCCGCCGCCGCGCGCGGCGCCGGCGCCGACGTCATCCAGCGCCCCACCGCCATCGCCGGCGACACCGCCACCAGCGAGGCGGCCGTACTGCACGCCATGGACGCGCACGAGGCCGGGCACGACGGGCCCGGCAGCACGCAGGTGGTGCTGCTCGTGCAGTGCACCAGCCCGTTCATCACCCGCGAGGACATCGACGGCGTCGTGGGCGCCATCCTCGACGGCGGCGCCGACACCGCGCTGACCGTCGCCCCCTTCCACGGCTTCGTCTGGCGCGACGCGGACGAGTCCGGTGCGGCCGGCGAGGCCGAGGCGGGCTCGGCCACGGCCGCTCCGGCGGCCGACGGGGCCAGCGGCGGCTTCGGCGTCAACCACGACAAGTCGTTCCGCCCGCGCCGCCAGGACCGGCCGCAGGACCTGCTGGAGACCGGCGCCGCCTACGGCATGCGCGCCGACGGCTTCCGCGTCCACAAGCACCGCTTCTTCGGCCACACGGCGCTGGTACGGACCGACGCCGCGCGGGTCCTGGAGATCGACGACCCGCACGACCTGGAGCGCGCCCGCGCGCTGGCCCCGCTCCTGGACGGGCCGGGGCCGAAGGCCCGCGGCGACTACCTCCCCACCCACCTGCCCACCCGCGACGACATCGACGCGGTGGTCATCGACTTCGACGGCACCCAGACGGACGACAGGGTGCTGATCGACTCCGAAGGACGCGAACTCGTCGCCGTACACCGCGGCGACGGGCTCGGTATCGCGGCGATGCGCCGAGCCGGCATCCCGCTGCTGATCCTGTCCACGGAGCAAAACCCGGTCGTCGCCGCGCGGGCCCGCAAGCTGCGGGTTCCCGTACTCCACGGCATCGACCGCAAGGACCTCGCACTGAAGCAGTGGTGCGAGGAGCAGGGCATCGCGCCCGAGCGCGTGCTCTATGTCGGCAACGACGTCAACGACCTCCCGTGCTTCGGCCTCGTCGGCTGGCCCGTGGCGGTCGCCGGTGCGCACGACGTCGTACGTGGCGCCGCACGCGCGGTCACCTCCACCCCCGGAGGAGACGGTGCGATCCGCGAGATCGCCTCGTGGATTCTTGGAAAGGAACTGTCTTCATGAGCTCCACCCGCCTCCGCACCCTCGGCGCCAAGACCGCGGGGCCCGGCCAGCCGGTCTACGTCACCGGTGAGATCGGCATCAACCACAACGGTGACCTGGAGAACGCGTTCAAGCTGATCGACGTCGCCGCCGACGCCGGCTGTGACGCGGTCAAGTTCCAGAAGCGCACCCCGGAGATCTGCACCCCGCGCGACCAGTGGGACATCGAGCGCGACACCCCCTGGGGCCGGATGACGTACATCGACTACCGGCACCGCGTCGAGTTCGGCGAGGACGAGTACCGCAAGATCGACGAGCACTGCAAGAAGCGCGGCATCGACTGGTTCGCCTCCCCGTGGGACACCGAGGCCGTCGCCTTCCTGGAGAAGTTCGACCTCCCGGCGCACAAGGTGGCCTCCGCCTCGCTGACCGATGACGAGCTGCTGCGCGCGCTGCGCGCCACCGGCCGCACGATCATCCTGTCGACGGGCATGTCCACGCCGAAGCAGATCCGGCACGCGGTCGAGGTGCTGGGCAGCGACAACATCCTGCTCTGCCACGCCACCTCCACCTACCCGGCCAAGGCCGAGGAGCTGAACCTGCGGGTCATCAACACCCTGCAGGCCGAGTACCCCAACGTGCCGATCGGCTACTCGGGCCACGAGACGGGCCTGCAGACCACGCTCGCCGCGGTCGCGCTCGGCGCCACCTTCGTGGAGCGTCACATCACCCTCGACCGCGCCATGTGGGGCTCGGACCAGGCCGCCTCCGTGGAGCCGCAGGGCCTGCAGCGCCTGGTCCGCGACATCCGCACCATCGAGGAGTCTCTCGGTGACGGCGTCAAGAAGGTGTACGAGAGCGAGCTGGGCCCGATGAAGAAGCTGCGCCGCGTCACCGGCGTCATCGCCGAGTCCGAGGAGCGCGAGCCCGCCACCGTGTGACCCGTGTCCACGGGCCGTGGGCACGCCGCGCCGCCTTCCGGGCCAGGCACCCGGCAACTCCCGTCGGCAGTGCGGCCTCGTCGCGAGGCGAGGCCGCCGAGAGCGTGAGGTAGACCTCGTGAGCTCAACCACAGGGCCGCTCGGCCCTGTTCCGGAACCGACCCCCACCGCGGGTGGGGCCGGTTCCGAACGCCGCGCCCGGGCGCTGCCCGGGCGCGGCGCGTCCCCCCAGGACGCCGCCCCGGGCAGCACGCTCGCCTTCGTGGAGAGCCCGGTGCAACTGTTGAATGTTCTGGAGTGGGCCTACGCTGACGCGCTTCGCGCGTCGGAGGGTGCCGGCGCGCTTCGCGCGTCGGGGAGCACAGACGCGCTCCGCGCGTCGGGAGATACAGACGCGCTCCGCGCCTCCGACCACACGGTCGACGCGCCGCGCGTGGCGGCCGACGACGCGGACGGCTCCGGTGCCCCGGCGGGCGCCCGGGTCGGAGGGGACACCGGTGTTGGGGCACCGGGGGACCTGACCGTCATCGTGCTGTCGCCGCACGACCCGATGACCCGTGGCCAGCTCCGTCGGATGGCGGAGCTGGCCAGGGAAGAGGGCGTGCGGGTGCGCTGGGAGGAGGCGCGGGGCGGCGCGTCCGCGCCATTCCGCACCATCAGCGGCCTGGCCTCGCTGCTGCGCGCCGCGCGGCGCATCGTCATCGGCGATCCGTTCTCGCGCTACGTGCAACTCCTGCTGACCATGACCAAGGCCCGCGACCTGATCGTCGTGGACGACGGCACCGCCACCATGGAGTTCATCTCCCAACTGACGCGCGGCGAACGCCTTGAGCGCTGGCACCGGCGCGGCAGCCGTGGCCCGCGCGACCTGGTGTTCGCGCCGGTCTCGGCGGGCGCGCGGCGCCGGTTGACGCCTGGTCAGCGCCGTCGGGTCGAGGTGTTCAGCTCGATGCCGGTCGACCCGCCGTCCGGCGTCATGGTCACCTCCAACACGTTCGCCTGGACCCGGGCCCGGTTCGGCCCGCCCAAGCTGACGGGCGGCACCGACCTGGTGGGCACCTCGCTGGTGGAGACCGGCGTGGTGGACCTGGAGCGGTACGTGGAGGCGGTCACGGCGCTGACCCGCGAGCACGGGGCCACGCGCTACTTCGCGCATCGCAAGGAGGCCACCGACAAGCTGCACCGGATCAGCGTCGAGGTGGGCCTGGAGATCGTGCGGCCCGACCTCCCGCTGGAGGTGATCGCCCGGCGCGGTCCCATAGGGCGGATGATCTTGAGTTTTCCCTCGACGGTCGTGCACACGCTGCCGCTGGCGCTCGCGGGCACCGGCATCAAGGTCGCCGTGTGTGACGTCGATCCGGCCTGGCTGACCTCGAACGCCTCGCCACGCGCCCAGGGGTTCCTGTCCGGCGTCACGGGCACCGCCCGCGACGTGCAGAGACTCCCGTACGCGCCGGCTTCGCCGAGTCAGCCGTAGCCTCGCCGCGCTTCCCGGTCCGCTCACCCTGGGTGAGCGGACCGCCGTTCGGCGGGCGAGCGTAAACAGCGTTCATACCCCACGGGGTCGCCACTCATGCGACCAGCGGCCCGATTTTTCTTCCCCTAACGGGCTGAACTTTTGTTGATCGCCGCGCAGTTGCCCCGCGTGGCGTCTTACGCTGCACGCGTGAACCACGTAACGCCCCGCGACCTTGAGCCCGAAGCCACCGTCGAAGCCGAGCTGCCCGGTGTCACCGCAGAGGCCGAGCTGCCCGGCCGGCTGCCCGCCGCGCTGCGCGCCGAACTGATCGCGTTCCGCCGGGACCTGCACATGCATCCCGAGCTGGGGAACCGCGAGTTCCGGACCACCGCGGCCATCAAGGCCAGACTGGAGCAGGCCGGCCTCGCGCCACGCGCCCTGTCCACCGGCACCGGCCTCGTGTGCGACATCGACCCGGCGCGGCTGATCGACGACGGCGCGGCCGAGCGGGGCGAGGGGGACGCGCGCTCGGCGTACGGCGACGGGTACCCGGGCGACGGCGCGGGCGCGCGTCGGGACGACGGCCGGCCCTTCCTCGCACTGCGCGCCGACATCGACGCGCTGCCGATCCCGGACACCAAGACCGTCGCCTACCGCTCGACCGTGCCCGACCGGGCGCACGCCTGCGGGCACGACGTGCACACCACCGTGGTGCTCGGCGCCGGTCTCGTCCTGGCCGAGCTGGCCCGTGAGGGCAGGCTGCCGCACCCGGTGCGGCTGATCTTCCAGCCGGCCGAGGAGGTGCTGCCCGGCGGGGCCGCCGACATCATCGAGGACGGCGTGCTGGACGGGGTGGGCCGGATCATCGCCGTGCACTGCGACCCGCGGGTGGACGTCGGGCGGCTCGGGCTGCGCGTCGGGCCCATCACCTCGGCCTGCGACCGGGTGGAGATCGCCCTCGACGGCGCGGGCGGCCACACCGCCCGGCCGCACCTGACCACCGACATGGTCACCGCCGCCGCCAAGGTCGCCACCGAGGTGCCCGCGGTGCTCAGCCGCCGCGTGGACACCCGCTCCGGGCTGGCGCTGACCTGGGGCCGTATCGCCTCGGGCCACGCCTCCAACGTCATCCCGCAACACGCCGAGCTGTCGGGTACGGTGCGCTGCCTCGACCTGCCGGGCTGGCGGTCGGCGCCGGACCTGGTGCACGCCGCGATCGAGGAGGTCGCCACGTTGCACCGGGCGAAGTTCGAGATCAACTACATCCGCGGGGTGCCACCGGTCGTCAACGAGCCGGACGTGACCGAGCTGCTGCGGCGCGCGATGTCGGCCCGGCGCGGCGCGGACGCCGTCGAGGACACCGAGCAGAGCCTGGGCGGCGAGGACTTCTCCTGGTACCTGGAGCACGTTCCGGGCGCGATGGCCAGGCTCGGGGTGCGCCGCGTCGGCGACACCACCCGCCGCGACCTGCACGCCGGGGACTTCGACGT
The DNA here is from genome assembly GCF_029392895.1 of Streptomyces sp. 71268. Classification (NCBI taxonomy): domain Bacteria; kingdom Bacillati; phylum Actinomycetota; class Actinomycetes; order Kitasatosporales; family Streptomycetaceae; genus Streptomyces; species Streptomyces sp. 71268. The sequence continues at coordinate 5,251,833 of NZ_CP114200.1, forward strand.
GGACGAGGAGGCCATCGAGGTGGGAGTGGAGCTGTTCACGGCCGCCGCTTTGCTCGATCGCAACCTTCCGTAGGGCCGCCGTAGACGGGATCGTCGCGGCAGGTTCGCGACGATCCGATAACGGCTTACTGACTCCCCTTTTCTGCGGTTCTACGCGCGTTACGATGCGGCGGAAATCAGCGCCACAGATGGCGCTTCGAGTGAAGGGGACCCTCGTGCGCCGGGCATCCAAGATCGCCGTCGCGGGCATCGCTACCGCGGCTCTCGCCTTCTCCGCCACCGCGTGTGGCAGCAGTTCGGAAGAAGGGGACAAGGACAAGGGCATCGGCCTGGCGTATGACGTCGGCGGCCGGGGCGACCACTCCTTCAACGACTCCGCGGCCAAGGGCTTCGACAAGGCGAAGAAGGACCTCAAGGTGGGCGGCAAGGAGATGACCGCCAAGAACACCGACACCGAGGCCGACCGCTACCAGAAGCTCGCCGACCTCGCCGAGGCCGGCTACAACCCGGTCATCGGCGTCGGCTACGCCTACACCCCCTCGCTCGCCAAGGCGGCCAAGAAGTACAAGGACACCGACTTCGCCATCGTCGACTCGGTGGTCGAGGCCAAGAACGTGGCCAGCCTGGTCTCCGCCGAGCAGGAGGGCTCCTACCTGGCCGGCGTCGCCGCCGCGCTGAAGAGCAAGTCCGGCAAGGTCGGCTTCATCGGCGGCACCAACAGCGCGCTGATCAAGAAGTTCGCCGCGGGCTACGTGCAGGGCGTCAAGGAGACCAACCCGAAGGCGACGGTGGACGTCCAGTGGGTCACCCCGGGCAGCACCGACGGCTTCGGCCTGCCCGACCGCGGTAAGGACATCGCCGAGGGCATGCTCGACAAGAACATCGACGTCATCTACTCGGCGGCGGGCGGTTCGGGCTCCGGCGCCATCGAGGCCACCGCCAAGAAGAAGGGCGCCTGGTCGATCGGCGTCGACGGCGACCAGTACTACGAAAAGGGCCTGGCCGACTACAAGAACTCCATCCTCACCTCGGTGGTGAAGAACGTGGACGGCTCCGTCTACGACTTCATCGTCAGCGTCCTGAAGGACAAGAAGGCGATGACCGGCGTTCAGACGTACGACCTCAAGCAGGGTGGCGTCTCCCTCTCGTACTCCGGCGGCTTCCTCGACGACATCAAGCCGAAGATCGAAGAGACCAAGAAGAAGATCATCGCGGGCGACATCAAGGTGAAGTCCACCTACGCGGGCTGACCCGCACCCAGGCCGCGAGGCCGTTGCACCGGGCCTGGAGGAAGCCGCGTCGCCGCTGCTTTCTCCGGGCCCTTCCCCTGGGGCGCGGCCTCCCGCTCCCCGCGGGGCCGCCACCACCCCACCCTCTGGAGTCGCCATCAAAGCCGCCAGCGCCCCCACGGGCGAGCCACCCGCCGGCGAGGAACATCCCTACGCCGTAGAACTCCGCGGAATCACCAAGCGGTTCCCCGGCGTCGTCGCCAACCACGACATCGACATCTCGGTCCGCCGCGGCACCGTGCACGCCCTCGTCGGCGAGAACGGCGCGGGCAAGTCGACCCTGATGAAGATCCTCTACGGGATGCAGCGGCCCGACGAGGGCACCATCGCCCTCCACGGCGAACAGGTCGAACTGCACTCCCCGGCCGACGCCATCGCGCGCCGCGTGGGCATGGTGCACCAGCACTTCATGCTCGCCGACTACCTGACCGTCCTGGAGAACATCGTCCTCGGCGCCGAGAAGCTGCACGGCATCGGGGCCAGGGCGCGCGCCAGGGTGCGCGAGATCTCCGAGGCGTACGGGCTCGGCGTGCGGCCCGACGCGCTGGTGGAGGACCTCGGCGTCGCCGACCGGCAGCGGGTGGAGATCCTCAAGGTGCTCTACCGCGGGGCCCGCGTCCTCATCCTGGACGAGCCGACCGCGGTGCTGGTGCCGCAGGAGGTCGACGCGCTCTTCGACAACCTGCGCGAGCTGACCGCCGAGGGCCTGACCGTCATCTTCATCTCGCACAAGCTGGGCGAGGTGCTGTCGGTCGCCGACGACATCACCGTCATCCGGCGCGGCACCACCGTCGCCTCCGTCGAGCCGAGCCAGACCACGGCCAAGCAACTCGCGGAGCTGATGGTCGGCAGCGAGCTGCCCTCGCCGCAGACCTGCGAGTCGACCGTCACCGACGTGGAGTTGCTGCGCGTCGCCGACCTGCGGCTGAGCGCCGTCGACGCGGACGGCGTGAGCCGCCCCGTACTCGACGGCATCGACCTCACCATCCACAAGGGCGAGGTCCTCGGCATCGCCGGCGTCGAGGGCAACGGGCAGGCCGAACTCGTCGAGGCCATCATGGGCATGCGCGACCCCGACGGCGGCACCATCACGCTGGACGGGCGGGACATCTCGCACGCCCCCACCCGCGCCCGCCGCGAGGGCGGCATCGGCTACATCCCCGAGGACCGGCACCGGCACGCGCTGCTGCTCGAGGCCCCGCTGTGGGAGAACCGCATCCTCGGGCACGTCACCGAGGCCCCCAACAGCCGAGGTTGGCTGCTCGACCCGAGGGCCGCGCGGCGCGACACCGAGCGCATCGTCGCCGAGTACGACGTGCGCACCCCCGGCATCGAGGTGACGGCCGCCTCGCTGTCCGGCGGCAACCAGCAGAAGCTCATCGTCGGCCGGGAGATGAGCCACCTGCCCAAGCTGCTCATCGCCGCCCACCCCACGCGCGGCGTGGACGTCGGCGCGCAGGCCCAGATCTGGGACCAGATCCGCGCCGCCCGCGGCGAGGGCCTCGCGGTGCTGCTGATCTCGGCCGACCTGGACGAGCTGATCGGCCTGTCCGACACGCTGCGGGTGATGTACCGAGGCCGGCTGGTGGCCGACGCCGACCCCGCCTCGATCACCCCCGAGGAGCTGGGTTCGGCGATGACCGGCGCGGCCAGCGGCCACCTGGAGCACCCCACCGACGGGCCGGGAGAGGGCCGATGAAGAAGTTCGACAAGGAGCGGGTGCTGCTGGCGATCGCCGCGCCCGCCCTCGCCCTGGTCGCCGCGTTCACGGTGACCGCCCTGGTGCTGCTCGCCACGGGCAAGGAGCCGTTCAACGCCTTCGGCGTGATGTTCGAGTACGGCAGCAAGGCCGACAGCCAGGTCTACATCCTCAACAAGGCCACCACGTACTACCTGGCCGGCCTCGCCGTCGCCATCGGCTTCCGGATGAACCTGTTCAACATCGGCGTGGACGGCCAGTACCGGCTCTCCGCCTTCATCGCGGCAGCCGCCGGCGGCGCGATGAACCTGCCGGGCCTGGTGCAGATCCCGCTGATCATCCTGGTGGCCATGCTGGTCGGCGCCATGTGGGCCTCGATCGCCGGACTGCTCAAGGTCTACCGAGGCGTCAGCGAGGTCATCAGCACCATCATGCTGAACTCGCTGGCCACCGCCCTGATCAGCTACCTGCTCGTGGACGGCCGGCTCGGCGTGCTCGACCCCGACACCAACATCGTCTCGACCGAGCCGCTGCCCGAGTCCAGCCACTTCTTCACCATCCCGGCCGGCGGCGACCTCGACCCCGTCTGGGGCTTCCTGGTGGTGGCCGTGCTCGCCGGGTTCGCGTTCTGGTTCGTCCTCGGCCGCACCCGGTTCGGCTTCGACCTGCGCTCGGTGGGCCGCTCCGAGCCCGCGGCGCAGGCCAGCGGCGTGGGCGTCAAGCGCATGATCGTCACCAGCATGGTGCTCTCCGGCGCGATGGCGGGCCTGGTCGGCATGCCGACCGTGCTCAACGACACGCACCAGTTCACCGCCGACTTCCCGCTCGGCGTCGGCTTCACCGGCATCGCCGTGGCCCTCCTCGGCCGCAACCACCCGGTCGGCATCGCGCTCGGCGCCCTGCTGTGGGGCTTCCTGGAACGCGGCGCCAACCGGCTGGAGTTCGAGGGGTACGACAAGGAGATCGTCGGCGTGATGCAGGGCGTGATCGTGCTGTGCGTCGTCATCGCGTACGAACTGGTGCGCCGCTTCGGCATCAAGCGCCAGCAGCAGCGGGTGGGCGCCGAACTCGCCCAGCAGGCCGTCAATCTCACCAAGCGGGAGGTGGCCCAGTGAGCGGCGCCCCGACTCTCACCAAGACCCCGAAGGGCCCGCCCGGCGCCTCCCGGACCGCCGGCGGACGGCTGTCCTTCGCCAAGGTGCTGCTGATCATCGCGGGCGCCCTGATCACGCTGTCGGTGGTCCGCGAGATCATCGACCAGGTCGCCTCGGGCCAGACCCCCGCGTTCAACAACATCACCTCATCCGGCCAGATCGCCGCCGGCCTGTCCATGGCCGTGCCCATCGGCCTCGCCGGCCTCGGCGGGCTGTGGGCCGAGCGGGCCGGCGTGGTCAACATCGGGCTTGAGGGCATGATGATCCTCGGCACCTTCTTCGGTGCCTGGGCCGGCTACCAGTGGGGGCCGTGGACCGGCGTGCTGGCCGGGGTGCTCGGCGGCGCGATCGGCGGCCTGGTGCACGCGGTGGCCACGGTCACCTTCGGCGTGGACCACATCATCTCCGGCGTGGCCATCAACATCCTGGCCCTGGGCGCCACGTCGTACCTGGCCAAGCGCTGGTTCGAGCCGCTGGCCGACGAGGGCGGCAGCCCCAAGCAGTCGCCGCAGGTCGACGACATCCAGCAGTTCACCGTGCCAGGTCTTGCCGACTGGTTGGCCGACCTGGAGAAGCACCACTGGTTCCTGGTCTCCGACGTGGCCGGCATCCTCGGCGGCCTGGTCACCGACATCTCGGCGCTGACCGTGCTGGCCATCGCCCTGTTCGCCGGCACCTTCCTGGTGTTGTGGAAGACCTCGTTCGGGCTACGGCTGCGCTCCTGCGGCGAGAACCCGACCGCCGCCGAGTCGCTCGGCGTCAACGTCTACTTCTACAAGTACGCGGCGGTCGTCACCTCCGGCGCGCTGGCCGGCCTCGGCGGCGTCTTCCTCGCCCTGGTCCGCTCGCACATCTACAACGAGGGCCAGACCGGCGGCCGGGGCTACATCGGCCTGGCGGCCATGCTCTTCGGCAACTGGCGCCCCGGCGGCCTGGCCATGGGCGCGGGCCTGTTCGGCTACTCCGACGCGCTGCAACTGCGCAGCGGCGGCACCACCGTGCACGCCCTGATACTGCTCGTCGCGCTCGGCCTGCTGGCACTCGCCGTATGGCGACTGACCCGTCAGCACTACATCGCGGCGGGGCTGAGCGGCCTGGCCGCCGCGCTGCTGATCGTCTGGTACGCGATGACCGACTCCGTACCGAACGAGCTCGTCGGCGCCACGCCGTACATCGTCACCCTCCTGGTGATGGCCCTGGCGGCGCAACGGCTCCGCATGCCCAAGGCCAACAACAGGCCCTACCGAAGGGGACAGGGCGGATGACCGAAGCCCCCGACACCCTCGCCCCGCTCCCCGAGAGCGCCTGGCAGGAGCTGCGGCAGCGGGCCCGGGAGGCGATGTCCCGGGCCTACGCCCCCTACTCCGGCTTCCCGGTCGGGGCCGCCGCCCTGGTGGACGACGGCCGCACGGTCAGCGGCTGCAACGTCGAGAACGCCGCCTACGGGGTCGCGCTGTGTGCCGAATGCGGCCTGGTCTCCGCGCTGTTCGCGAGCGGCGGCGGCAGGCTGACCGCGTTCACCTGCTGCGACCGCGAGGGCCGGATCCTCATGCCGTGCGGTCGCTGCCGGCAGTTGCTGTGGGAACACGGCGGCCCGTGGCTCCGGATGGACACCGCCCGCGGCGTCCGCCCGCTGGCCGAACTCCTCCCGGACGCCTTCGGCGCCGCCGACCTCGAGCGCGCCGCCGCCCCCGGGCCCGGCGCCGACCCCGAACCGGGCGCCGAATCCGGTCCCGGCGCCGACCTCGAACGATAGGACCGCCCCGGACGTTGCACGGGCCAGTGGCCGTGCCACCTGCCTCGTCTCGACGCCCGGGGCGGCCGCCTGCACCCGACCGCGCGGCGGCCGGGGGCGCGCGCACCCCGCGCGCCCCCGCGCCACCCCCGCCCTGAAAGGCCCGCACGCCCATGGACGCCATCTCCGTCATCCGCGCCAAGCGCGACGGCCACCGCCTCACCGACGCCCAGATCGACTGGATCATCGACGCGTACACCCGTGGCGAGGTCGCCCACGAGCAGATGTCCGCGCTGGCCATGGCGATCTACCTGAACGGCATGAACCGCGCCGAGATCGCCCGCTGGACCGCCGCCATGATCGCCTCGGGCGAGCGGATGGACTTCTCCTCGCTGCCCCGGGTGACCACCGACAAGCACTCGACCGGCGGCGTCGGCGACAAGATCACGCTGCCGCTCGCCCCGCTCGTCGCCGCCTGCGGCGCCGCCGTCCCGCAGCTCTCGGGCCGTGGCCTCGGCCACACCGGCGGCACCCTGGACAAGCTGGAGTCCATCCCCGGCTGGCGGGCCGCGCTCAGCAACGACGAGATGCTCGGCGTGCTGGCCGACGTCGGCTCCGTCATCTGCGCGGCCGGCGACGGCCTGGCCCCCGCCGACAAGAAGCTGTACGCGCTGCGCGACGTCACCGGGACCGTCGAGTCCCTCCCCCTCATCGCGTCCTCGATCATGTCCAAGAAGATCGCCGAGGGCACGGGTTCGCTGGTCCTGGACGTCAAGGTCGGCTCCGGCGCCTTCATGAAGGACATCGAGGAGGCCCGCGAACTGGCCTCCACCATGGTCGGCCTCGGCACGGACCACGGGGTGCGCACGGTCGCGCTGCTGACCGACATGTCCACGCCGCTCGGGCTGACCGCGGGCAACGCCCTCGAAGTGCGCGAGTCGGTCGAGGTGCTGGCCGGCGGCGGCCCGGCCGACGTGGTCGAGCTGACCGTGGCGCTGGCCCGCGAGATGCTGACGGCGGCCGGGCTGCCCGACGCCGACCCGGCGCGGGCGCTCGCCGACGGCTCGGCCATGGACCACTGGCGCCGGATGATCCTGGCCCAGGGCGGCGACCCGGACGCGGAGTTGCCCGTCGCGCGTGAGCAGCACGTGGTCAACGCCTCCGTCGACGGCGTGCTCACCACCCTGGACGCCTACGCTGTCGGGGTCGCCGCCTGGCGGCTCGGCGCCGGCCGCGCCCGCCGCGACGACCCGGTCCAGGCGGGCGCCGGCGTCGAACTGCACGCCAAGCCGGGCGACCGCATCACCGCTGGTCAGCCGCTGCTGACCCTGCACACCGACACCCCGGAGAAGTTCGGCTACGCCCTTGAGGCCCTCAACGGCGGCGTCCTCATCGCCCCGCCCGAGACGCGGTTCGAGCCGCAGCCGGTGGTGCTGGACCGCATCGGTTAGCGCGCGGACACCGCTGCGGGCGGTGGCGCGTGGGCGCGTCGGCTTGGGCCGGGCGTGGGGGCACGGGTGCGTTGGCTCGGGCGGGGCGTGGGTGGATCGCCCCGGGGGGCGCGCGGGTTCGGAATGCGCTCACACGTTCGAGTGGCGTGGGGCGGCGAACCGGCTCGGGGACCACGGATCGTGCTGGGATGGATGACGTGACCGCACGGGAGCCGCAGGGGGCGGTTCCCGAGGAGGGGGCGTCATGAGTGCGCGACGTAGCGAGCAGGTGCCGGCCATGACCGGCGGGTGGGCCGATCTCGCCCGCGGTTGGGAGGAGTCGGACGCCCCCGAGGGGTGGCGGGCCGAACTCATCGAGGGGGCCGTCACCCTCTCGCCCCCGCCCGACCGCCACCACCATCACGTCCTGGACCAGATCCAACGGCGGTTGTACGCGGCGATCCCGCCGGACTGGGGGGTCTACCAGCGGCTGGGCCTGGCCGTCCCCGAGTGCGAGAGCATCTTCGTCCCCGACCTGGCGGTGGTGTCGAAGCGGGGTGCGCCGCGCGCTGAGCCCACGTCGTACGTCCCCGCCGCCACGGCCCGGATGACGGTCGAGATCACGTCGCGGGCCAGCGCCCACCGGGACCGCACCACCAAGGCCGCCGGCTACGCGCTGGCCGGTGTCCCGCTGTACGTGCTCGTGGACCGATGGGCCCTTCGGGGCCCCGTCGTCACGCTGTACGGGGCCCCGAAGGGGGAGGCGTATCGCGTGCTCAGCGCGGTCGGGTTCGGGGCGGACCTCCACCTCCCCGAACCCTTCGAGATGACCCTCGGCACCGGCGCCTTCGCCACCCGGGCGGCGTGATGGCCGCGCCCGAGGCCGCTTCCGCGACCGCGTTCGCGCGGGGGGACGGCCGCCCGGCGGGCGGGCCGGCGACGCGGCGGGCAGCCTGGTTCCGCTGGTTACCGCGCCGCCGCCAGCGCCCGCCGCTGCGCCAGCGCCTTGCGGGTCGCGTAGAGCGTGATGCTCGCCGCACCGACCATGGCCGCGAGGCCGAGCACGACGGTGCCCTCCCAGCCCGCCGCGTGGAAGGCGATGGCACCCAGCGTGCCGCCCGCGCTGCTGCCCAGGTAGTACGCCGACTGGTAGAGCGCGGACGCCTGCGCGCGGCCCGTCGTGGCGGTGCGGCTGACCGAGGAGGAGGCCACGGCGTGCCCGGCGAAGAAGCCCGCCGTGATCAACACCAGCCCGAGCAGCACCGCGAGCAGCGTGGAGGTCAGCGTGAGCAGCAGGCCGAGCGCCGTGGTGCCCACCGCCAGGTAGAGCGCGCTGCGCCGGCCGAGCCGAGCGACGAGTTGCCCCGCCGCCGCCGAGGACAGGGTCCCGACCAGGTACACAAGGAAGATCGACCCGACCACGCCCTGCGGGAGGTTGAACGGCTCCTCGATCAACCGGTAGCCGATGACGGTGTAGACCGCGCCGAACACGGTCATGAACAGCGCCCCGATCGCGTACAGCCGGCGCAACAGCGGGTCGGCCAGGTGGCCCCCGATGGTGCGGGCCAGTGCGCGGGGTCCGACCGGGTGCGACGTGAAGTGCCGGGCTCGGGGCACCAGGAGCCGGAAGACCACGGCGCACACCGCCGCCAGCAGCCCCACCGCGGCCAGCGCCGCCCGCCAGCCCCACGCCTGGGCGACCCAGCCGGTGAGGATGCGACCGGACATGCCGCCGATGCTGTTGCCCGCGACGAACAGGCCGATCGCCCCGACCAGGGCCTTGCCCCGCACCTCCTCGGCCAGGTACGCCATCGCGGACGCGGGCACCCCGGCCAGCGCCGCGCCCTGGACGGCGCGCAGCGCGACCAGCCAGCCCAGGTTGGGCGCGAACGGCGTGAGCAGAGCGACGACCGCGGCGACGCTCAGCGAGGCGGTCATCAGGGTGCGCCGGCCGAACCGTTCGGAGAGCGCGCTCAGCGGCAGCACGGCGAGCGCGAGGGCGCCGGTCGCGGCCGAGACGGTCCAACTCGCCTGGCCCGGCGAGACGCCCAGGTCACCGGAGATGGCGGGCAGCAGCGCCTGCGTCGAGTAGAGCAGCGCGAAGGTGGAGATGCCGGCCGCCAGCAGCCCGAAGCTCATCCGTCGGTAGCCGGGCCCACCGGGACGCAGCTTGCCGCCGTCGGCGTCGGCCCCCTCGCCCGCACCGCCGGCCGATCCCTGCGCGCGCGGCACGGGCCGACCGGCCTCGTGGTCCTGTTCGGTCGTACGCGCCTTGGCGGGCCCGGAGTTCGGGTTGCTCTCGCGGGCGGCCCGGCCGGGGGCGGGGCGGCAGGGGCGAGGCCCCTGCGGGGTCGGGCGCCGGCGCGCGCGGGAGGCGGCGGCGCGGCAACGGCGCGCGAGGCGACCGGAGTCGGCGGCGGGCTCGGAGACCGGCGCGGCCTGCCGCTCGGGCGCGGCCGTGGCGGGCGACGCGGCGGCGGTCGTGGTGGAACGGGGGAACGGCGCGGTAGAGGCGCCCACACGGAGTTCGGTGGACGCCCCGGTATCAGCAGGAGGCATGTCCACGACCGTAAGCAGGGCGCTCTCATGCGTCCAATGCACAACATCGCGATAATCAATCCCATGGTGCATGAGCGCAGGTCAGCCCGTTCCGTGTCACGTCAGGGAAAGGAAAAAGTCACGTCGGACACACCCACCGCCGCGCGACCGCCGGCCGTGACCCCCACCCGGGCTCCGACCCCGCCCCCGGCCGCCGGCCCGCCTCCGTCCCCGTCCACGCGCCCGGCCTCGTCCGCGTCGGTGCCGGCCGCGACCGGCACCCACGCCGCCTCGTGGGCGGCGGCCCTGGCGCCGAGACTCGTGCAGTTCGCGGCCGTGGCGCGGTACGAGCACGTCACCCGTGCCGCACAGCAACTCGGTGTGCCGCAGTCCACACTGAGCCGGGCCATGGTGCGGCTCGAAGCGGACCTGGGCGTCGCCCTGTTCGCCCGGCACGGCCGTACCGTCTCGCTCACCCCGGCCGGCCACACCTTCCTGGCCTCCACCCAACGGGCGCTGGCCGAGGTGGAGCGGGCCGCGGAGTCGGTGCGCGCCGACGCCGACCCGGCCGCGGGCAAGGTCGCCTTCGGCTTCCTACACACGCTCGGCACCGAGACCGTGCCCGGGCTGCTCCGGGCGTTCCGCGCCGACCATCCGCGGGTGCGCTTCCAACTCGTCCAGAACTACGGCGAGGCGATGCTCGAACGCCTCCGCGCCGGCGACCTCGACCTGTGCCTGACCTCGCCCGTCCCCGACGCCCCGGACCTGGTCGCACGCCGCCTCGACGAGCAGAAACTGCGCCTGGTGGTCCCCGACGACCACCGGCTCGCGCACCGCAAGCGGGTCCGCCTCGCCGAGGCGTCCGGCGAACTCTTCGTCACCCTGGAGCCGGGCTACGGGCTGCGCCGGATCACCGACGCGGTGTGTGCCGAGGCCGGGTTCACGCCGAAGATCGCCTTCGAGGGCGAGGAGGCCGAGACGCTGCGCGGCCTGGTGGCGGCCGGCCTCGGTGTGGCGCTGCTCCCACCTCCCGCGGTGCCGAGGCCCGGCGTGGTGGAGCTGACGGTCACGGCACCGCGCGCGGTTCGCGAGATCGGCGTGGCCTGGCTTGACGGGCACCCGGACACGCCGCCGGTGACCGCCTTCAAGCGCTTCCTGCTCAGCCGCCGAGGCCAACTCCTGCCCCGCTGACGGTCGCCGCCGATGTCCGCGCTGACGCCCTCGCTGCCCGGCCGTCCGGCCGGCGTCCCGCGCCGCGCGGCGGCTAGGACTTCTCGGCCAGCAGCGGCTTGAGGGCCTCGCGCAGGTCGTCCTCGCCGACCGGGCTGAGCGCGCGGGCGGCGATCTTGCCGTCGCGGTCGATGAAGAGGGTGGACGGGATGCCCTGCGGGTTGAAGCTGCCCTTGGGGAAGTGCAGCGCCAACTTGCCCGTCGGGTCGTGCCAGCTCGGGTAGCGCACCCCGAGTTCCTTCTCGAACTTGAGGCCCTGGGCCTTCTCGTGGTCGCTGTTCAGGCCGATGAACGCCACGTCGTCCTTGGTCTCGGCGGCGACCTTGACCAGGCTCGGGGTCTCGGCGCGACACGGCGGGCACCAGGAGGCCCACAGGTTGATCGCGACCACCTTGCCCCGGTAGTCGGCGAGCCGGAGCCGTTCGCCGTCCAGCGCGGCCCCGGAGATGTCAGGCGCGGCCTGACGGTCGGCCTTGGCCACGGTCTCGATGGTGCTGGACCCGTTGCGGGTGAAGGTGGCCTTGCCCGACGAGCTACCGCTGCCGCACCCGGTGAGCGCCACGGTGGCGGCGAGCGCGCCGGACATCAGGCCGGCCGCGCGGGCAAGCGCGGTGCGACGGCTGCGGACACGGGTGCGGGAAACCGGCCGGCGGTGAGGCATGCCGACAAGTCTTCCATGCGCCCCGCACCCACCCCCGTGCGCCCCACCCCCCTACGCCGCGCGCCTCGGCCACGCTGCCGCACCACCATCCCCGCACCGCTGCTGACCCCCCGCCGCCGGGCCACTGCCGAGTCGTCACCGAGCTCCCGCCGAGTCGTCGCCGCGCCCCGGTGCCGCCCTGCGAGCCCCGCCGCCCCCCACCCCCTGCGGCGCCCGCCGGCCCGGCTCCCAGCCAAGCCCACGGGCTCGGCTCCCGCCTCGCTCCCGGCCCGGGCTACCGCCGCAGCGAGGAGCCGAAGCCCGCCGCGAGCGGCATCCGCAGGCCGAGCGGGGGCGGGGCGGCCAGCGCGTCCGCCAGTGGACGCGCGTAGTCCTGGTCGAAGAGGGAGCCCAGCGCGAAGTCGGCGGCGAGCGCGTACACCTCCTGCCGGTGGTGGTGGAGGCGGTGGCCGTCGGTGTGCACCTCGAAGCGGCACACCGTGTTGTTGATCTTCTTGGCCCGCTCGACGAGCCGGTAAGAGAGTTCGGGATCGGTGTGCTCGTCGTTGCTGCCGTGCACGACGAGCACCTGTCTGCCCGCCAGGTGCTTGACCGGGTCCGGGCTCAGCGTGGCCTCCGGGCTCGGTAGCCACGGGGCGATGGCCAGGACCGAGCCCACGGCCGAGTGTCCCGCCGCGAGCAGCACGGCCCGCGCTCCCATGCCCATCCCGACCAGGCAGATCGGCACGTCCCCGTAGCGCCGTACCACCTCGTCCACGGCCCACTCGGCGTCCGCGACGGGGTCCGCGGCCGACCCGTTCCAGCCGCGACATCGATAGCGGACGACGTGTGCCGTCAGCCCCTCCGGCCGCCCCGCCTTCGCCAGCCCGCGCGCGAGCGGCCACATCGCCGCGGCCGACAGCGCGGTCGGCCGTCGGGTTCCGGTTGGCGTACCGTCGGGCAGCAGCAGCGCCACCCCACCGACGGCCTTCCCCTCCGCCGCCACCCCCACGGGCCGCCCCAGCCGGGCGCTTCGATCCGGTCGTTCCGGCAACGCTTGCTGAGCCATGTCAGAACGATGGCAGAAGCAACGGTGTACTCCACTACGCAGACTGGTCACTGTTCCGTATCTATCCAGCCGGTTACCCCGGGCGATCTACGCGCGTAGGGGCTATGGTGCGCAGATGACGAGCGAGAACACCCAGCAACCCAACCCGGAGCAGATCCGGCGCGCCCCCAAGGTGCTGCTGCACGACCACCTCGACGGCGGGCTGCGCCCGGCCACCATCGTCGAACTGGCCCGGGAGAACGGCTACGAGGGGCTGCCCGAGACCGACCCCACCGCACTCGGCACCTGGTTCCGCGCGGCGGCCGATTCCGGTTCGCTCGAACGCTACTTGGAGACCTTCGCCCACACCTGCGCCGTCCTCCAGACCGTGCAGGCGCTGCGCCGGGTAGCGGCCGAGTGCGCCGAGGACCTCGCCGCCGACGGCGTCGTCTACGCAGAGGTGCGCTACGCCCCCGAGCAGCACCTGGAGCAGGGGCTGACCCTGGAGCAGGTGGTCGAGGCGGTCAACGAGGGCTTCCGCGAGGGCGAGCGCCGGGCGCGCGCGGCCGGTCACCGCATCCGGGTGGGCGCGCTGCTCACCGCGATGCGGCACGCCGCCCGCTCGCTGGAGATCGCCGAACTGGCCAACCGCTACCGCGACCTGGGCGTCGTCGGCTTCGACATCGCGGGCGCCGAGGCGGGCTTCCCGCCCACCCGACACCTGGACGCGTTCGAGTACCTCAAGCGCGAGAACAACCACTTCACCATCCACGCCGGCGAGGCGTTCGGCCTGCCGTCGATCTGGCAGGCGCTCCAGTGGTGCGGCGCCGACCGGCTCGGCCACGGGGTGCGGATCATCGACGACATCCACGTGTCCGAGGACGGCGGCATCAAGCTCGGCCGGCTCGCGAGCTACGTGCGGGACAAGCGCGTCCCGCTAGAGCTGTGCCCCACCTCCAACCTGCAGACGGGCGCCGCGAGTTCCTATGCCGAGCACCCCATCGGGCTGCTGCGCAAGCTGCACTTCCGGGCCACGGTCAACACCGACAACCGGCTCATGAGCGGCACCAGCATGAGCCGCGAGTTCGAGCACCTCGTCTCGACCTTCGGCTACACGTTGGACGACATGCAGTGGTTCACCGTCAATGCGATGAAGTCCGCATTCATCCCTTTCGATGAACGTCTGGCGATGATCAACGACGTGATCAAGCCCGGATACGCCGAGCTGAAGGCCGAGTGGCTGTTCCGCCAGACCGCCGTCGGATAGCCGCTGACCAGCGGTTCTCCTGGTGCGGTGGGGTGCCGCGACGGGGGTGGTGGCGGTGCGGGTACGCACCGGCACTCCCGACATCCCCGCCCATCTCCGGTGTTTGCGGGCCATCGGAGCGGCTGGCTACGTTGCAGTGCCGCTCAAGAACCCCGTACCAAGGAAGATTTCTGATGAAGCAGGGAACGATCAAGACCCTCGGCGTCGCCGCCGTGGGTATCGCCTTCGCCGCCACCGCCGCGGGAACCGCGTCGGCCGCCCCGTCCGGGCTCGGGCCGGTCACGGGCCCGGCCAAGGAGGCGGTGAAGACGCTGCCGAAGAAGACGGAGAAGCTCACGAAGCCCGACACCAAGGCCGCTCCGAACCCGGTGCAGAGCCTGCTCGGCGGGCTGCCGATCGGGGGCTGACGCTCCGCGCGCAGGCCACGGTGGGCCGCACGTCCGGCGACGGGCGGGCGGCCCACCGCCGCGAGTGGCCCCCACTCCCGCGCTCCCGCGCCCGGCGCACGAGCCCGGGCCGGTGGTTCACCAGGCGCCGGCCCGGTTCTTGTTGTCGGCCGGCAGCAGTATCCACAGCGCGAGATAGAGCAGGAACTGCGGCCCCGGCAGCAGACACGAGGCCACGAAGATCACCCGCATCGTGGTCGCGGACGTCCCGAAGCGCTGGGCCAGGCCGGCGCACACACCGGCGATCATCTTGCTGTTCTGGGGGCGTACGAGAGCGGTGTTCATGGGTGACTCCTTGTCGTCGTCCGCGGTCTCACCCGAGGAACTGTCGATAGCTCCACGCTAGGGCCTGTCTGATAATTGGTCTTGTGGTGGGTCGTGGAGAGCTGACGGATGCGGCGTGGGAGCGGGTAGTCCCGCTGCTGCCGGGTGTTGATGGTCGTGGTCGGCCGTGGCGGGATCATCGGCAGGTGATCAACGGGGTGTTGTGGCGGTTGCGGACCGGTGCTCCGTGGCGTGACCTGCCCGAACGCTATGGACCGTGGCAGACGGTCTATGAGCGGTTCGCTCGCTGGGAGGCGGACGGTACCTGGGCTCGCCTGCTCGAGCAGGTCCAGGTCCGTGACGACTCCATCGGAGCCGTGGAGTGGGTGGTGTCGGTCGACTCCACGATCAACCGGGCGCATCAGCACGCCGCCGGGGCCCGCAAAAGGGGGCGGCGGCGGGGGACGAACTGGAAGATCCGGCATATCCGTCGGCTGGCCAGGCGCTGGGCCGCTCCCGCGGCGGGCTGACCACCAAGCTCCACCTCGCCTGCGACGGCCGTGGCCTGCCCTTGGCCGTTGTCCTCACGCCCGGCAACGTCAACGACTCCACCGTCTTCGACACGGTCATGGACGCGCTGAGGGTGCCCCGGGCCAGCGCCGGGCGCCCGCGCCTTAGGCCCGATGCCGTCATCGCGGACAAGGCGTACTCCTCCCGGGCGATCCGCCAGTCCTTGCGAGGCAGAGGCATCCGGGCAGTGATCCCGGAGCGGGCGGACCAGAAGGCCAACCGCCTACGGCGAGGGAAGGCCGGCGGCAGACCGCCGGCCTTCGATCGCGAGCTTTACAAGGCCCGCAACGTGGTCGAGCGCTGCTTCAACCGCCTCAAGCAATTCCGCGCGATCGCCACCCGCTTCGACAAACTCGCCACCCGCTACAAGGCCGGCATCCACCTCGCCGCACTCATCCTCTGGCTCCGCCAACCCAACCAAGATCCTTTGTCAGACAGGCCCTAGGTGCCTGCGGCCGACGGGGCGTCGCACTACGGTGCGATGCCGACCCTGGGGATCGTCGGGGTCACCCCCGAGGCCGCCTCCTCCCGGGGAAGGGCGGCCGGTGCCCGGTCCTGCCCCCGGCGGCGTAGCCGGGCCCGTACGGCGGGCACCACCGCCAGGTGCGCCAGCGCGACGCCCGCCGTGTTGAGCAGCACCGTGTCCACGTCCACGACCTGGCCCGCGACCGTGGACTGGGCCAGCTCGACGGCGCACGAGATCAACGCGCTGGCCAGCACCGTACGCAGCAGCGACGCCAATCGGTGGGCGTCGACGCGGCCCCCCGCCAGCGGCAGCAGCACCCCGAGCGGCGCGTACAGCAGCAGCTCGCGCGCCATGCGCCGGGTGGCCTCGGCGAACCCGACGTCGAGGTCTCCGCGGATGGAGGCCAACGGCTCCAGGTTGCTGGCCGTGACCCAGGTGGCGGCCAGTGGACGCAGGGAGAGCCAGCCGATGAAGGCGAGCTGCGCCACCAGGAGGAGGATGCCCGCGAGGCGGAAGCGGATGTCGGCCGTGCGGCCGGGACCATGACCCTGCACGCCAGTCAGGACGCGCGGCGCCGCCGTACCGGTTCCGCCGACCCCACGGTGACGGGCCTCACGCCCCGCGCGACGAAGCCCGCCCCGACCTGCGCCGCTACCCGCCCGCCCCACCAGCCCGGCCAGTCCCGCCCGCCCAGTCAGCCCCACCGCCCCGAGGCGACCCGCACCTTCGGGGCGCTGGCGGGCTGCCCCGCCGGCCGCCTACTCCAGCAGGGTGCCCGAGCTCTGGGCGCTCTCGGGCCGCATGCGCAGGTCCGCGCCGCACTCGTACCGCTTGAGCCCACCGGCCCCGAGCGCGTCCTCCCCCTCGGGTGCGGCCGGCCCGCCGAGCACCACCGTGCGCCGACTGCCCACCGCCGGGGTCTCGGCGAAGGTGCACACGAGCTGCGCCAGCGCGTACGGGGGCAGCTCGTCGGGCTCCCGGTTCAGCCGCAGCGTTCCGGCCGGGTCGCCCTTGGCCGGCCCCGAAACCTGCACCCAGGAGGCCACCTCGGTGTTGATGCCCACCTTCGCCTCGGCGGCCGACACCGGCTGCTGGAGCTGGTTGAGCAGCGCCCGCGCGAACTCGTCGGGGCGCGGTGCCTGGTCACCCTTCGGCAGCCGGAGTACCCGCCGCACGGGCAGCAACTGCGCGGAGCACACGAGCTGCACGGTGACGGCGACCCCCTCGGTGGCCCGGGGGGACGCCGCGGCGCTGGGCAACTGGCACGAGGCGCGCGAGGGCGCCGCGCCAGCGTCCACGGGGACCGAGGTGGAGCGGATGCCACACCCGGCGACCAGCAGCGCGGCGACCGCACCGAACACCCCGAGCGTCGCCGCCCGGACGCCGAGCGCGCGGCGCGGCCCCCGGAGGGGCGGGCCGGAGCCCTGCGTGCCGTGCGGGTCCGCGGTCCGGGGGCTCATCGCTCACTCCTCTTGTCTTTCCGGTCCCGGTCCTTCTTGCCGTCCCGCTTGTCGGCCTTGTCAGTCCTGTCGGTCCTGTCAGCCTTGTCGGCGGGCTTGCCGCCCCCGTCCGCCCGGTCAGGCTTCTCCGACTTCTCCGACTTCTCCGACCTGTCGGCCTTCCCGGTCTTTCCGGTCTTCTTGTTCTGGCCAGCCGGGTCCGACCGGCCCACGTCCGCGATGACCTCGGAGGCGTCCATCGGCAGGCGCAGCGTGAAGATCGCGCCGCCCTCGGGAGAGTTGGCAGCGGTGATCTCGCCGCCGTGGATGTGCGCGTTCTCCAGGGCGATCGACAGCCCGAGGCCGCTGCCCTCCGAGCGCGGACGGGAGGCACTGGCCTTGTAGAAGCGGTCGAAGACGTGCGGCAGCACCTCTTCGGGGATGCCCGGCCCGTGGTCGCGTACCTCGATCAGCAACTCGTCGGCGACGGGCCGCACCGAGACGCGCACCGGCGAGCCGCCGTGCTTGAGCGCGTTGCCGATCAGGTTGGCCAGGATGACGTCGAGGCGCCGTGGGTCGAGGCGGGCGACGATGCCGCGCTCCGCGTCCAGCTCCACCGCGTCCAGCCAGGCCCGCGCGTCGATGCAGGCCGTCACCTGGTCGGCGACGTCCACGCCGTCCAGGACGAGGCGGGCGGTGCCCGCGTCGAAGCGGGTCACCTCCATCAGGTTCTCCACCAGGTCGTTCAGCCGTCGGGTCTCGCTGACGACGAGCTGCACGGCGGGCGCGATCATCGGGTCGAGCGAGTCCGCCTCCTCCTCAAGCACCTCCGTCACGGCGGTGATCGCCGTCAGCGGCGTCCGCAGCTCGTGCGACATGTCGGCGACGAACCGGCGACTGGACGCCTCCCGCGCGCTCAGATCGTCGACCCGCTTCTCCAGCGCCTCGGCCGTCCGGTTGAACGTACGGGAGAGGTCGGCCAGTTCGTCCGTGCCCGAGACCCGCAGCCGGGTGTCCAGCTTGCCCTCGCCGAGCTTGCGCGCCGCGTCCGCGAGGCGTTGTACGGGCCGCAGCACCGTCGCCGCGGCGGCCTGCGCCAGCAGCGCGGAGCCGATCAGCGCGAGCCCGGTGGCGATCCCCAGCGACCAGGCCAGCGAGTTGAGGTCCTGCCGCTCGTTCTCCAGCGACTTGAGCATGTAGCCGGTGGGGCCGCCGCCGATCACCTTGGCGCCACCCACCAGGTACGGTGCCCCGTCCAGCGAGATCCGCTGCCAGTACAGGTGGTAGGGGTAGGCGTTCGAGCCGTCCACCTCGCGCTTCTTGTTGACCGCTGTGCGCAGCGCGTCCGGCACCATCTCCCAGTCGAAGACCTGCTCGTTGGAGAAGGCGGCGCAGCCGGTGTGGCCGTTCCGCTGGGTGATCAGCAGCACCTCGTACTTCTGCGAGCTCTCCGCCATGTGCTGCGCGGCGACGTCCAGGGCGTTGCAGTCCGGCTCCAGTGGCAGGGCCCCGGTGTGGTCCTCAAGCGACTTGTGGAAGTCGTCGAGCGCGGCGTTCTGGGTCCGGTTCAGGACGGCGTCACGGTTGAGCCAGTACGCGATGCCGGACGCCGAGACGGCGGCGACCAGGGCCACCACGGCGAACACGAGCATCAGCCGCAACCGGAGGCTCATCCACCGCAGAATTCCCGCAGCCCAGCCCCGTACTCGACTGGGCCCGTCCGTCACTGGGGGGTGTCCAGTCGGTATCCGACCCCACGCACCGTGCGGATCAGCGTCGGTGACGAGGGCACGTCCTCGACCTTCGCGCGCAGCCGCTGCACGCACGCGTCGACCAGCCGTGAGTCACCGAGGTAGTCGTGCTCCCAGACCAGGCGCAGCAACTGCTGCCGGGACAGCGCCTGCCCCGGGCGCCGGCTCAGCTCCAGCAGGAGTCGCAGCTCGGTGGGGGTGAGCTGAAGATCCTCACCGTTCTTGGTGACGGTCATCGCGGAGCGGTCGATCACCAGCGAGCCGAACGACGCCGAGTCGTTCGCCTCCCGCTCACCGCGGCGCAGCACGGCCCGGATACGGGCGTCGAGCACCCGCCCCTGCACCGGCTTGACCACGTAGTCGTCCGCGCCGGACTCAAGGCCCACCACGACGTCGATGTCGTCGCTCCGCGCGGTCAGCAGGATGATCGGCAACTGGTCGGTACGCCTGATGCGGCGGCACACCTCAAAGCCGTCAATTCCGGGCAGCATCACATCCAACACGATCAGGTCAGGCCGCTGTTCGCGCAGCAGCTTGAGGCCGTCCTCTCCCGTGGCCGCCGTCGCCACACGGTGGCCCTGGCGGGACAGGGAGAGTTCGAGGGCCGTGCGGATGGCGTCGTCGTCCTCGATCAGCAACAGGAAAGGCACGTTGGTCATTCTGGCCTACAGGTGGGCTGGAGTTCGACCTCCGGGGCAGCGCGCGACGGCTCGCCCGGGATTCGGGGCCTGTGACACGGCTGTGACAGTCGACGGACAACGCGATGAAACTGGCTTGCCAGTCTTTTGGTCACCGGGCGGCACCCACCCGGCAGGCAAGAGACCGAGACAAGCTCCACGACGGGGGGCGCGACATGAACACCTTGCACGGCACGACAACCAGCGCAGGTATTCGGACGCGCCTACACGCCGGTTGGAGCTGGGGGAACCCTCAGACGGAGTCTGGGGGAGACAAGTCCGGTGCCGTGAGCGGGCGGGGGTGCGCTCGCGGCACCGGACGTCAGCGGTCGCCCATCATGTACGTGGCGGCGGCTGACGCGGCCACGGAGGCCCGTGGGGGCGCCGCGGTCGCCGTAGGCAACGGGGGAAACGGGGGCACGGCGCACGGGGGAAGCGACAACCGGGCCGAGGCGGAGTTCACCGCCTACGTCCAGGAGCGCCGCGCCTCCCTCTTCGCCACCGCCTACCACCTGACTGGTGACCGGTTCGAGGCGGAGGACCTGCTGCAGAGCGCGCTGTTCTCCACCTATCGGGCCTGGGACCGTATCAGTGACAAGGCCGCTGTCGGCGGATACCTCCGCCGCACCATGACGAACCTGCACATCAGTGCCTGGCGTCGTCGCAAGCTGAACGAGTATCCGACCGAGGAACTGCCCGAGACCGTCGGTGACCACGACGCGATGCGCGGTACCGAGCTGCGCGCCGTGTTGTGGCAGGCCCTGGCCCGCCTGCCCGAGTTGCAGCGCACGATGCTCGTCCTGCGCTACTACGAGGGCCGCACCGACCCGGAGATCGCCGACATATTGGACATCAGCGTCGGGACGGTGAAGTCCAGCATCTGGCGATCGCTGCGCCGACTGCGCGGCGACGAAACGCTCGCCTTCGGGCGGGACGAAGAGGAGTCCTTCGGCGAGCTCGTCGCCTGAAGGCAGGGGGAAACACGGGGGAGCACGGGGGAAATCGGGGGCCGTCTTTCGGGGGAGAGGCGGAACTGTGGGGGGAAACCGGCGGACTGTCTTCCGGGGGGAGGGCGGAACGCCACGGGGGGAAACGGGGGGAACACGGGGGAAACGGGGGGCCGTCTTCCGGGGGGAGGGCGGAACACCATGGGGGGAAACACGGGGGACAGCGGGGCGGGACCGGCGCGCGGGGGGTGTGCCGGTCCCGCCCCGCACTGCTGTGCGCGGGCGCGAGGCGTTACGGGGCGGTGCCGGGGAGCGACGTACGAGCGCGGGGCGGGCGGTCAGGCGGCCAGGTGCGCGGCGGGGGTGGTGGCCGCCGTGGCGATCCGGCGCAGGGCGCCCGCCGCGTCACACGGGTGCGCGCCGAGGCCGGTCTGGCGGGCGATGATGCCCCGCTCGGCGCGCAGCAGGCGCAGTCCGCGACGTAGCAGATAGGGCACCGGCTTGCGGCCCTCGCGGAGGTCGCGCACCAGCCGGCGGCGGAAGGTGGTCAGCGGGCGGCCGGTCAGGCACAGCGCGTCGGCCAGCAGACCCAGCTCCCGGCACCGGTCGATGATCTCCGCCGCGAAAATGCCCTCGGCGACGCACAGCGGTGCGCCCTTCAGGGCGAGGCTGGCGCTGCCGGTGCGCGAGCTGGTGGGGATGTCGTACAGCGGCACCTCGGTGCGGCCCGTGCGGCACAGCGTGCCGATGGCCGCGACCGCCGCGTCCGCGTCCCAGGACAGCGGGGAGTCCCAGTCGGCACCGCCGCCGTCGGGGAGCGCTGGCAGGGACGGGTCCGTGGCCTCCTTGTAGAAGTCGTCGAGGTTGAGCACGGGCAACCCGCTGCGGGCGGCCAGGGAGGACTTCCCCGAGCCCGACGGGCCGGCCAGCAAGATCACGCGAGGATACGAGGGAGGCGCTGTCACGGGACACCAGTGTGCGGCATGGGGCCGAACGAGGGACCCCCTGGGCAGGCGAGTGGTTGCCCGCCGACCGCTTTGACTTCCGTGCGTGTCCGGCCGGTGACGCTGTACCGGAGGAAACTGGCAGGCGCACATGGCCTCACGTACGGGTGACGGGCAGGCCCCCGCGTCGCGCGGGTTGGCGCGCGGGGCTGGTCGTCACGGCTGCCGGCGCGGCCCTGGCGGCCGGCGGCGCGACGCGCGCGGTGGCTCCGGCTGATCCGCACGCGGCGATGTGGGGCCCGTGGCGGGGCCGGGCGTACGGGCGGGGCCGGGGCTTGTGCCCCGGCCCCGCCCGCGCGTCGCCCGTCAGGGCCGACGGCTCAGACGCCCATCGGATGCCAGACGGTCTTGGTCTCCAGCAGGGCGAGCATCCGTTCCGTGCCGGGGTCGGCCAGCCAGTGGTCGCCCTTGGCCGTGTCCCCAGGCTGTGGACGAAGGACGCGCTTGAGGTTGTCGGCCGCGGCCCGCTCCAGCTCGACCACCAACTCGCCGGGCGCGCCGGCCAGGTCGATCGCGTTGACGTCCTGGTGGGCGGCGAGCGGCGGGCCCAGCTCGGCGGCCCGGCCCGAGAGGATGTTGACCACACCGCCGGGCAGGTCGGAGGTGGCCAGCACCTCGCCGAGGGACAGGGCGGGCAGCGGCGCCCGCTCGCTGGCGACCACCACGACCGTGTTGCCCGTGACGATCGCCGGGGCGATCACCGACACCAGGCCGAGGAAGGCGGAGTCGGTCGGCGCCAGGACCGCGACCACGCCGGTCGGCTCGGGCGTGGAGAGGTTGAAGTACGGTCCGGCGACGGGGTTGGCCGCGCCGGCGACCTGGGCCACCTTGTCGGACCAGCCCGCGTACCAGACCCACCGGTCGATCGCCGCGTCCACCCGCGCCGCGGCCTTCTTGGCCGACACACCGTCGGCCGCGGCCACCTCGGCGGCGAACTGCTCGCGGCGGCCCTCCAGCATCTCGGCGACCCGGTAGAGGATCTGGCCCCGGTTGTACGCCGTCGCGCCCGACCAGGGGCCGAACGCCTTGCGGGCCGCGACGACCGCGTCCCGGGCGTCCTTGCGGGAGGAGAGCGGGGCGTTCGCCAGCCATGCGCCCTTCGCGTCGGTCACCTCGTACACCCGTCCGCTCTCGGACCGGGGGAACTTCCCCCCGACGAACAGCTTGTAGGTCTTGAGCACGCTCAAGCGGTCAACAGTGGACATCAGCGATCGCCCTCCGGGCTCGTCGTTCCGGCGCGGTCGCCCCGCGGGCCCGCCGGGGCGAGGTACGCCTCCAGGCCGTGCCGGCCACCCTCGCGGCCGTAGCCCGACTCCTTGTAGCCGCCGAACGGCGACGTCGGGTCGAACTTGTTGAAGGTGTTGGACCACACGATGCCCGCGCGCAGCTTGCTCGCCATCCACAGGCTGCGGCTGCCCTTCTCGGTCCAGATGCCGGCCGAGAGGCCGTACGGGGTGTTGTTGGCCTTCTCCACCGCCTCGGCCGGGGTGCGGAAGGTCAGCACCGACAGGACCGGGCCGAAGATCTCCTCGCGGGCGATGCGGTGCGCCTGCGTCACGCCCGTGAACAGGGTCGGCGCGAACCAGTAGCCCGTGGACGGCAGGTCGCACGCCGGCGCCCAGCGCTCGGCGCCCTCCGCCTCGCCGGCCTCGGCGAGCGCCGTGATCCGGGCGAGCTGCTCGGCGGAGTTGATGGCGCCGACGTCGGTGTTCTTGTCGAGCGGGTCGCCGACGCGCAGCGTGGCCATGCGCCGCTTGAGCGCGTCCAGCAGCTCGTCGGCCACCGACTCCTGCACCAGCAGCCGCGAGCCCGCGCAGCACACGTGGCCCTGGTTGAAGAAGATGCCGTTGACCACGCCCTCGACGGCCTGGTCGACGGGGGCGTCGTCGAAGACGATGTTGGCCGCCTTGCCGCCCAGCTCCAGCGTCAGCTTCTTGTCCGTGCCGGCCACCGTGCGGGCGATCTGCCGGCCGACCTCGGTGGAGCCGGTGAACGCCACCTTGTTGACGTCCGGGTGGGCCACCAGCGCGGCGCCGGTCGAGCCGTCGCCGGTGAGGATGTTGACCACGCCGCGCGGCAGCCCGGCCTGGCGGCAGACGTCGGCGAAGAACAGCGCGGACAGCGGGGTGGTCTCGGCCGGCTTGAGCACCACCGTGTTGCCGGTGGCCAGCGCCGGGGCGATCTTCCAGGCCAGCATCATCAGCGGGAAGTTCCACGGGATGACCTGCCCCGCCACGCCCAGCGGCCGCGGGTTCGGGCCGAAGCCCGCGTGGTCCAGCTTGTCGGCCCAGCCCGCGTAGTAGAAGAAGTGCGCGGCGGTCAGCGGCAGGTCGGTGTCCCGGGACTCGCGGATGGGCTTGCCGTTGTCCAGCGACTCCAGGACGGCCAGCTCGCGCGAGCGCTCCTGGATGATCCGGGCGATGCGGAAGAGGTACTTGGCGCGCTCGGAGCCCGGCAGCGCCGACCACGGGCCGAACGCCCGGCGGGCCGCCCTGACCGCCCGGTCCACGTCCGCCTCGCTGGCGTGGGCGACCTCGGAGAGCACCTCCTCGGAGGCGGGCGCCACGGTCTTGAAGACCTTGCCGTCCGCCGCCTCCTGGAACTCGCCGTCGATGAAGAGTCCGTAGGACGGCGCGATGTCCACCACCGCGCGGGACTCGGGTGCGGGTGCGTAGTCGAAAGCCATCTGTCTCAGTCCACCGTCACGTAGTCGGGACCGGAGTAGCGCCCGGTGCTCAGCTTCTGGCGCTGCATCAGCAGGTCGTTCAGCAGGCTGGAGGCGCCGAAGCGGAACCAGTCGGCCGACAGCCAGCGCTCGCCCAGTGTCTCGTTCACCATCACCAGGTACTTGACGGCGTCCTTGGTCGTCCGGATGCCGCCGGCCGGCTTGACGCCGACCTGCACGCCGGTGGTCGCGTGGAAGTCGCGCACCGCCTCCAGCATCAGCAGCGTCACCGGTGGCGTGGCGTTGACCGCCACCTTGCCGGTCGAGGTCTTGATGAAGTCGGCGCCCGCGAGCATCGCGAGCCAGGAGGCGCGGCGCACGTTGTCGTACGTCTGGAGCTCGCCGGTCTCGAAGATGACCTTGAGGTGGGCGGCGTCGCCGGCCTCGGAGCCGGCCGGGCGGGCGCACGCCTGCTTGACCGCCCTGATCTCCTCGAAGACCTCCATGTACCGGCCGGAGAGGAAGGCGCCGCGGTCGATCACCATGTCGATCTCGTCCGCGCCGGCCGCCACCGCGTCCCGCGTGTCGGCCAGCTTGACCGGCAGCGCGGCGCGTCCCGCCGGGAACGCGGTGGCCACCGAGGCGACCTTGACCCCGGAGCCGGCGACGGCCTGGCGCGCGGTGGCCACCATGTCCGGGTAGACGCAGATGGCGGCGACCGGGGGCGCCCCGTCGCCGGGGCGCGCGCCCTTGGCGCCGAGGGCCCGGACCTTGCCGGGGGTGTCGGCACCTTCGAGTGTCGTCAGGTCGACCATCGAGATCGCCAGGTCGATGGCGTACGCCTTCGCCGACGTCTTGATCGAGCGGGTGCCGAGCGTCGCGGCGCGGGCGTCGAGGCCGACCGCGTCGACCCCCGGCAGGCCGTGCAGGAAGCGGCGCAGCGCGCCGTCGCTCGCGGTCACGTCCGCCAGCGACGCCAGGCGCCGCGCGGCTTCGTCGCCGTATGCGGGAACTGTGGTGGGCATGGTCACCAGGCGAGCATATCTACGCGCGTAGCAGCCTGTCACCCCCGCGAATCGACGCAGTTTTTCGATGCCGTAACGCAACGTCCGCATTCCGGAGCGTCGGGCACAATCGGGCGCATGACGAGTCCGGACCCCTCCTCCTCACCCGCGCGGCCGGAGTCCGCCGCCGGCGCGCGGCCGGAGCCGCCCGAGCCGACCGGCGCGGACCGGCCCGCCGGCACGGCCGACCGGTCGGACCCCGCGGGCACCGCGAACCCGGCAGATCCCGCGGCCGCCACCGCCCCAGCCGACCAGGCCGGCCAGGCAGACCAGGACGGACGGCCTGAGAAGCCGGGGCAGCCCGGGAAGCCGGGGCAGCGCGCCGAGTCCGAGCAGGCCGTACAGCGCGCGAAGCCCGAGCGGACTGAGCGGCCTGAGTCGCCCGCGCGGACCAGGCTGACCAAGACGCCCCGTGCCACCGCCGGGTCCGGGGCGGCCGGCGCGGGGCGCGGCGCCACCCGATCGGGTCAGAGCGCCCGGCCGGCGGGTCGCCCGGCACCCCCGCCGCAGGACGCGGGCGCGGACGCGGAGGTGTACGAGGACCGGGTCTACCGTTCCACCGGCGCCATGGCCACCGGCGTGCTGCTGCTCGTGCTCGGCGCCTGGCTCGGCGGCGACGCGCTGGTCCGTGGCGAGGGACGCACACCGTGGCTGTCCCTGTCCGGGCTGCTCCTCGTGGTGCCGCTGGTGGTGGCGTTCACGCTGCGCCCCGCGGTGTTCGCGGGCGCGGACCGGCTGCTGGTGCGCAACCCGTTCCGTACGATCACGCTGCCCTGGCAGTCGGTCGAGGGGGCCCGCGCCGGCTACAGCAGCGAGGTGCTGGCCGACGGCCGGAAGTACCAGCTCTGGGCCATCCCGGTCTCGCTGCGGCAGCGCAAGCGCGCCTCGCGGCAGCAGGCGCGCGCCGCCGCCGAGGACGTGAGCGGGCGCGCACCGGTGGGCGTCCGGCGCGGCGACACGCTGGCCGACTCCGGCCGCGCCCCCTCCGACCAGGCCATCGACGACATCCGCGAGCTGGCCGAGCGGCACGCCACTCGGCCGAGCGCCCAGGGCCAGCCGACCGCGCGCTGGGCGTGGGAGGTGCTGGCACCGGCCGCGGTGGGCGCGGTGCTGTTGATCGTCCTGGCCAGCACGGGCTGATCGCGGCCGTACGCGCACGCGTGGGGACCGGCCCGAGTCACCCGACCCGGGCCGGCCCCCACGGCGTACCGCCGGCCCGAACGTCAGATGCCGGCCGCCGTGGCCAGGTCGCGCTTGACGGCCGCCAGCACCTCCCGCGCGTGGGCGCGGGCCCCGGGGAGCGCGTCGGGCGCGGCCACCGGGAGGACGACCTCCAGGTAGCACTTGAGCTTGGGCTCGGTGCCGCTCGGCCGCACGATGACCCGGGCCGACTCGACGCCGGAGCCCGCGCCGCCGGCCAGGTGGTAGCGCAGCCCGTCGGTGGGCGGCAGCGCCTCGGAGCCCTGGGACAGGTCCTGGGCCGAGGTGACCGGCAGCCCGGCGAGGTCGGTGGGCGGCTGCGCGCGCAGCCGCTCCATGGCCGCCGCGATCACGGACAGGTCCTCGACCCGCACCGAGAGCTGGTCGGTCGCGTGCAGGCCGTGCGCGAGCGCCAGCTCGTCCAGCAGGTCGACCAGCGTCCGGCCCTCCGCCCTGAGCCCCGCCGCCAGCTCGGCCACGAGCAGCGCGGCGGTGATGCCGTCCTTGTCGCGCACGCCGGCCGGGTCCACGCAGTAGCCGAGCGCCTCCTCGTACGCGTAGCGCACGCCGTCGACGCGGGCCAGCCACTTGAAGCCGGTGAGCGTCTCGGCGTACGGCACGCCGGCGGTGGCCGCGATCCGGGACAGCAGCGACGAGGAGACGATGGTGGTGGCGAAGGTGGTGTCGGTCGCGCTCTGGCCAGCCCGGCCCGTGCGCACCAGGTGCGCCGCGAGCAGCGCGCCGACCTCGTCGCCGCGCAGCATCCGCCAGCCCGCGGGCTCCTCGGGCGCGGGCACGGCCACGGCGCAGCGGTCGGCGTCCGGGTCGTTGGCGATGACGAGGTCGGGGGCGGCGTCGGCGGCGGCCGCGCGGGCCGTGGCGAACGCGAGGTCCATCGCGCCCGGCTCCTCCGGGTTGGGGAACGCGACGGTCGGGAAGTCCGGGTCGGGCTCGGCCTGCTCGGCGACGACGGTGGGCGCCGGGAAGCCGGCGCGCGCGAACGCGGCGGTCAGGGTTTCCCGTCCGACCCCGTGCAGCGGCGTGTAGACGACGCGCACCGCGCGCGGCGAGCCCTCGGTCAGCACGCTGGTGGCGCGCTCCAGGTACGCCTCGACGACGTCCTCGCCGGCGATCTCCCAGCCGGCGTCGGGGCGGGGCACCGCGTGGACGCCGGCGACCGCGGCGATCTCGGCGGCGATCTCCGCGTCGGCCGGCGGGACGATCTGCGAGCCGCCACGGGAGGCGGTGCCGGCGACGCCGTCGCCGAGGTAGACCTTGTAGCCGTTGTCACGGGGCGGGTTGTGGCTCGCGGTGACCTCAACGCCGGCGACCGCGCCCAGGTGCCGGATGGCGAAGGCGAGCACGGGCGTGGGCAGCGGGCGCGGCAGCAGCACCGCGCGCAGCCCGGCGCCGACCATGACGGCGGCGGTGTCGCGGGCGAAGTCGGCGCTGCGGTGCCGGGCGTCGTAGCCGATGACGACCAGCCCCGGCCCGGGCTGGCCGCCGTCGGCCTGGGCGTCCCGCGCGGGGCGTTGCCGGTTCAGGTAGCCGGCCAGGCCGGCGGCGGCCCGGATGACCACCGCGCGGTTCATCCGCATCGGGCCGGCGCCCAGTTCGGCGCGGAGCCCGGCGGTGCCGAACTGGAGCGTGCCCGCGAAGCGCGCGGCCAGCTCGTCGCCCGCCCCGGCCTCGACGAGGTCCGTCAGCTCCTGCCGGGTGTCCGGGTCGGGGTCGTCCGACAGCCAGGC
This sequence comes from Streptomyces sp. 71268, assembly GCF_029392895.1. NCBI lineage: Bacteria > Bacillati > Actinomycetota > Actinomycetes > Kitasatosporales > Streptomycetaceae > Streptomyces > Streptomyces sp. 71268. The sequence goes on from NZ_CP114200.1 coordinate 5,280,104, forward strand.
CCGGGCTTGGGCGATCAGTTCGTGCTGCACGGTGGTTCCGCCTCTCGCGTGGGGGTCGCGTCCTTCGAAATGCCGGCTCGGGCGCCGGTTCGGGGCGCCACAGGGCGCGTGCGGGCGAGCCTACGAGCAACGGCCGGCCTCGGCCGGTACGGGTACGCCACCGGGCCCGGCCCGGCCCCGGGCCGCCCCGGGCGCGCGCCCCCGAGCCGCCGCCTGGGGCGGGTCCGCCGCGGGCGGGCCCGACCCGAGCCGGCCGGGCCCGGGGTGTGCGCTCAGAGCTTGCCGAGCATCTGGCTCAGCAGGCTGCCCATCCGGGCGGCCGAGTCGCGGCCGGCCTGGAGGACCTCCTCGTGGTTGAGGGGCTCGCCGGTCATGCCCGCGGCGAGGTTGGTCACCAGCGAGATGCCGAGCACCTCGGCGCCGGCCTCGCGGGCGGCGATGGCCTCCAGCGTGGTGGACATGCCGACCAGGTCGGCGCCCATCGTGCGGATCATCGCGATCTCGGCGGGCGTCTCGTAGTGCGGCCCGGGGAACTGGGCGTAGACGCCCTCCTCAAGCGAGGGGTCGACCTGCTGGCACAGGGCGCGCAGCCGCGGCGAGTACAGGTCGGTGAGGTCGACGAAGTTGGGGCCGACGATGGGGGAGGTCGCCGTGAGGTTGATGTGGTCGCTGATCAGCACCGGCTGGCCGACCCGCATCCCGACCCGCAGCCCGCCGCAGCCGTTGGTGAGCACGACGGTCTTGCAGCCCGCGGCGACGGCGGTGCGCACGCCGTGCGCCACGGCGGCCACGTCCCGGCTCTCGTAGTAGTGCGTACGGCCGAGGAAGACCAGCGCGCGCTTGTCGCCGATGCGGTACGAGCGGACCGTGCCGGCGTGGCCGGCGACGGCGGGGGCGGGGAAGCCGGGCAGCTCGGTGACCGGGAACTCGTGGTCCGCGGTGCCGAGCGCGTCGGTGGCGGGCACCCAGCCGGAGCCCATGACGAGCGCGACGTCGTGGGTCTCGGCGCCGGTGAGCTCGCGCAGGCGTGCGGCGGCGCCGTCGGCGGCGGCGAAGGGGGTCTGGCCGCCGGCGTGGAGCGGGCCGCCCTGGATGTCCGAAGAAGCTGATGCGTTCACGCGCACGAGGGTAACCGGTAATCCCCTACGCGCGTAGATGCGTTTGCGACGATGTGCGGACCAGTGGCCTGGTTCGGTCCTTACTGGCCCGTACGAAACCGCTGTGACCTGCGGTAACACTGCTCCGGCCGGGCGGGGGCTCAGCAGGGGCGCTTGCGCAGCTCCATCACGTAGTCGTGCGGTGCGCCCGCCGACTCCGCGGCGTCCGCGATCTCCCCCAGATGGCGGGCCGACGGCAGCCCGCCCTCGTACCCGTTGAGCACGTACAGCCAGGCGCTCTCCTCGCCGTCCAGAGTGTGCACCCGCATGCGCGCCCGGCGGTAGATGTCGAGCCCCACGCCCTCCCAGCCGTCCAGCGACTCCTCGTCCATCGGGGCGATGTCGTAGAGGGCGACGAAGACCTGCGAGCCGGGCACTTCGACCAGCGTCGGCAGCGCCCCCTCCCAACCCATCTGCTCGCCGCCGAAGGTGAGTCGCCAGCCGGAGAGCCAGCCGGTGCCGCGCAGCGGCGAGTGCGGGGCGCGGCGGGACATCAGCCGCGCGTCGAGGTTGCCGGCGTACGCGGCGTAGAGCGACATGACCTTGAGGGTACGGGAGAGCCGCGAGGTGACGTCTGTGACGGCGTCCGCGCAGCCCGGACGCGCGCGGCCGGCCCGGAGGGCCCCGACAGGCGGGTGTTTTGTTGGGTGCGGGACAATGGGGCACGTAACTCATCCCCCTGGGGGCGACCCCCGGACCGGCCGGCGGTGACACCGGCCGCCTTCGCGGCGCGGTCGGGCATCCCGGGCCGACCGAGACGAATACGCGAGGCGAACTTCAGTGACCCGGATCGTGATCATTGGCGGCGGACCTGGCGGCTACGAGGCGGCGCTGGTCGCGGCGCAGCTCGGAGCGGACGTGACCGTCGTGGACTGCGACGGTCTCGGTGGCGCTTCGGTGCTGACCGACTGCGTGCCGTCGAAGACGCTGATCGCGACGGCGGAGGTGATGACGACCTTCGACTCCTCGTACGAGGAGCTGGGCATCATCGTCGCCGACGACACGCCGCCGATGGAGCAGGCCGCCCGGGTGGTCGGCGTGGATCTGGGCAAGGTCAACCGCCGGGTCAAGCGACTGGCGCTGGCCCAGTCCCACGACATCACCGCCTCCGTCACCCGTGCCGGTGCCCGGGTCATGCGCGGTCGCGGGCGTATCGAGCCCGCGCAGGCGCCCGACGGCTCGCGCACGGTGACCGTGCAGGCGGCCGACGGTACGGAGGAGACGCTCGCCGCCGACGCGGTGCTGATCGCCACCGGCGCCCACCCGCGCGAGATCCCGGACGCGCTGCCGGACGGCGAGCGCATCCTGAACTGGACCCAGGTCTACGACCTCGACGAGCTGCCCGCCGAGCTGATCGTGGTCGGCTCGGGCGTCACCGGCGCCGAGTTCGCCGGCGCGTACCAGGCCCTCGGCTCCAAGGTCACCCTCGTCTCCTCGCGCGACCGGGTGCTGCCGGGCGAGGACCCGGACGCGGCGGCCGTCCTGGAGGACGTCTTCCGGCGCCGTGGGATGAACGTGATGGCCCGCTCGCGCGCGCAGTCCGCCAAGCGGGTGGGCGACCGGGTCGAGGTGACGCTCGCCGACGGGCGCGTCATCTCCGGCACGCACTGCCTGATGGCGGTCGGCTCCATCCCCAACACCGCGCGGATGGGCCTTGAGGAGGCCGGGGTCAGGCTGAAGGAGTCCGGTCACATCTGGACCGACAAGGTCTCCCGTACGAGCGCGCCGGGCGTGTACGCGGCCGGCGACTGCACCGGCATCTTCGCCCTGGCCTCGGTCGCGGCCATGCAGGGGCGCATCGCGATGTACCACTTCCTCGGCGAGCCGGTGGCCCCGCTGAACCTGAAGGCGGTGTCCGCGAACGTGTTCACCGACCCGGAGATCGCCACCGTCGGGTACACGCAGGCCGACGTGGACAGCGGGAAGATCGACGCCCGGGTGGTCAAGCTGCCGCTGCTGCGCAACGCGCGGGCCAAGATGCAGGGCATCCGGGACGGCTTCGTCAAGCTGTTCTGCCGGCCGGGCACCGGCATCGTGGTCGGCGGCGTGGTGGTCTCGCCGCGCGCGAGCGAGCTGATCCACCCGATCTCGGTCGCGGTGGACAACAACCTGACGGTCGCGCAGATCGCGAACACCTTCACGGTCTACCCCTCGCTGTCGGGTTCGATCGCCGAGGTGGCCCGCCAGCTCCAGACCCGCAAGACGCAAAACGAGCTGTAACGCACTCCTATACCACCTGTGCTGCCCAGCAGTGAACAACTTCTGCTAATTGGCGGAACCGGCTGAAAGCAGACGGTCGTTGGCGTTACTGTCAGTTTCGTGTTCGCTGCAGAACGTCGCCAATTGATCCTTGAAATGGTGCGCGCGAACGGAGCCGTCTCGCTCCGTGAGCTCGCCCGTGTCGTCCAGACCTCCGAAGTGACCGTACGGCGGGACGTGCGGGCGCTGGAGGCGGAAGGACTGCTCGACCGCCGGCATGGCGGTGCGGTATTGCCGGGTGGTTTCACCAGGGAGTCCGGCTTTCCGCAAAAGTCCCATCTAGCAACCGCGGAGAAGACGGCCATCGCCGATCTCGCCGCCGGCCTCGTCGAAGAGGGCGAGGCCGTGGTGGTCGGCGCGGGGACGACGACGCAGGAGCTGGCCCGCCGGCTCGCCCGCGTCCCCGGTCTGACCGTGGTCACCAACTCCCTGCTCGTCGCCCAGGCCCTGGCCCACGCCAACCGGGTCGAGGTCGTCATGACCGGTGGCACCCTCCGTGGCTCCAACTACGCCCTGGTGGGCAGCGGCGCCGAGCAGTCCCTGCAGGGGCTGCGGGTCTCGCGCGCCTTCATCTCCGGCAGCGGGCTCACCGCCGAGCGCGGCCTGTCCACGTCCAACATGCTCTCGGCGAGCGTGGACCGGGCGCTGGTGCAGGCGGCGGCCGAGGTGGTGGTCCTCGCGGACCACTCGAAGCTGGGCACCGACACCATGTTCCAGACCGTGCCCACGGACGTGATCACGCGGCTGGTGACGAACGAGCCGCTCACCCGGGACGAGCGCTCGGCCACCGAACTCCAGGCCCTCGCCGACCAGGGGGTGCAGATCACCGTCGCCGGCGTGGGGCAGCAGGCCCCCGCCCCCGGGCAGGGCCAGGGCGCCGGCCCCGGCGTCGGCCCGGGCCGCACCGACGGCGGCCCCACCGTGGGGCGGCCGGCGCGGCGCGACATGCCGCTGCCGGGCCCGCGCCGTACGCATCCCCCCACGGCACCCGGTGGCCCGGGGCTGCGGGGCCCGGTGTCCCTGTCCGACCAACAACTCGGCGGCCGGGTCGCGGACCTGGCACCCCGCCGACGCTGAGCACGCCCCGGGCCGGGCACGGAGCCCCGCCCGGGTCCGCACGCACGCGCCCTCGGGCCGACGCACACCGCGCGCCGGCCCGAGGGCGCGTGCGCGTCCGCGCCGGCCGGTCCTCGGCGACCCGGCCGGTGGGTCGGTCGCGACCCGGGGCGGGGTGGGGCGTGGCGCGTACGGGCGCGTTACGCGGTGTCGCCGGCCTCGGGGGCTTCGCTGGCCCCAGGGGCCTTGCCGACCTCGGGGGCGTCGCCAGCCCCAGGGGCGTCGCCGACCTGGGGGGCTTCGCCGCCGCGCGGCGGCTGGCTCGGCTCAGTGGGTCGGGCGCGCAGCCCCTGGAGGGTGAGGGTCAGCAATCGGTCGGCCAGCTCCGGGTCGTCGGGGGACTGCTCGACGGCGAGCGCGATGGCGTTGGTCAACTGCATCAGGTCCGCGATGTCCACCCCCGCCCGTACGGCGCCGGCCCGCTGGGCCCGGTCCAGGAGTTCGCTGCCGGCCGCGAGCATCGGCATACTGCACCGCGACATGGCCGAGCCGTCGTCGCTGTGCGCGGCCATCAGCGCCCGGGACAGGCCCCGGTAGGTGCTGGCGTGCGTGACGATGGCCCGCAGCCACTCCAGGAGCGCGACGCACGGCTGGGGCGCGGCCAGGAGTTCGCGGGAGCGCGCGAGCAGCGCCTCGACCTCGTCCTCGAAGATCGCGCTCATCAGCGCCGTGCGGTGCGGGAAGTGACGGTAGAGGGTGCCGATGCCGACGCCGGCCCGCCGCGCGATCTCCTCCAGCGAGGCGTCGGTGCCGCGCTCGGTGAACGCCGTACGCGCCTCGGTCAGCAGGCGCTCGTAGTTGCGCCGCGCGTCGGCGCGCCTCGGCCGCCCCTCGGTGACCCCCGCCGTTCCGCTCGCCATCATGGCCCTCCCGTGGACCGCACCGCGCGCCCTGTGGCGGCGGCGACGCCGTCCGTCCGTGCGTCCCGTCATGCCCTGCCGCGCCGTGGCCCGTGGTGGGCGACGCGCCGGCCCCCCGTCGGCGGCGTCGCGCCGGCGTGCGCCGTCCACGCATCCCGCTAAGCGGCGCGCCGCCCGGCATGACCCTGCCTCCAGCATCGCACTGGTCGGGCGCGCGCCCTGACGGTCGTCGGATGCCGGCGAGCCCGCCGTGCCACTGGTTCGGGTGATGTCGCAGTGTTGCACGCGGGCAGAGGGCGTGGCGGGAAAACGGCGCGGGCCCCGGCCAGGGTGATCCTGGCCGGGGCCCGCGCCCGCGTGCGGCGGGGGACTACGCCCCGCGCTGCTCGATATGGCTTGATACGGCTGGGAACAGCGCGCTCAGCCCGCACTCAGTCCTTGATCTCGCAGATGACCGCGCCGGCCGAAACGGAGCCGCCGACCTCCGCGGTGAGGTCCTTGACGGTGCCGGCGCGGTGGGCGTTGAGCGGCTGCTCCATCTTCATCGCCTCAAGCACGACGACCAGTTCGCCCTCCTCGACGACCTGACCCTCCTCGACGGCGACCTTGACGATGGTGCCCTGCATCGGGGAGGCCAGCGCGTCACCCGAGGCGGCGGAGCCGGACTTCTTGGCGGCCTTGCGCTTGGGCTTCTTGGCCTGGCCACCGCTGGCGGTTGCCGGGGCGAAGCCGAGGGATGCGGGGAGGGAGACCTCAAGGCGCTTGCCACCGACCTCGACGACCACGGTCTCGCGACCGGCGCCCTCGCCCTCACCGTCCTCACCAGCGCTCTCGCCGGGGGTGAAGGGCTTGATGTCGTTGACGAACTCCGTCTCGATCCACCGCGTATGCACCGCGAACGCCTCGGTCGAGCCCGAGCGCTCGGGAGCGAACGCCGGGTCGGCGACCACCGCGCGGTGGAAGGGCAGCGCGGTCGCCATCCCCTCGACCTCGAACTCCTCCAACGCCCGCGCGGCCCGCTCCAACGCCTGCCGCCGCGTAGCACCCGTGACGATCAACTTCGCCAACAACGAGTCCCAGGCCGGACCGATCACCGACCCCGACTCCACACCAGCATCCAACCGCACCCCAGGCCCCGAAGGCCCCGCGAACCGCGTCACCGTCCCCGGCGCCGGCAAGAACCCACGACCCGGGTCCTCACCATTGATCCGGAACTCAAAGGAATGACCCCGCACCGGCGGGTCGTCATACCCCAACTCCTCGCCATCGGCGATCCGGAACATCTCCCGCACCAGGTCAAGACCGGTGACCTCCTCGGTCACCGGGTGCTCCACCTGCAGACGGGTGTTGACCTCAAGGAAGGAGATCGTGCCGTCCTGACCCACCAGGAACTCACACGTGCCCGCGCCCACGTACCCGGCCTCACGCAAGATCGCCTTCGACGCCCGGTACAACTCCGCGTTCTGCTCCGCAGTAAGGAACGGGGCGGGGGCTTCCTCGACCAGCTTCTGGTGGCGGCGCTGGAGGGAGCAGTCGCGGGTGGAGACCACGACCACGTTGCCGTGCTGGTCGGCCAGACACTGGGTCTCCACATGCCGCGGCCGATCCAGGTACCGCTCCACGAAGCACTCACCCCGCCCGAAAGCGGCCACCGCCTCACGCACGGCCGAGTCGTAGAGTTCGGCGACCTCCTCCAGCGAGCGGGCCACCTTCAACCCGCGTCCGCCGCCGCCGAAGGCCGCCTTGATCGCGATCGGGAGGCCGTGTTCACGCGCGAAGGCCACGACCTCCTCCGCGCCAGAGACCGGGTCGGGGGTACCAGCCACCAGGGGGGCGCCGGCGCGTTGGGCGATGTGGCGGGCCGCGACCTTGTCGCCCAGGTCCCGGATGGCCTGCGGGGGCGGGCCGATCCAGGTCAGCCCCGCGTCCAGTACGGCCTGGGCGAAGTCCGCGTTCTCCGACAGGAAGCCGTAACCGGGGTGGACCGCGTCCGCGCCGGACTCGGCCGCCGCGGCCAGCACCTTGCCCATGTCCAGGTAACTGGTGGCCGGAGTGTCACCACCCAACGCGTACGCCTCATCAGCAACCCGCACATGCAACGCGTCCCGATCCGGGTCCGCGTACACCGCCACACTCCCGATCCCGGCATCCCGACAAGCACGGGCAACACGGACAGCGATTTCGCCACGGTTGGCGATGAGCACCTTGCGCACGATGGCTCCCTCCTTGAAACAAGCAGAGTTTAGGTACAGGCAACACTGTGCGCCGAGAAGCCTCCGAGAGTGAGCTTGACCACAGAGTGCACGCACCAGGTCCCCGCAGAGGGACCACATCCCCCGATGCACCACGGTACGCCCCGCTTTCGCGACTACCGGAGCGCTTCCGCGTGTGGGCAAGGTCTCGCCTGGACGCCCCGGCGGGGGACCGGGATTCTTTGTGGGGAATCTACTAACGCGGGGCGGAAACTTTGCCTTCTCGTCGTCCGTGCCTGATGGCGCGGAGGTTTACGGCGCGCGCCGGTCACGCCACCGGTGCAGGCCCCTTGTCGGGGCGCCTTACCCGTTAGTAGCGTTCCGCGAGACGGCGTACCGGGGGTAACGGTCCGGGCGGCACGGAAGAGGTGACGTGGGTGGCGCGCAGAACGGTGGCCGCTGTGGCGGCTGTGGTGCTGATGGTCGAGGCGGTCGTCATCGCGCTGCTCAACTGGGTCCTGGGGCTGGTCGTGGACCACCAGGACATGTCCCTCGCCGACCTGGACCCCGGCGCGATGACCGTCGCCACCTGGATCGCGGGCGGGCTCATCGGGCTCTACCTGGTCGGCTGCGGCGTGGCGTTGCTGCGGATGGCCGTGCGGGACCTGCCGCCCGGTCGCTTCGCCCGCGTCCTGCTCATCACCTGCGCGGTCACCCACGGCCTGCTGGGCGCCTTCGCGGTCGGCCTGGTCGGCTGGCCCGCCTTCGCGTTCATGATGGTCGTGCTCGGCCTGATCGTGCTCAGCCTCTTCAGTTACGACGAGGAGCGCGACGGCGCGCGCCCGGGCGGCGGAGAGGCGCCTCCGGTCGGCCCCGCGCCGTCCACGAACGCGTAGCCGCACGGCGTCGGCGCACGACATCGGCGCGCCGCCGTGCCCGCGCGCCGGGGCGCGGGTCACGGCGTACGGGCGGCCGGGCTCAGCGGGTCGGCGGCTGCCACAAGTCGGTGATGCCGGTGCCCAGTTCGGCCAGCAGGCGGCGCAGCAGCGGCAGCGACAGGCCGATCACGTTGCCCGGGTCCCCGTCGATGCCGTCGATGAACGGCGCCGAGCGGCCGTCGAGCGTGAACGCGCCCGCCACGTACAGGGGTTCGCCGCTGGCCACGTACGCCGCGATCTCCGCGTCCTCCGGTTGCCCGAAGCGGACGGTGGTCGAGGCCGTGGCGCTGGCCTGCGCGCCGGTCGCGGTGTCGATGACGCAGTGGCCGGTCTGGAGCACGCCGGAGCGGCCCCGCATCGCCTTCCAGCGCGCGGTGGCCTCCTCGGCGTCGGCCGGCTTGCCGAGTGCCTGTCCGTCCAGTTCGAGGACCGAGTCGCAGCCGACGACGAGCGCGTCGGCCGCCGCCGGGCGCTCGGCCACGGCGCGCGCCTTGGCCTCGGCGAGCACCAGTGCCAGGCGCGCGGGCGAGTCGGCGCTGAGCGCGTCCTCGTCCACGCCGCTGACGATCACCTCGGGGGCCAGCCCCGCCTGGCGGAGCAGGCCGAGTCGGGCGGGCGACTGCGAGGCGAGGATGAGGCGTCGGGGGCCGGTGCGGTCGGCGTGGTGGGCGTTCATGCGGCCATCGTAAGAGGGGGCGGCGCGGGGGCCACGGCGGGCCGGGGGGTTGGGGGGAGGAGGGTCGTACGGGGGGAGTGGGGGGAGTGGGGGCGGGCGGTTCAGGCGCTGAGGCTGATGATGAGCATCAGGACGACCGTGGCGACCGCGAGGACAGTGCCCGCCCGGCGCACCATGGACTCCGTCACCCGGAGTTCATCGGGTGGTTCATCGGGCGGGTCGGACCACAACATGCGGAACATCGTGCGCCGGAAAAGCGGCCGGCGCCTGAGTACGGGTACTCAGGCGCCGGACCGTGCCGTGCTGGTTTTCTGGCGGTTTACGGGTGGGTCAGGCCGGCCAGAAGGCCGTGCGCCACGCCTTCGGCCCCGGGTGGGGCAGCCGGCGGCCGGGGACGGTGCGGGCCGGGTCGGACCACTCCTGTGGGGCCTCGCCGTCGGACGCGGCGGCGCCGCGCGCTGCCGCGCGGGCCCGGACCACCGCCAGGGCGGCGGCGAGCTCCTCGGGGGTCGGGTTACCCCGTACAACCTTGATCACCATGTCAACGGCCCTCCTACAGCGGGATGTTGCCGTGCTTCTTCGGCGGCAGGGACTCGCGCTTGTTCCGCAGTGTGCGCAGGCCGCGGACGATGTGGCGACGGGTCTCCGACGGCATGATCACAGCGTCCACATACCCCCGTTCGGCCGCGACATACGGATTCAGCAGGGCGTCCTCGTAATCGGCGATGAGTTCCTTGCGCAGTTCCTCGGCGCGCTCGGGGGTCTCGGCGGCGGCAATGGTGCGCCGGTGCAGGATGTTGACCGCGCCCTGTGCGCCCATGACCGCGATCTGCGCCGTGGGCCAGGCCAGGTTGAGGTCCGCGCCCAGATGCTTGGAGCCCATCACGTCGTACGCCCCGCCGAACGCCTTGCGGGTGATGACCGTGATCAGCGGAACGGTGGCCTCCGCGTACGCGTAGATCAGCTTGGCGCCGCGCCGGATGATGCCGCTGTACTCCTGGTCCACGCCGGGCAGGAAGCCGGGCACGTCCACGAAGGTGAGCACCGGCACGTTGAAGGCGTCGCAGGTGCGCACGAAGCGGGCGGCCTTCTCGGACGCGTCGATGTCCAGGCACCCCGCGAACTGGAGCGGCTGGTTGGCCACGATGCCCACCGGGTGGCCCTCGACGCGGCCGAAGCCGGTGATGATGTTGGGCGCGAACAGCGCCTGCGTCTCCAGGAACTCCGCGTCGTCGAGCACGTGCTCGATGGCCTGGTGCATGTCGTACGGCTGGTTCGCCGAGTCCGGGATCAGCGTGTCGAGCTCCAGGTCCTCCGGCGTGACCTCGAGGTCGGCCTCCTCCGGGAAGACGGGCGGCTCGGAGAGGTTGTTGGAGGGCAGGTAGGACAGGAGAGCCTTGATGTACTCGATGGCGTCCTTCTCGTCGCCCGCCATGTGGTGCGCCACGCCCGAGGTGGTGTTGTGCGTACGGGCGCCGCCCAGCTCCTCGAAGCCCACGTCCTCGCCGGTGACGGTCTTGATCACGTCGGGGCCGGTGATGAACATGTGCGAGGTCTGGTCGACCATCACGGTGAAGTCCGTGATCGCGGGCGAGTACACCGCGCCGCCGGCGCACGGGCCGACGATGAGGCTGATCTGCGGGATGACGCCCGAGCCGTGCACGTTGCGGCGGAAGATCTCGGCGAACAGGCCGAGCGCCACCACGCCCTCCTGGATGCGCGCGCCGCCGCCGTCGTTGATGCCGATGACCGGGCACCCGTGCTTGAGCGCGAAGTCCATCACCTTGACGATCTTCTCGCCGTAGACCTCGCCCAGCGAGCCGCCGAAGATGGTGAAGTCCTGCGAGTACACGCACACCGGGCGCCCGTCCACGGTGCCGTACCCGGTGACCACGCCGTCACCGTACGGGCGGTTCTTCTCGATGCCGAAGTTCGTCGAGCGGTGCCGCGCGAACTCGTCCAGCTCGGCGAACGACCCCTCGTCCAGCAGCAGGTCGATCCGCTCGCGCGCGGTGAGCTTGCCCTTGGCGTGCTGCTTCTCCACCGCCCGGGCGGAGCCCGCGTGGGTGGCCTCCTGCACGCGGCGCTGGAAGTCCGCGAGCTTCCCCGCGGTGGTGTGGATGTCGTATTCCGGCTCGGACATCGGGATGCGGCTCCTGCTCGTCCTCGGGGGTGTGGGCCACCCGCGCTCCCTGCTCGTGCCGCGCGGGTCGGCTTGGCTACCGAGTCGTAGGGTATCGGCGTGACCGCGCTCCGGCGGTGCGTCGTTGGCCACACCGGCGGGCTGTGGATCGCACCGTTTCGACCGGGTGTGACGTCCACGGATCACGCGCCCTCCGCTTCTAGGCTGGCCGCATGACCTCATCTGATGCCCCACAGACCCCACGCTTCTCCGGCGGCGAACGCTGGTCCGACCTCGACCGGCCGCCCCTCAACGAGTCCGCGCTGCGCCGGTCGCTGCTGCGCCCCGGCGGCCTGTGGACCGCGCTCGACGTGCTGCCCAGGACCGGCTCCACCAACACCGACCTCGTCGCCCGCGCCGCGGCCGGCGCCGGCGAGGGGCAGATCCTGATCGCCGAGGAGCAGACGGCCGGCCGCGGCCGGCTCGACCGGGGCTGGAGCGCGCCGCCGCGCTCCGGCCTCTTCTTCTCCGTGTTGCTCCAGCCCGGCCCGTCGGTGCCGGCCGAGCGGTGGGGCTGGCTGCCGCTGCTGGCCGGCGTCGCCACGGCCAGCGCCCTGTCCCGTACCGCCGGTGTGGACACGGCCCTCAAGTGGCCCAACGACCTGCTGGTCACGGTGCACGGGGAGGAGCGCAAGCTCGGCGGGATCCTCGCCGAGCGCACCATGGCGCACACCGCCGGCGCGAACGGCGCCGGGGCCGAGCCGGGCGTCGACTCGCGCACCGACGCGCGCGGGGCGCACGTCGCCGGCGCGGACGAGGCCGACGGCGCCGGCGTCGTGGTCGGCGTCGGGCTCAACGTCTCGCTGCGCGCCGCCGAGCTGCCCGTGCCCGGCGCGGGCTCGCTCACCCTGGCCGGCGCCAAGGAGGTGGACCGCGACCCGTTGTTGCGGGCCGTGCTGCGCTCGTTCGAGGAGTGGTACGGGAGGTGGCGGGAGGCCGACGGCGATCCGACGGCCTGTCGGCTTCAGGAGGCGTACGCGGCCGGCTGCGCCACCCTCGGCCGGTCCGTGCGGGCCATGCTGCCGGGCGAGCGGGAGTGCGTCGGCCAGGCCGTGGCCATCGACGGGTACGGCCGGCTGGTCATCGAGACCGAGGGCGGGGGCCGGGAAGCGGTGTCCGCCGGGGACATCGTCCACCTGCGTCCTGCTTCGACGGGAGAGTGAGCTACGGCACACCTGTCGTATCGTTGTGCTGGTCCGTCCGGCTGGCCCGCTGGTGGGACGGGAGCGGGGGCGGTGCCCGCCGGCCGTGGTCGCGTAGGCGGCCGGGCTGGGGCGCTGCCGCCGCCCGGTGTTCCGGGGGCGCCGAGCGACGCGTGCCGCCCGTGGCACCGGGCACGATCGGCAGCACACGGTCGGTGACCGGTGGTGCGTGCGGTATCCGCGTGGGCTTCGAGTGTGCGCGCGGTGGTGCGCGGGGCGTCGCGCGCGAGGGCGGGCGGGGCGTCACGGGCGAGCGGAAGAACGGAAGGGCAGTGCGCAGGGACCGGACAGGGATTGGGGCCTCCTCGCCCAGGGCGACCACGCCACGGACAGGGGTACGCCGGTGAGCGTCGACGACTCGGGTGCCGGTGAACCGGCTCCCCCACACCCTCCGCGCACCGCGCCGGACGCGGCGCGGGCCGCCTCGGGCGCCGAGCGCCCCGCCGACCCGGCGGACGCCGTCGAGGAGGCGGGGGCGGAAGAGGACGGGGCGCCCCCGTCCCCGACCGACCCCGGCGCCGGACACGACCGCAACGCGGCGGCCGAGCGGGCCGCCGCCGTCGAGGACGACCCGATCGCGCTCAAGCTGGAGCAGCTCATCCTGGGCGCCGAGCGGCGGTACACGCCCTTCCAGGCGGCCCGCAGCGCCGGTGTCTCGATGGAGCTGGCCTCCCGCTTCTGGCGGGCCATGGGGTTCGCGGACATCGGCCAGGCCAAGGCGCTCACCGAGGCGGACGTGCTGGCGCTGCGCCGGCTCGCGGGCCTGGTCGAGGCCGGGCTGCTGAGCGAGCCGATGGCGGTGCAGGTCGCCCGCTCGACCGGGCAGACCACGGCGCGGCTCGCCGACTGGCAGATCGACTCCTTCCTGGAGGGGCTCACCGAGCCGCAGGAGCCGGGGATGACCCGGACCGAGATCGCGTACCCGCTGGTCGAACTCCTCCTGCCGGAGTTGGAGGAGTTCATCGTCTACGTGTGGCGACGCCAGTTGGCGGCGGCCACCGGGCGCGTGGTGCAGGCGCAGGACGACGCGGAGATGGTCAACCGCCGGCTGGCCGTCGGCTTCGCCGACCTGGTCGGGTTCACGCGACTGACCCGGCGCCTTGAGGAGGAGGAGCTGGGCGAGCTGGTCGAGGCGTTCGAGACCACGGCGGCCGACCTGGTGGCGGCGCACGGCGGACGGCTCATCAAGACGCTGGGCGACGAGGTGCTGTACGCGGCCGACGACGCGGGCGTCGCGGCGGAGATCGGGCTGCGGCTCATCGAGACGATGTCGCACGACGAGACGATGCCGGCGCTGCGGGTGGGGCTCGCCTTCGGGTCGGTGACGACGCGGATGGGCGACGTGTTCGGTACGACGGTCAACCTGGCGAGCCGGCTGACATCGATAGCACCGAAGGACGCCGTGCTCGTGGACGGCGCCCTCGCGGACGAGTTGTCGCGCACCGGCGACGCGCCGCGCTCCGAGGCGGAGGCCGCGGCGGCCGAGAAGGAGGGCGAGTCCGTGAAGTACCGGTTCGCGCTCCAGCCCATGTGGCAGCGCGCCGTCCGTGGACTCGGCGTCGTCGAACCCTGGCTCCTCACCCGCCGCCCCTGACCCCGCCCCGGCCCCGCCCTGCCCCGGGCCCCCGCCCCCGCGCCCGGCGCCGCTGCCCCTCCGGCACCGGCGCCGCGCTGCTTCCGGGGTCGGGGGCGCGGGGCCGTGCCGTATGCGGATTCCGTACACCAGGGGCGTGTCGTACGCCCATTCCGTACACCGGTGGCGTTGTCGTACGCCGAGGTCGCGGACCGACCCGCACCCGACCCGCTCAGCACCCGCCTTCCTCTCCGCGCTCTTCCGGTCGTCGGTCAGACGGTCGGACGGTCGGTCGGTGGGGGCGGGAGGTAGCGGGGGTGCGGGTGGGGCTGCGATGATCCGACGGCAGGTTCACGATCGTTAACCGGGAGGGTGGCGTGATGGCGGAGCAGCGGTTCGGTGAGTGGGTGGCCGTGCGACGGGACGGCTTCGTGGCCGAGCTGGTGCTCGACCGGCCGCAGGCCATGAACGCGGTCTCGACGGAGATGGCCCGCTCCATCGCGGCGGCGTGCGCCGCGCTCGGCGCGGACCGGGACGTGCGGGCCGTGGTGCTGACCTCGACGCACGAGCGCGCGTTCTGCGTGGGCGCCGACCTGAAGGAGCGCAACTCGTTCAGCGACGCCGACCTGGGCCGGCAGCGGCCGGTGGCGCGCGGCGCGTACACCGGCGTCCTTGAGCTGCCGGTCCCGGCCATCGCCGCGGTGCACGGTTACGCGCTGGGCGGCGGGTTCGAGCTGGCCCTGTCGTGCGACGTGATCGTGGCCGACCGGACGGCCGTGGTGGCGCTGCCCGAGGTGTCCGTGGGCGTGATTCCCGGCGGTGGGGGTACCCAGTTGTTGCCGCGCCGGGTGGGCGCGGCGCGCGCCGCCGAGCTGGTGTTCTCGGCGCGCCGGGTCGCCGCCGACGAGGCGCGCGAACTCGGCCTCGTGGACCAGCTCGTGGACGCGGGCGAGGCCCGGACCGCGGCGCTTGAGCTGGCCGGCCGGATCGCCGCCCACTCGCCGGTGGGGCTGCGGGCGGCCAAGCGGGCGCTGCGCCTGGGCCAGGGCCTCGACCTGCGGGCCGGGCTTGAGGTCGAGGACGCGGCGTGGCGGTCGGTGGCCTTCTCCGGCGACCGGGCCGAGGGCGTGGCGGCGTTCAACGAGAAGCGGACGCCGCGATGGCCGGGTGAGTGAGCGGGCTGGCGCGGGCGGCGTGACGGGGGTCCGGTTGGTATGGATGCGGGAGGTTACGGGCGAGCAGCGTTGACCGTCCTTCCGCGTTGACCGAGACTCCGGGGGCGGGAGAGTGGCGCCGGCATGGGCCTCTCTTCCGCGTCTAAACCTGCCGCAAGCGAAAATTGCCGAACATTCTTACGCTGAGGTGCAGGCATGTGCGGACAGTGACGGAATGCGAGGCGTGTGTGACGGACCGGGGCGATGCGAGGCTGGCTGCCGTGGTGGAGCTCGCGCAGGCGATGGCGGCCGCGCACACGGCACGGGAGTCGATGCGCGCCGCCGCGCTGAGCGCACTGGCTGCCCTTGAGGGGTCGTTCGCCGCGATCTGCGTGTGGGAGCGCGAGCTGGGGCGGCTGCGGGTGCTGGTCAACGTGGGGGAGCTGGCCCCGGGCGAGGAGCAGTTCCCGGTGGACGAGGCGTACCCGGTGCACGACTTCCCGGAGATCACGGAGTTCCTGCACGAGCGGTGGATCAACGGCGGCGAGCCGCGCGCCTGGGTGGAGACGGCGTCGGGCGAGGTGGCCACGGACGAGGTGGCGGCCGGCGCGGCCTCGGGCGAGGCGGCGGCCGGTGCGGCCGGCGCGGGTGGTGGGCGCCGTGGCGGGGCGCGGTCCGGGCGGGTGGCGGCGCTGCGGCGGCGCGGCCGGGGCTGCTGCGTGGTGGCGCCGATCGTGCTGCGCGGGCGGGCGTGGGGCGAGCTGTACGTGGCGCGGCCCCCGGGGCGGCCGGCGTTCGACCGGGCCGACGCCGACTTCGCCACCGTGCTGGCGTCGGTCACGGCCGCCGGGATCGCCCAGAGCGAGCGGCTTGAGGAGGCTCACCGGCTGGCCTTCACCGACCCGCTGACCGGGCTGGCCAACCGGCGCGCGGTGGACATGCGCCTTGACGAGGCGCTGGAGGCGCACACCCGGCAGGGCGCGGTGGTGAGCCTGGTGGTGTGCGACCTCAACGGGCTCAAGCGAGTCAACGACTCGCTCGGCCACGAGACGGGCGACCGGTTGCTGGAACGATTCGGCTCGGTGCTCTCGGTGTGTGGGGCGATGCTGCCGGGGGCGCTGGCGGCCCGGCTCGGCGGCGACGAGTTCTGCCTGCTCGCGGTCGGCCCGCCGGCGGACGAGGTGGTGGCGATCGCCGACGAGCTGTGCCGCCGGGCGGGCGCCCTCGAACTGGGCGAGGGCGTGGCCTGCGGCGTGGCGTCCACCGGCGACCCGATCGGCCCGGTGCGCTCGGCGCGCCGGCTGTTCCGGCTGGCGGACGCGGCCCAGTACCGCGCGAAGGCCGCCCACGCGGACCGCCCGGTGGTCGCCGGTCGCGACGGCGGCACCAAGGACCCGGTGGTCCGGCTCGCCGACGCCCCGGCCCCCACCGCGGACCGCCGCCGCATCCGCGGCCGGGG
The DNA here is from genome assembly GCF_029392895.1 of Streptomyces sp. 71268. Classification (NCBI taxonomy): domain Bacteria; kingdom Bacillati; phylum Actinomycetota; class Actinomycetes; order Kitasatosporales; family Streptomycetaceae; genus Streptomyces; species Streptomyces sp. 71268. Next base: position 5,296,872 of record NZ_CP114200.1, read on the forward strand.
CCGCGGCAACGGCGCCTCCCGTGGCAAGGCCGCCCCCCAGCCCGGCGGCGCCCCGGGCGGCACGCCCGGCGCCCCCGGCTCCCCGGGCGCCGGCAACGGCCCCGGCGGTGGCCTGTCCGGCGGCGGTGGCGTGCCCGGCGGCGGGCTGGCGGGAGGCCGCGGGCGGCGGTGAGCGGGGGCGCGAGCATGTGGCGGGTTCACCGCCGCCTGCGGGCGCGTGGCGGGTCCGGGTGCGACTCGGCCCGGTTGGTGTGGCGTGCGGCGCGCCGGACGCCGGCCGACATCGCTCGTACGCCGTGGGGACAGCTCCCGCGCGTGACGGCTGGCCCGGTTGGCGCGGTGCGCCGGCCGACGTCGTTCGTACGCCGCCGGCCGAGTCCCCGCGCGTCGGCCGGGGCGGTACGGCCCCCGGGAGCCCTGACGCGGGCGGCGGCCGGGCTCGGTGGGGGTGCTCGCCCGGGGCTCAGCGGCGTTGTGCCCAGACGATCAGCAGGGTGACGAGCGCCGAGCCTCCCGCGCTCGCCGCGCCGGCCAGGGCCTGGAGCGCGAGGCGGCGGGTCAGCCGCCGCCACCGGCGGGGCCGGCCGGGCGGTGGCGCCTCCTCGCCGTCGTGGGGGCGGCGGCTGGGTGGGTGGGTGCTGGTGATGGCTCCTCCTCGGGTCGGTACTGGCCGGTGGGGCTCACTGTCGACCGGCGGCGGGGAGTTGCGGCAAGGGGCGACGGGGGGTGCGCGGGGAATCGGCGACACCGTCCCGCACCCGTCGCCAGGCGGGGCGACACCCCGCGCGGCGGCGCCCCGTCGCCGGAGGTGGCGACGGGGTGTCGCCGATGTGACTGGCAACGGTCGAACCGGTCGTCAGCCGCACACCGGGCCGCGATAGTGGGGGAGTTGGCGGTCGTCCCCGCCGACGCGAGCGGCGGGACACGTCAGCGGGCCCGCGACACACCGAGTCAAGGGGCGGGCGTGGCAGGCGAGAGCACGGCAGGGGCACTGGCCCCGCTGAACACCGGACTGGCCGAGGACAAGCGGGCGTTGGCCCAGACGCTGCGCGAGCTGTTCGCGTGCCTGGAAACCAGCGTCCGGCGCTACGCGATACACCGGCACCTCGACAAGGGAACGGTCTCCCGCTACCTGAACGGTGGCCGCACCCCGCCCTGGTCGTTCATCGCGAACCTGATGACCGACCTCGCCGACGAGGGCAAGCCGGTCACGGCCGAGGTCGAGGAGTTGCTGCGGAAGTTGCACGGCAGGTCGCGGCGGGCCGGCTCCGCCGCCTCCGAGGTCCAGCGGCTCCACGACCGGCTCGCCGAGGCCGACGCGGAGGCGCGCCAGGGCAAGAAGCTGGCCGGGGCGCTGACCGAGGTCTTACGGGACCGGGAACGGCGGCTCGCGACGCTCCAGCGCAAGATCAACCGGCTGGAGGAGGAGCGCGCGGCGGACCGCCACGCGTACGGCCAGGCGCTGATCGCCTGGCGCGGCACCTACCAGGAGCTGCGGGAGGAGCGCGACCGGCTGCTGCGCGAGGTGGACGACCTCCAGGGCGCGCTGGCCGAAGCCAAGCGGGAGGTCAGCGAGGCCGAGGAGCAGTGCACCCGGCTGGAGGGGCAGCTCGCCGAGGCCGAGAAGCGGGCCGGGGAGGCCGGCGAGCGGCCGGGTCTGCTGGAGATCCTGGAGACGACGGACCGTACGGCCTCGGTACCCCAACTGGTCGACCTGGTGACCCACCTGAGCGTGCCGGGGCGTACCGCGATGGCCACCGAGCTGGTGAAGTCGGCGGGCCAGTCGCGGCCGGTGGAGGAGGCCGCCACCCTGATCGAGGCGTTGTACGGAGCGGGGCACCACCGGCAGGCGGAGGCGGCGCTGCCCGCCCTGGTGCTGGTGCGGCCCGCCGCCGACGTCGCCGTCTTCATCCGGCACTTCGGCGGGGAGGGTCTGGAGGCCGCCACGGCGACCGTCATGAAGACCTCGCTGGAGATCCACTCGATGTCCGACATCGCGCACGTGGTGCTGAATCTGGTCCGGTTCGGGCAGAGGGCCAGCGCGCGGGTGTACCTGGGGGCCGCCACCACCGTCAAACCCGTCACGGACGTGGTGGACCTGGTCGTCCTGCTCGACGGGGTGGGCGCCCGGCAGACGGTCGAAGCCGCTCTGGAGGTGTGCGCGCGGGAGCGCTCCGTCCAGGAGGTGGCCGAGCTGTGCGAGCTGCTGGCGGTGGGCCCGTCCCGCGAGGCGGCGACCTGCCTGGAACGGGTGGCGGCCGAGACGCGGCCCGCCCGCGACGTCGTGGACCTGGCCGTGATGGTCTCCCGGTTCGCGCGCTCCGGCGCGGACCGGCTGCTGTGGCACAGCGTCAACCACCGGCGGCACGAGCACGGGTACCTGGTCGCGCTGGTCACGGCGCTGAACACGGCGAGCCTCCACGAGCGGGCCACCTGGCTGCTCTCCCACGCGGTGGGCGACTGGAGCGTGCCGGAGGTCGGGAGGCTGGTGGGCGCGCTGTACGTCGCCGGGCACTGGCAGCACGCGGTCGACGTACTGACCCAGGCGTTGCGGGCGCACGGCCCGGACGAGGCGGCCTCGCTGGTCGCGGTGGTCGACGACAGCCTGGAGGGCGGCGCCTGGACGATCCTCTCCGAAGCCTGTGCGGTGCAGACACCGGAGGAACTCGCGGTGCTCATCGCGCGGCTGGGCGAGTGCGGGGCGCGCGGTCACGCGAGCCGGGTCTTCTGGAAGGGGCTGCGCAGCCACTTCGCCGGGCACGCGGTGCACCTGGTGCGCAGCGTGCGCCAACGCGGCAGCGACCTGCTGGCCCCCGCCGCGTTGCGGGACCACGCCCACCGGGCCTCGGTCGGCGACGTCGTGGATCTGGCCTGCGCCCTGGCGGCGGCTGGGCACCCCCAGGACGCGCGCTCCCTGCTGGCCCAGGCGGGCAGCGGCGACCGCGCCCGTTTCCTGGGCCTGCTGTCGGACCTGGCCAGCCGGGACGAGCGGCTCGCGCGGTCGCTCGTACGGGACGTGGCGCTGGGCGCGCCGGTCCCGGAGCGGGTCAGGCTGGCGGTGGCGCTCGCGGCCTCCGCCGCCGAGACCGCCGCGTACGAGCAGTGCCTGCTGGAAGCGCTGCGCCAGGGGGACCCCGGGGAACTGGCCGAGTTCACCCGGCTCCGCAAGGCCGCCCGCAAGAAGCGGAAGAAGGCCCTGGACCAGGTCGCCAAGGACGGCCTGCGGCGCGAGCGCAGGCAGCGGCAGCGGGAGTTCGTCCGCAAGATACCGGGGCTCGCGGGGCGCGGGGCGGACGAGGCGGCGGACGCGGAGGTCGCGACGAACGGATGGTGACAGGTCGCGATTCAGTCTCTAGGGTGCCTGAATATGGATATGCAATCTGTGGTGGTGGGGACGTCCGGTACGACCGCCGAGGACGTGATCGCTGTGGCGCGCGGGCTGGCGCGCGTCGAGCTGTCGCCGCAGTCCCTGGCCGGTGTCGCGGCCTCGCGCCAGGTCATCGACGAACTCGCGGCCAAGCCCGACCCCGTGTACGGGGTCTCGACGGGGTTCGGGGCGCTCGCCGTCCGGCACATCAGCCCCGAGCTGCGCGCCCGGTTGCAGCGCAACATCGTGCGCTCGCACGCGGCCGGCATGGGGCGGCACGTCGAGCGCGAGGTGGTGCGCGCGCTGATGTTCCTGCGCCTGAAGACGTTGGCCTCCGGGCATACCGGGGTCCGACCCGTGGTGGTCGAGACGATGGCCGCGATCCTGAACGCCGGGATCACCCCGGTGGTGCACGAGTACGGCTCGCTCGGCTGCTCCGGCGACCTCGCGCCGCTCTCGCACTGCGCGCTCACCCTCCTCGGCGAGGGCGAGGCGCAGGGCCCCGACGGCGTGACCCGGCCCGCCGCCGAGCTGCTCGCCGAGCACGGCATCGCGCCGGTCGAGCTGCGCGAGAAGGAGGGGCTCGCGCTGCTGAACGGCACCGACGGCATGCTGGGCATGCTCGTCATGGCCTGCGCCGACCTGGCCCGCCTGTTCACCTCGGCCGACATCACGGCCGCCCTCTCGCTTGAGGCGCTGCTCGGCACGGACCGGGTGCTCGCCCCCGAGCTGCACGCCATCCGCCCGCACCCCGGGCAGGCGGCCAGCGCCGACAACATGCTGCGCGTGCTGGCCGGCTCCGGGCTGACGGGTCATCACCAGGACGACGCGCCCCGGGTGCAGGACGCGTACTCCATCCGCTGCGCGCCGCAGGTCGCCGGCGCCGGCCGGGACACCCTGGCGCACGCGCGCCTGGTGGCCGAGCGTGAACTGGCCGCCGCGGTGGACAACCCCGTGGTGCTGCGCGAGGCCGACGGCACGGGCCGGGTCGAGTCCAACGGCAACTTCCACGGCGCGCCGGTCGGCTACGTCCTGGACTTCCTCGCCATCGCCGTCGCCGACCTCGGCTCCATCGCCGAACGGCGCACCGACCGACTCCTGGACAAGAACCGCTCGCACGGCCTGCCGCCGTTCCTCGCCGACGACGCGGGCGTGGACTCCGGCCTGATGATCGCTCAGTACACGCAGGCCGCCCTGGTCAGCGAGTTGAAGCGGTTGGCGGTGCCGGCCTCGGTCGACTCCATCCCGTCCTCCGCGATGCAGGAGGACCACGTCTCGATGGGCTGGTCGGCCGCGCGCAAGCTGCGTACGGCGGTGGACAACCTGACCCGGATCATCGCGGTCGAGCTGGTCACCGCGACCCGCGCCATCGAACTGCGCGAGGGCATGACCCCGGCGCCGGCCACCCAGGCCGTGCTCGCCGCCGTGCGCGCGGCCGGTGTCGAGGGCCCCGGGGCGGACCGTTTCCTCGCCCCTGACCTGGCCGCGGCCGAGGCGTTCGTGCGCTCGGGGGCGCTCATCGAGGCCGTGGAGCCGGTGACGGGCCCGCTGGCCTGACCCCACGGGGGCGCGCCCCGAGACGGTCGGGCCCGGCGGACAGCCTGGCCCGACCGGGTGCTCAGTGGGCGCGCGAGCGGCGCAGCGAGACGGTGACCATCGCCGCGCCGAGGCCGAGGAAGCCGACGCCGCCCACCACGTACGGGGTGGTGTCGATGCTGCCGGACTCGGCCAGCCGCGCCTGGCCGGCGGGGGCGTTCGGGCCCGCGGCGGGGACCGGTCGGGACGAGGGCTGACGGTTCTCGGGGCCGTCCTCCGTCGCCTTGGCGGAGGGCACGAACCACAGAGCACACAGCAACGCGCCGGCGGCAGCGGCGGTGAGCAGTGGTCGGCGTGCGGTGGTCACGTAGGAGATCCCCCTTGTGCTGGCGGCCAATTGGCCCTGTATCGGCCGATGGTAGTGACCGCTGCGGGTCGCGCGGAAGGCTGGGCGCGGGCCGCCTACGCTCCGGAACATGAGCACTCCGGAAACATCCACGTTCGTACGGCTTCGCGTGGAGCTCGTACTCGACATCAACGACGCCGAACAACTCGCCGTCGCCGCGCGGGAACAGATCGACGGCGACGCGTTCATGCCCGAGGAGGAACGCGCGCACGCGCGGGTGGCCATCCGCGACGACCAGGCCGAGGCGCTCGCCTACCTCATCGATCCGTACGCCCTGGTCAAGGAGGTGCCCGGGATCGAGCTGGCCCAGGCGTCGTGGAGCAGCGAGCCCGTCGACTTCGACCCGGACGCCCAGGTGTGGGGCCTGGACGACGACGAGGACCTGTACGACGACGACCTGCCGGACGACCGTGACGATGAGGACGGCGCCGGCCACGACGTGGGGCTCGGCGGGCGGATCGACGCCGCGGCGGACGACCCCGACGCCACCTACGACCCGGCCGGCGGCTGGGCCGCCGGTGGCTACCGGCAGCCGTGAGGCGCCCGCCGCGCGCCGATCCGCCCCGCACCCGCGCCGGGCGGCGCGAACCCGGGCCCGCGCGCCGCGCGGCTGGGCGCTGCGCGGGAGGAGCGGGAGGATGCCGGCTGGGCAGGGCGGGAAGATGCTGGGTGGGCGAGGCGGGAGGGTAACGAAACCGATGCGGGAAGGGGGCGGCGGACGCTGACCCGTACCACCGGAGCCCCGGTCAGGCATATGGTCTGACCGGGGTCTTTTGGTGAGTGGCCTTGCCCACAGTTTCACTGGTAGTGGAACGGGCCAAAAGGTGCACGCGTTCATATGCAGTGGCCGGTACGCGTGTCTGCCCGACCGTCCGGCTCGGGGATTGACGGGGTTCAGCAGTAATGGAGAAGCGTGTGATGACGGACGGCAAGCGCCGCAAGGGCCTCGTGGCCGTGGCTGCGCTGCTCGGCGGCGTACTGACCCTCTCCGCCTGTGGCGGGGACGACGGTGGCGACGGCGGTGGCGACAAGGAGAAGCCGGGCAAGTCGCAGGCCCAGGTGGACAAGGCCGCGGCCAAGGACGCGTCCGACGCGCACATCAAGATCACGCCGAAGGACGGCGCCGACAACGCCGGCATCAACAGTGACGCCAAGGTCACCGTGAGTGGCGGCAAGCTGTCCGAGGTCAGCATGACCAGCGCCGCGGGGACCGAGGTCCCCGGCGTGATATCCCCGGACGGCACCTCCTGGAAGCCGAGCGGGCAGCTTGAGCGCTCGACCGTGTACAAGATCAAGGCGACCGCGCAGGACTCCGAGGGCCGCAAGGCCACGGAGAACACGTCCTTCACGACCGTCTCCCCGAGCAACAGCTTCATCGGGAACTTCACGCCCGAGGACGGCTCCACGGTCGGCGTCGGCATGCCCGTGTCGATCAACTTCGACAAGCCCGTGACGAACAAGAAGGACGTGCAGTCCGCGATCAACGTCACGAGCACCAGTGGCCAGGAGATCGTCGGCCACTGGTTCAGCGCCAACCGCCTCGACTTCCGGCCCAAGGAGTACTGGAAGGCCGGGTCGCAGGTGACGATGAAGATGAAGCTCGACGGCGTCGAGGCGTCCAACGGCGTCAAGGGCGTCCAGGACAAGACCGTCAGCTTCAAGATCGGCCGCTCGCAGGTCAGCACGGTGGACGCGAAGACCAAGCGGATGACCGTGGTGCGCGACGGCAAGAAGATCAAGGACATCCCGATCTCGGCGGGCAGCGCCGAGAACCCGACCTACAACGGCCAGATGGTGATCTCCGAGAAGTTCAAGGAGACCCGGATGGACGGCTCGACGGTCGGCTTCACCGGCAAGGACGGCAAGGGCGAGTACGACATCAAGGACGTGCCGCACGCCATGCGGCTGTCCACGTCGGGCACCTTCATCCACGGCAACTACTGGGGCTCCGACTCGATCTTCGGCGCCGCCAACACCAGCCACGGCTGCATCGGCCTGAACGACGCCAAGGGCGCGGGCGACCCCTCGCAGGACGGCGCCTGGTTCTACGAGCAGACCATCCTCGGCGACGTCGTCGTGATGAAGAACTCCCCGGACAAGACCATCAAGCCGGACAACGGGCTCAACGGCTGGAACATGGACTGGAACGAGTGGGTCGCGGGCAGCGCCGTCTGACTCTCCCACCAGCCGGCTGAACCCCACCCGCTGAACTCCACCCGGGTCCGCGCCTCCGCGCGCTGACCCACCCGGGCCGACGGCCCGACCCCCTCCCCGCCGCCGGGCGGCGATCGGCTCCCCGCCGATCGCCGCCCGGCGGACGTCGTATCGCCCCCAGCGGCGCCGTCCCCCTCGGACGGGCCTGGCGGCCCTGGCGGTCGGGTGCCGGTGTGGTGGAGTGGGGCGCGTACGGGCGGGACGGTCGGGCGGCAGGAGCAGGCGGGCGGCAGGGGCGGGCCGGCGGTGTGGGTGGGCAAGCGGCAGAGGCGGGCAGGCGTGACGGCGGGAGGCTGTGGTGGGTGAGCGCGAGGAGACCGGCGCGCTGGTGGAGCGGGTGCTGCGGGAGGTGCTGGGCGTGCCGGCCGGCGCCGACGCGGACGCGGTGGACCTGGCGCTGGACGCCGGCGCGTCCGCCCTCGCCGCCGCGCCCGGCGGCGCCCCGGTGGTCAGCCGCGCGCTGCTGCGCGCCGCGCGTGCCAGCCTCGCCCGGTGCTGGGGGAGTGGCTGGGACCCGGCGGACGTGGTGCGGCTGCTACGCCGCGAACGCCCCGCCGACCGGGCCGGGTTGGTCCTCGACCTGATCGCCGAGGACACCCGCCGCCGCCCGCCCGCCGAACTGCCCGAGCGCTGGTCGGCCCAACTGCGGGCGCCGGAGGCCCGGGTGTGGTGGGACGGCGGCGCCGCCGGCTACCTGGACGCCCTGGCGCGCCGGGAGCGGGCCAGCCGCTTCGAGGTGGCGCACCGCGCCCTCGACGTGCTGCGGTTCGTCGGCCAGTTGCCGCCGCTGACCCCCGTCGGCCCGCCGCCCGGCCCGTACGCCGGCGCGCGCGGCGGCCCGCGCCCCACCGGCGGCGCTCCCGCGCGCGATGCCCAGCGGGGCGCCGACCCGCGCTTCCTGGAGCGGGTACGGGCGCTGCTGGCCAAGGCGGAGTCGACGGAGTTCCCCGAGGAGGCCGAGGCGCTCACGGCCAAGGCCCAGCAACTGATGGCCCGGCACAGCATCGACGAGGCCCTGCTCGCGGCCCGGGACCCGGCACGGCCGGGCGGCCCCGGGGCGCTGGACGACGACGGGCCGCGGGCGTGCCGGATCGGCGTGGAGGGCCCGTACGAGTCGGCCAAGGCGCTGTTGCTCGACGCGGTGGCCGAGGCTAACCGCTGCCAGGCCGTGTGGTCCGCCGAGTTCGCCTTCTCCACGGTCGTGGGCTACCCCGCGGACCTGGAACTCGTGGAGTTGCTGCACACCTCGCTGCTGGTGCAGGCGACGACCGCGATGCGACGGGCCGGCGACCGCCACCACGCCGGCGGCCGGGCCCGCCGCACCCGTGACTTCCGCGAGTCGTTCCTGATCGCCTACGCGGGCCGCATCCGCGAACGGCTGGCGGGCGCCGCCCGGCAGGCCGAGCGGGAGGCGGCGCACGAGGCGGCGCGGGAGCGGACGGCCGACCCGCTGCCGGTGCTCGCGGCGCGCGAGGTGAGCGTGGGCGACGCGGCCGAGCGGATGTTCCCGCGGACCGTCTCGCACCGGCTCAGGGGGCGCGACGCGCACGGCTGGGCCTCGGGCCTCGCGGCGGCCGACGAGGCGCGGCTGCGCTAGCCGCCCCGCCGGCCGCGCTCCCGCTCAAGGGAAAGTACCCGCCCCGGGAAAGCACTGGTCCCGGGGGAGCGCTGGCCACGAGGATGACCGGGCCAGCGGCTGACTCAGAGGTCGAGGATCTTCGGGTCGGCGCCGAGGTCGCGCAGGCAGCCGCGCGGGTCGGCCACCATGCGGCGCTCGGCGAGGTCGAGCATGCCGACCACGCTGCGCAGTTCGGCGGCGACCGCGCCGTCCCGCTTGGTGATGGTCTGCTCGATGCCGAACGTCTTCCGCTCGCCCCACACGACCGCGCAGCTCACCTCGACCTCGTCGCCGGCGCGCAGTTCGCGCAGGTACTTGATGTTGGTCTCCAGGTTGACCGGCCCCACGCCCGCCTTGAGCAGCGCCGCCTGCGTCAGCCCCGCGGCCTGGAACAGGCCCCACCGGGCGTGCTCCGCGTACTGGATGTACACGCTCATGTTGAGGTGTCCCTGCGAGTCCGTCTCATAGCCACGTACGGTGATCGGCACGGTGATCGGCTGCATGGGACCCCTCGTTCGGTTCTCGTCTGCCGGGCCGTGGCGGCCCGTTCTGCCAGACCTGCGTGGTCGGTTGACCACCCGTGACTATCGCCGGTGCCGGGTCGCCAGGCAAACGCCGGACGGTGTGGCCCTGCGCACAGCCACCGGGCCGCGCGCCCCGTACGCCCCGCCCCGCACGCCCCCGGCGCCGCCGCCCCGGGCACCGTCCGGCCGCTATGCCGTGGCCTGGCCCGCGCCGCCGACCCGGGCCAGCAGTTCGACACCGCCCGCGCTGCCGACGTGCGCGTACCGCGCGGTGGGGTGCAGTTGGCGGGCGTAGTCGACGAGTTGGTCCGGGGTGCGGCCGTTCGGCTCGTGCAGGGCGATGTAGTCCGGCAGCACGCCTCGGGTGTCGCCGATCCACAGCACCCGGCAGCGCTGCGTGAGGCGGCTGATCGGCCCTATGTTGGCCTCCACCGTGGCATCGTCGGGGACGCGGTCGAGCAGCTGCTCCGCCTCGTTGACCCAGGCCGGCTTGCGGTAGGTGTCCGCCTCGGTGAGCCCGGCCATCGGCAGCGCCGTGCACAGCGCCAGGCCCGCGGCGGCGGCCGCGGCCGGCAACTGGTCGGCGTAGCCGCGCAGCCAGCCGCGCCGGCTGCGCCGCGAGCGGTGGACCGCGTCCACGAGGGCGAGGAAGACCACCGGCATCAGCACGGCGCTGTAGTGCCAGTCGGTGCCCCAGTAGTGCTCCTCGTGCGAGACGAACCGCCACCCCAGCGTCGGCAGCGCCACGAGCAGCAGCGGCGAGCGCAGCGCGAGCAGCCCGGTGGTGGGCACCAGGACCCAGGCCAACGTGCGCAGCGCCGTCTCCAGCGGGATGGTGGGGGCCGGGCCGCCGCCCTCGGCGTCGATCTTGTTCCAGTAGTCGTACGAGCCGCTGGTGTTGAACTCCGGGATCACCACGCCGAGCGCGAACGCCGAGGCCAGTACGCCGAATCCGATCAGGCCCAGGGCCAGCGGCGTCACCTTCTCATGCGCGCGGCGCCCGCGCAGGAACAGCACCACGCCGATCGCCGCGACGGTGGCCCCGAGGTCCTCCTTGACCAGCACCAGCGGCGCCGCCCAGCACGCCGCCGCCAGCCAGCGCTCGCGCAGCAGCGCCTCAAGGGCGAAGGCGATCAGCGGGACGGCGAAGCAGATCTCGTGGAAGTCGAAGTCCACGGCCCGCTGCACGCCCCACGAGACGCCGTACGCGACGCCGACGGCCAGGCCACGGCGGCGGCCGAGCAGGCGCGCCGCGACCCGGGTGACCGGCACGACCGAGACGGCGAACAGCACGGCCTGCGCCACCAGCAGCGTCACCGGGCTGGGGAAGACCCGGTAGAACGGCGCGAGCAGCGCGGTGACCGGGCTGAAGTGGTCGCCGAGCACGTTGGTGCCCGGCCCCTTGAGGTCGACGATGGGCGCCTGGAGGTGCGCGTAGGAGCGCACCGCCTGCTCGAATATCCCCAGGTCCCAGGACATCGACGCGAACCGGCGGTACCGGGTGACCGACAGCGTCGCGTACGCCACGAACAGCGCGGCGGCCAGCCAGTACGGGTCGAACCTGGCCTCCCCCAGCCGCCGCGCGAAGCGCCGGAGTCGGTGCCCGGTGGGCTGCGCGTCGGCGGCGTCGTCGGGGGAGCCGTCGGGCACCGCCGACTCGGCTGAGGCGGCGACGGAGGGGGCCGAATCCATGGTGCGGTCCTTTGGCTGCGAGCGGCGGTGACGGTGCGCGGCGCGGTGCGCGGTGCCCGCGCGCGGGGACGAAGGAGCCCACCCCCGCCGCAAAGATACGCGAATCGGACCCGCTCCCAGCAGGGGTGTCACCGGCCCGGACCGAGGTCCGGACGGCGGGTCCGCGCCGATCGCGTCGCCCCGGCCACCTCGCGCCGCGCCAGCCCGTACCGTGATGCCGCCCACGGCACACCCACGCCCCACGCCTGACGAACGGACAGCACCCCGTGATACGCGCCCGCCGCACCGCCCTGCCCGCCGCGGCCCTCGCCGCGCTGCTCGCGCTCACCGGCTGCTCGCCCGACCAGGACGGGTCGGACAAGGGCGGGTCGCCGAGCGGCGGGCCCGCGCCGAGCGCTGGCACGGCCAGCGCGCTGCGGGCCCTGGACGACCTGGCGGTCAAGGGGCGCGCGCCCAGGACCGGGTACGAGCGCGGCCAGTTCGGCCGGGCGTGGACCGACACCGACCGCAACGGCTGCGGCACCCGCGACGACATCCTCCGGCGCGACCTGAAGGACGTGCGGTTCCGCGACGGCAAGTGCGTCGTCGTCGCCGGCACCCTGGCCGACGACCCGTACACCGGCCGCGACATCGCCTACCGGCGCGGCCGCAGCAAGGTGGACATCGACCACGTCGTCGCGCTCTCCGACGCCTGGCAGAAGGGCGCCGGCCGGTGGCCGCGCGGCAAGCGGATCGCCTTCGCCAACGACCCGCTCAACCTGATCGCGGTCGAGGCGTCGGCCAACCGCCGCAAGAGCGACGGCGACGCCGCGACCTGGCTGCCGGCCAACACCGGCTACCGCTGCCCGTACGTGGCGCGGCAGGTCGCGGTGAAGAAGAAGTACGGGGTGTGGGTCACGCGCGCCGAGAAGGACGCGATGGCCCGGGTGCTGCGCGGCTGCCCGACGACGGCCCTGCCGGTGGGCACCGCCCCCACCGACGCGCCGGGCCGCTGAGCCGGCGGGCCGGGGCGGACGCGCCGAGCCGCTGGGCCGACGCGCCGCCCCGGCGGGCCCGCCGGGGCGGGGCGAAGGGCGGGCGCGCGGGCGGTGATCCGTCCGCTAATTCGCCCGTACGTCCCGCTCGCGCATCCCAACCGAACACGAATCGTTGGTCGAACCAGTGGCTACCGCCGCTGCGACTCCTTACCATCGATCAACGCCAGGTCGATGCGCACACCCCTGGAGGGGTTCCGCCCGCCCCTCCTCAGGTCTTGAACCTTGCCGGGAGGCTCCATGCTGCGTTCGCTTCGAAGCCCCAGGACCGCGCGGAGCCGTAGGCCCGCGCTCGCCGTCTCCGCCGTGGCACTGCTCGGCACGGTGCCGCTGCTCACCGGCTGCGGAAGCGAGGCGCACCCCGGGGCGGCGGCCGTGGTGGACGGTGACCGGATCACCGTCTCGCAGCTCCAGTCGCAGGTCAGGGACGTACGGGACGCCCAGCGTGACTCCCCGCAGGGCACCGAGCTGATCGCGCGCTCGGGGCAGCTCAGCCGGGACACGCTGATCCGCATGATCCACACCAGGGTGGTGGAGCGCGCCGCCAAGGACAACGGCATCAAGGTCACGCCGCGCGAGGTGCAGCAGGAGGTCAAGCGGGCCGAGAACCGGCCGGGCGGCGCCAAGGCGCTGCGCGCCGTCTTCCTTGAGCAGGGCATCGCGCCGCAGCAGATCAACGCCACGATGCGGGTCGAGCTGCTGCGCATGAAGCTGATCCAGCAACTCGGTGAGGGCCCCGCCGTGACCGCGTTCCAGTCCACCTCCAAGCGCCTTGGCATCGACGTGAACCCGCGTTACGGCAGTTGGGACAGCCTGCAGGGCCGGGCCGTGCCGACCAAGGAGCCGTGGATCAAGGTCAACGAGCCGGAGCGGCGCCCGGCGTAGCCGGCTCCCCCGGGTGGGTTACGTTCGAGGGGTGAACGCTCCTCGAACGTCGGCCCCCCAGGCCGCCCCCGGCACCGGCCGACTCGTCCTGCTCACCACCACCCACCGGGTCGCGCCGGGCCTGTTGTCCTGGCCCGCGTGGCAGACGCTGCGCGCGGCGGACCGGGTGCTGTGCGCCGACGCGGACCACCCCCAACTCCCGTACCTGCGGGACGCGGGGATCGCCGTCGAGATCGCCGAGGCCGACGCCCGCACCCTGGTGGCGTACTGCGTCGCCGACGCCCCCGCCGCCGCTGACGGTGGGGCGCATGCCGATGATCGGGCTCATGGCGACGATGAGGCCGAGGCGACCGCCGGCGGGCACACCGTCGTCGTGGTGACCTCGGCCGCCGGCGAGTCCGCCCTCACCAACGAGCTGGCCGCCCTCGCCGGCTCGGGCCGCGCCGCCGTGCCCGACCTGGAGCTGCTGCCCGGCTCGTACGACCTGCCCGGGGCGCGCCTCCTGGACCTGGTGCAGATCATGGACCAGATCCGGCTCGCCTGCCCGTGGAGCAGCCAGCGCACCCACCAGGACCTGGCCAAGTACGGCATCGAGGAGGCGTACGAGCTGGTCGAGGCCATCGAGGCCGGGGACCGCGACGAGCTGCGCGAGGAACTCGGCGACGTGCTGCTCCAGGTCGTCTTCCACGCCCGCGTCGCGCAGGACGACCCGGCGGAGCCGTTCGGCATCGACGACGTCGCGGCCACCATCGTGGACAAGCTGGTCCGCCGCCACCCGCACATCTTCGGCGACGCGACCGCGCGCACGCCCGAGGAGGTCAAGGAGCTGTGGCTACGGACCAAGGCGGTCGAGAAGCAGCGCGGCTCGGTCACCGAGGGCGTCCCGCTCGGTCAGCCCGCGCTCGCGCTGGCCGCCAAGCTCGCGCTGCGGGCCCGTAAGGCCGGCATCTCCGCGTTGCCCGAGGGCCCCGGTGTCGGCTACGAGCTGCTGGCGCTCGCGGCCCGCGCCGAGGCGGCGGGCATCGACCCCGAGACGGCGCTGCGGGCCGCCGCGCGCACCTACCGGGACGCGATCCGCGCGGCGGAGGAGTCCGACGGGCGGGCGTCGGGCGCCACGGGGGCCGGGGAGTCGGCTGAGTAGCCGCCGCCCGGGCCCGCGCGGCGCCGCCCGTTACGGGCTCGGCGCGGCGGCCCGGGGCGCGGGCGGTGCCGCGAGGAGCAGCGCGCCGGCCGCGAGGGCCGCGCCCGCCACGCAGGTCGCCGGCCAGCCGCCCGCGGCCCACACGCCCGACGTGATCGCCGACCCCGCCGCGCCGCCGGCGAAGTAGCTGCTCATGTAGGCGGAGTTGAGCCGGTTACGGGCCTCGGGGCGCACCGCGTACACCAGGTTCTGGTTGCTGATGTGGACGCCCTGCACGGCCAGGTCCAGGGTCAGCACGCCGAGCAGCAGCGCGGCCACCGCCCACGGGCCGCCGGGGCCCGCGGCGAGCAGCGGCCCCCAGGAGAGCAGCAACAGCAGCGCGCCGACGCGGCTCACCTGGTGGGCCAGGCCACGGTCGGCCAGCCGGCCGCTGATCGAGGCGACGAGGGAGCTGGCCGCCCCCACCAGGCCGAGGAGTCCGATCGCCGAGTCGGACCAGCGGTAGTCGGGCCCGGAGAGCAGAAAGGTCATCGCGGTCCACAGGACGCTGAACGAGCCGAACGTCAGCGCCCCGATCGCCGCCCGCCGCCGCAGTACCGGCTCCTGCCCGAGCAGCGCGGCCGTCGAGCGCAGCAGCGCCGGGTAGCGGAGCGTGGAGGTGGGCCGCAGCCGGGGCAGGTAGCGGTGGAGCAGCACCGCGAGAATCGCCATCAGGGTGGCGTTGACCCAGTAGACGGTGCGCCAGCCACCGAGGTCGGCCAGCACGCCGGCCGCCGTGCGGGCCAGCAGGATGCCGAGCAGCAGCCCGGACATGACGGTGCCCACGGTGCGCCCGCGCTCGTGCGGCGCGGCGAGGGTGGCCGCGTACGGGACGACGACCTGGGCCGCGACCGAGGTGAAGCCGGTCAGAGCGGTGCCGACGAGGAGCAGGACCCCGTTCGGGGCGCTGGCGGTCACGGTGAGGAAGGCGGCGGTGGCCGCGGTGAGGCCGACCGCGAGCCGCCGCCGCTCGACCAGGTCACCGAGCGGGACCAGCAGGACCAGGCCGAGCCCGTAGCCCACCTGGGCCACCGTGACCACGAGCGCGGCCAGCGAGGAGCCGAGGCCCAGGTCGTCGCCGATGGTGTCGAGGAGGGGCTGGGCGAAGTAGTTGCCCGCCACGGACAGGCCGGCCGCCACCGACATCAGCAGCAACAGGCCGCGCCCGACGCCCGGCGCGCCCGCCTCCGGCTCGGCGCCGCCCGGCCCGTCGCCGCCTGAACCGGCCGCGTCCCGCACGGTGCCTCCCGTCCCGGCCGCTCGCGACCCGTCCTCGCGCGGTCCGCTCCCGTGCGACCCGGTCGCGTGTGACCCGCTTCCGCGCGCCCCGGTCGCGGGCGGCTTGGCCGCGTGTGACCCGCTTCCGCGCGCCCCGGACGCGTGGGTCTCGCTTCCGCGCGTCCCGGTCGCGGGCGGCCTGGCCGCGTCCGGCGCCGTCCTCCGTACGCCGTCGTCCCGCATGTTCTCCTCCGCCATCCTCGCCGCGCGCCTCCTGTCGGGCCGGTCGTGCCCCGCGCGTCGGGGCGCGGCGCCCGCCCGACCCTCCCCCGACGAGCACGGGGGCGTCCAGCGCTTAATCGCCCCGTCCGTCCTGCTCGCCGACGGTGGCCGGGGCGCCCGGGAGCCGCGTGCGGGCGGGGGAACCCGAGGCGCGTGCGCCGTTTTGTCCAGTTGGGCCGACTGAGCACGGACAAGAGGGGTACCCGTGGCCCATGAACATCCAGAGCATGGCCCCCACCACCGGTTATCCGACGGGCTCGGCCTCCGACGTGGTCGTCGAGCTCGCCGTCAAACGCGACCACCTGGTCGGCATCGCGCCCTTCGTGGCCGGGCTCGCCGTCGTCGCCGTGCTGATCCTGGCCGTGGTCTACGGTCTCCGCCGTCGAGACCGCGAGCCGCCGCCCCCGCAGGAGCCCCAGCGGCGCTCCGGCGCGTGGGAGACCTCCGAAGAACACCGCTCCGGCCACTGCCCACCGGACCACGGCCCCGGCCACCAGGAGGGTGAGGAGACCGGCTACGAAACCCAGCATCGGGTGCCGGACGAGGTGCCGAAGCACGACGGGCGGCACCGGATGATGCCGTACGAGTTCAAGGACCACGGCAACGAGGGCACCAGGCCCGCCCGCGAGGGCGAGTACACCGGCCGGCGCCGCCGCAAGTAACCCGCCGCTCCGCCGCCCCTTCGCCCGGCCGCCCCGGCGCCGCGCCACCGCGCCGGGGGCCGGCGCGGGGCGAGTAGCGTCGGAGGGTGCCCGAAGAAACCGCTCCCCGCCCGCCGGCCCCGACCTGCCCGCTGGCCCAGACCCCCGACCAGACCGCCGCGCGGGCCGCCGCCCACCACCCGCTCACCGACCCGCCGGCCCACGAGCCGCTGCCCGGCGGGGCGGCGCCCGACGCCCCCGGGCACCGCCCACCAGGCCCGCACACCCCCGAGTCGGACGCGTCCGGCTCAGCCGGACCGGGCTCAGAGGCGCCGGGCTCACGGTCGCCCGGCCCAGGGGCGCCCGGCTCAGGGGCGCCGGGCTCGGCCGGGTCGGGCCCGGCCGCGCCGGAGGCGGGCGCGTCGGGGGTCGGCGTGCCGCCGATGCCGCCGCTGTTCACGTGGGAGTTCGCCAGCGACCCGTACCCCGCGTACGCCTGGCTGCGCGAGCACGCCCCCGTCCACAAGACCACGCTGCCCAGCGGCGTCGAGGCGTGGCTCGTGACGCGGTACGCCGACGCCAGGCGGGTGCTGGCCGATCCGCGGCTGTCGAAGAACCCGCTGCGGCACAGCGCCGCCGCGCACGCCAAGGGACGGGTCGGCATTCCGGGGGAGCGCGGCGCCGACCTGATGACGCACCTGCTCAACATCGACCCGCCGGACCACACGCGGCTGCGCCGGCTGGTCTCCACCGCGTTCACACCGCGCCGCGCCGCCGAGTTCGCGCCGCGCGTGCGGGAGCTGACCGACCAGTTGATCGACGCGTTCGCCGAGCGCGGCAGCGCCGACCTGATCCACGAGTTCGCCTTCCCGCTCCCCATCTACGCCATCTGCGACATGCTCGGCGTCCCGCCCGAGGACCAGGACGACTTCCGGGACTGGGCGGGCATGATGATCCGGCACGGCGGCGGCCCGCGCGGCGGCGTGGCCCGCGCGGTGAGGAAGATCCGCGACTACCTCGCCGACCTCATCCACCGCAAGCGCGAGAACCTGGGCGACGACCTGATCTCCGGGCTCATCAGGGCCAGCGACCACGGCGAGCACCTGACCGAGAACGAGGCCGCGGCCATGTGCTTCGTCCTCCTGTTCGCCGGGTTCGAGACGACCATCAACCTCATCGGCAACGGCACCCTGGCCCTGCTGCGCCACCCCGCCGAGCGGGCCAGGCTCCAGGCCGCGCTGGCCACGGGGGACACCACGCTCCTGGACACCGGCGTGGAGGAGCTGCTGCGGTACGACGGGCCGGTCGAGCTGGCGACCTGGCGGTTCGCCACCGCGCCACTGACCATCGACGGGCAGCACGTCGCGACGGGCGAACCGGTCCTGGTGGTGCTCGCCGCCGCCGACCGCGACCCGCGCCGCTTCCCCGACCCCGACCGGCTCGACCTCTCCCGCCGCGACAACCAGCACCTGGGCTACGGCCACGGCATCCACTACTGCGTGGGCGCCCCGCTGGCCCGCATCGAGGCGCGCACCGCGATCGGCACCCTGCTGACCCGGCTGCCCGACCTCCGGTTGGACGCCGACCCGGACGAACTGCGCTGGCGCGGCGGCCTCATCATGCGCGGCCTGCGCACCCTGCCGGTCACCTTCACCCCACCCGGCGCTCCGGCCTCCTCTTAGTACGGCGACCCGCGACCGGGACCTCCTCCTGGTACGGCGGCCCGCGCGGGCGGCCTCCCCTTAGTACGGCGGCCCGCGCGGGCCGACTCCAGCGGCGTCGGCCTCCAACGGGGGCCTCCAGCGAGGTGACCTCCAGCCGGGCCGGGCCCGTGCGGTCGGCTACGTAGGGCGCGTACGGCGATGGGAGGAGGCGCCGTTGACGCGCCCGGGTGCCGGAAAGGGGCGGTGGGCGCCCCGTGCGCCGGCCGTTCGACGTGCCGGGCAGCGCGACGCCGACCGCCACTGCCGACCCCGCGCGCCCCGTGCCCCGTTCCTGACCTCCCGCGCCCCTCGGTACGGCCGCGCGCCGGGCCTTCGGCCGGCCGCCCGCGAGCGCGTTACGGCCCTGTGCTAGAGGGGCGGGCAAACGGGCGCGCACATCCGCGAACTGACGTACCGTCAGAGGTGTGATCGCCGCGTGACCTCCGCTACATCAGCTTGTGACGGTCCCGGGCCGGCAGTATGTTCGACCGTCAAAATCTGCCGCCAACCTGAGAGGCCACCGCATGCGATCCGGCAACGGCAAACATCGCCGCCCCCGTCAGGCCCCGGCCATCGTCGTCGCCGCGGGGGTGACCGGCGCGGGAATCGCCCTCCCGCTGCTCGGCGCCACCAGCGCCGGCGCCGCCGACACGGCCACCTGGGACCGCGTTGCCGAGTGCGAGAGCGGGGGCACCTGGAGCGCCAACGAGGGCAACGGGCGCTACGGCGGCCTCGGCCTGAGCCTGGACGCCTGGCAGCTCTACGGCGGCACGGACCACGCGCCCCGTCCGGACCTGGCCAGCCGCGCGCAGCAGATAGCCATCGCCCAGACGATCCTGTCCGAGCGCGGCCCCGTGGCGTGGAACGACTGCGCGCAGACGGCCGGCCTGACCGAGGACGGCGAGATCCCGGACGTCAACCCCGGCGACCCCAGCCACGACGACCGGGGCACCGACCGGGGCGACTACGGCCACGCCCCGAGCCCGAAGCCGGACGCGACCCCGGACGCGAAGCCCACCCCGGACGACGCCAAGCCGACCCCGACCGACGAGCGGGGCCCGGACGCCGAGTCGACGCCGGACGCCACGCCAGCCCAGGACAAGGCGCCCAGCCGGGGCGGCGAGCCCAGCCCCGACGCGTCCGCGCCCAGCGACGACGCGGAGCCCGCCGGGACGCCCCGTACCACCCCGAGCCCGAACCGGGGCGAGGAGCGGCCCGCCGACCGAGGCGAGGCCGGGCGCGAGACGCCCGACGCGCCGCGTGGCGACGGGGAGCGGCCCGGCGCCGGCGAGGGGGCGCGCGAGGACGGCGCGGGCACCGGCAAGCACCGCGGCGAGCCCCGCGAGGAGCCCGCCGACGCCCCGGGCCGCCCCGACGGCCGGGACGACGACCGACAGCGCCCCGAGGGCCGGCACGCCGACCGCAGCGAGCGCGGGCGCGTGGGCGACCGGTCGGACGGGGAGACGCGGAGTGAGCACCGGGTCCGGTCCGGTGACACGCTGTGGGCGATCGCCGAGCAGCACGAGACGCCGGGCGGTTGGCCGGCGCTCTACGAGGCCAACGAGAGCGTCATCGGGGACGACCCCGACCTGATCCTGCCCGGCCAGAAGCTCGACCTGGAGGCCACGGCGGACCGCTGATCGGTCGTCACTTTGGGTGTTTCACCCAGGTGTGCACCGATTCGCGAAAGTGAGACATGGGTCTCGTTCGATCTCCGGCGTGTCGTGCTTGTCCGTCCATCAGGTGCACTGTCTGACCTGCGGTGATGTGATTTTCTTGCGGGTAAACCCCACTGACTTTCCAGGGATGTTGGGGTTTGAGCACCCCGGGGATCTGTGATTACGGTCTTCATCGCTCGCCACCGCGGGCGCCACTGGTCGTCACGCCGAATCCTGCCGGCGGCCGGGGGGAACCGACGCGTCAAGCGCCGAAGGCAGGAGCGGGGGAACCACAGGTAAGTGCCGGACGGTCCGTGAAACGAGGGGGCTGAACGGCTTGGGGTGAAGCCGCGGGAAACCGCGGCCGGGCAACTCACAGTCCGAACCCGACAGCTCACCTCGTAGGCGTCGGTGAGGAAACCAACATGCTGATTTCCAAGGGCAAGCACCGCCGTCCGTCCAAGGCCACCCGCATCGCCACGCTCGCCGGTGTCACCGGTGCCGCCGTCGCCGTGCCGCTGATGGGGGCCACCGGCGCCAACGCCGCCACCACCGGCCAGTGGGACCAGGTCGCCCAGTGCGAGTCGACCGGCAACTGGTCGATCAACACCGGCAACGGCTACTACGGCGGCCTGCAGTTCTCCGCCTCCACCTGGGCCGCGTACGGCGGCACCGCCTACGCCCCGACCGCCGACAAGGCGTCCAAGGCCCAGCAGATACAGATCGCCGAGAAGGTCCTGGCCAGCCAGGGCAAGGGCGCCTGGCCGCACTGCGGCGTCAACCTGACCCAGGGCGGCTACACCGCGCCCAAGCAGCAGGCCCCCAAGCAGCAGGCGCCGCAGCAGGCCGCGCCCAAGCAGCAGCAGGCCGCGCCGCAGCAGTCCGCGCCGAAGGCCGCCCCGAAGCACGCCGGCCCGCGCGCCTCGGACGACCAGGCCCCGAGCCGCAGCTCCGAGCGGTACGTGCCCAAGCACGCCGCCCCGAAGCAGGCCGCGCCGCAGCAGAGCGCCCCGAAGACGATCAAGAAGGGCGACGGCGAGTACAAGGTCGAGGCCGGCGACACCCTCGCCAAGATCGCCGAGGCCGAGAACGTCAAGGGTGGCTGGCAGAAGCTGTACGACCTCAACGACGAGATCGTCACCGATGCCGACCTGATCTTCCCGGGCCAGCAGCTCCACCTGAGCTGATCCCCGCCTCCGGCGCCCGGCCGGCTCCGCCCCAGAGCCGGCCCGGCGTCCGTCCCTCCCCGCCCCGGAGGGACCGCAGACCGCCCCGCCACGGTGCGCCCACCCCCGAGCGCATCGCGGCGGGGCTCCGCGTTTGCCACCCCGCGCGGGCCGCGCCCGGCCGAGCCGCCCCCGTACGCCGCCCGCACACGCCGTCCCGTACGCCCTCCCCGTACGCCCCCCCGCGACGCGCCACGCGCCGTCCGGCCGCCGTACGGGCCCCGCGCCGCCGCCGTACGGACGCCGGGCCGCCGCCGTCCGGACGGCGCCCGGTCGCCTGGGCCCGGTAGGCATGCCGCGGGCGCCTCGCGCGGACGTCCCGGCCGGCGCTGTCCGGGGCCGCGCGGCCGATTCGGTTGCGCCGTTCACCCATCGATCTGCGCTTTTGTCCCTCTTGTCGTCTCGTCCGGCGGGCGTGCGGCGAGCCGGGGTGCCGGGGCCGGTTAGGCTCGTGTCGCAGAAGCTCAGACCCACACGAAGGAGACCGCTCGTGCCGTCTATCGACGTCGTCGTAGCTCGCGAGATCCTCGACTCGCGAGGCAACCCCACGGTCGAGGTCGAGGTCGGCCTCGACGACGGCAGCACCGGCCGTGCTGCCGTGCCGTCCGGCGCCTCGACCGGCCAGTTCGAGGCCCTTGAGCTGCGGGACGGCGACAAGGCCCGCTACGGCGGCAAGGGTGTGGAGAAGGCCGTGCTCGCGGTCATCGAGCAGATCGGCCCGGAGCTGGTCGGCTACGACGCCACCGAGCAGCGCCTGATCGACCAGGCCATGTTCGACCTGGACGCCACGCCGGACAAGTCCTCGCTCGGCGCCAACGCCATCCTCGGCGTCTCGCTGGCCGTCGCGCACGCCGCCTCCGAGGCGTCCGACCTGCCGCTCTTCCGCTACCTCGGCGGCCCGAACGCGCACCAGCTCCCGGTGCCGATGATGAACATCCTGAACGGCGGCTCGCACGCCGACTCCAACGTGGACATCCAGGAGTTCATGATCGCCCCGATCGGCGCGGAGTCCTTCTCCGAGGCCCTGCGCTGGGGCGCCGAGGTCTACCACACGCTCAAGGGCGTCCTGAAGGAGCGCGGCCTGTCCACCGGCCTCGGCGACGAGGGCGGCTTCGCGCCGAACCTGGACTCCAACCGCGAGGCGCTCGACCTGATCGTCGAGGCCATCAAGAAGGCCGGCTACACCCCGGGCCAGGACATCGCGCTCGCGCTCGACGTCGCCGCGTCCGAGTTCTACAAGGACGGCGCCTACGCGTTCGAGGGCCAGTCGCGCAGCGCCGCCGAGATGACCGCGTACTACGCCGAGCTGGTCGCCGCCTACCCGCTGGTCTCCATCGAGGACCCGCTGAACGAGGAGGACTGGGACGGCTGGAAGACCCTCACCGACGAGCTGGGCGACAAGGTGCAGATCGTCGGCGACGACCTGTTCGTCACCAACCCGGAGCGCCTCGCCCGGGGCATCGACTCCGGCACCGCCAACGCCCTGCTGGTCAAGGTCAACCAGATCGGCTCGCTGACCGAGACGCTGGACGCGGTCGAGCTGGCCCAGCGCAACGGCTTCAAGTGCATGATGTCCCACCGCTCCGGCGAGACCGAGGACGTCACCATCGCCGACCTGGCCGTGGCCACCAACTGCGGTCAGATCAAGACCGGCGCCCCGGCCCGCTCCGAGCGCGTGGCCAAGTACAACCAGCTCCTGCGCATCGAGGAGATCCTCGACGACGCGGCCGTCTACGCGGGCCGCAGCGCCTTCCCGCGCTTCCGCTTCGAGGGCTGAGCCGGGCCGCGCCGCGCCCACCGCACGGCGAGCCCACCGCTTTTCCGTCCGTCCCCGGCCCCGGTCCCGTACCGTGGCCGGGGACGCACGTGTGTGCTGGCGGCGCGCGTTCGGCGGCCGGCGCACGCCGACCGACCAGGCGCACCCGTCCGAGCGCGCCCGGCTGACCGGTTGACGACGGCTGACCGCCGTCGTACGGCCGCTGACGGCCGCTCACGGACGACCTACGGACGAAGGGGTAAGACGTGCCCGCGGACCGGTTCTCCACCGCGACCAGGCTGAGGGCGCTCGGCGAGAACGCCGCGGCCCGGGTCTACCGGGCCCGCACCCGGGCCAGGCCGCCCCGCCGCGGCCGGCTCACCGGCCGCGCCGCGCTCCTCGCGCTCGTCGTCTGCTCGCTCGTCGTCGCGCTCGCGTACCCGATACGGCAGTACGTGTCGCAGCGCTCCGACATCGCCGACCAGCGCCGGCAGGCCGAGCGGATCCGTGAGGACGTCGAGCGGCTGCGCGACCGCAAGGCCCGCCTCGAGGACCCCGCGTATGTCGAGCGCCTGGCCCGCGAGCACCTGCACTACCTGCGCCCCGGCGAGACCGGGTACAGCATGCTGGGCCCGGGCGACGACGACGCCGAGCGCTCCGACGAGGACCGCTCCGCCGACCAGCCCTGGTACGGCAACCTGTGGGGCGAGGTCGACACGGCCGACGCCCAGCGCTGACCCACGGCGCCGGCCACCCCTCCCGTAACCCGCCCCACCACACCTGCCACGCCGCACCAGCCACCCCGTACCCGCCCCACCCGCCACCTCCGCCGCGCCCGTCGCATCCGGCGCGGCGGCCCGACGAACCGAAGAGAACCCTGCTCGCATGGAAACGCCCCCTCCGCAGACCGCACCCGCCGCCCCGACCGACGCGGACGTCGCCGCCGTCGGTGACCAGCTCGGCCGGGTCCCGCGCGGCCTGCGCGCGATCGCCCACCGCTGCCCGTGCGGCAACCCGGACGTCGTCGAGACCGCGCCCCGGCTGCCGGACGGCACGCCGTTCCCGACGCTGTACTACCTGACCTGCCCGCGCGCCGCCTCCGCCATCGGCACGCTGGAGGCCGAGGGCGTCATGAAGGAGATGACGGCGCGGCTGGCCACCGACCCGGAGCTGGCCGCCGCCTACCGCGCGGCCCACGAGGACTACATCGCCCGCCGGGACGCCGTCGAGGTCCTGGAGAACTTCCCGAGCGCCGGCGGCATGCCCGACCGAGTCAAGTGCCTGCACGTCCTCGTCGGCCACTCGCTGGCCGCCGGCCCCGGCGTGAACCCGCTGGGCGACGAGGCGATCGCGCTGCTGCCCGAGTGGTGGCGCAAGGGCCCGTGCGTCACCCCGTGCGCCGACGGCGGCACCCGCGACTCCGCGGCGTCCGCGAACCCCGGCACCGCCGGAGCCGATGCCGGTGCCGATGCCGAAGCCCCCGAAGGAGACCGCGAGTGAAGCGCGTCGCCGCCATCGACTGCGGCACCAACTCCATCCGGCTGCTGGTCGCCGACATCGACCCGGACACCGGCGCCCTGCACGAGCTGGACCGCCGCATGACCATCGTCCGGCTCGGCCAGGACGTGGACCGCACCGGCCGGCTGGCCCCCGAGGCGCTGGAGCGCACGTTCGCCGCGTGCCGCGAGTACGCCGAGGTCATCAGGGAGCACGGCGTCCCGGGCGGCCCGAACCCCGCGCTGCGCTTCGTCGCCACCTCCGCCTCGCGCGACGCCTCCAACCGCGAGGACTTCGTCCGTGGCGTACGCGACATCCTCGGCGTCGAACCCGAGGTCATCACCGGCGACGAGGAGGCCGCCCTCTCCTTCGCCGGCGCCACCCGCGAACTGACGGCCCACCAGGACCCGGCTGACCGGACCCAGGGCCAGTCCCCGGCCGGCGCCGGCCCCTACCTCGTGGTGGACATCGGCGGCGGCTCCACCGAGTTCGTCGTCGGCGACCGCACGGTGCGCGCCGCGCGCAGCGTGAACGTCGGCTGCGTCCGCATGACCGAACGCCACCTCGCCGACGCCACCGGCCAGGTCCCCGAACCCGGCACCCCGACCGAGGCCCAGATCGCCGCGATACGGGCCGACGTGGAGGCCGCCCTCGACACGGTCGAACAAACGGTCCCGCTCCGCCCCGCCGACGGCAGCTACACCCTGGTCGGCCTGGCCGGCTCGGTCACCACGATCGCCGCCATCGCACTCGACCTGCCCGCGTACGACTCGGCCGCCATCCACCACGCGGTCATCCCGCTCGACCGCGTCCGCGAGATCACCGACCGCCTCCTCAACTCCACCCACGCCGAACGCGCCGCCATCCCGGTCATGCACCCGGGCCGCGTGGACGTCATCGGCGCGGGCGCACTGGTCCTGCTGGCCCTGATGGAACGCGCGGGCGCGCACGAGGTGGTCGTGAGCGAGCACGACATTCTGGACGGGATCGCGTTCGGGGTGGCGGAACGCGCCGGGGGGTGATGGTGGGGCGGGGGCGATGTCGGGTGCGGGGGCCAGCCCCGCGTGTGCGGGGACCAGATGAGGTACAGGCGGCCGGCCTGGTGCGGCATGGGACCATCCCCGCACGCGGGGACCGGCCTAGGCTCGCCGTGCTCGACCCGCTAGCGTTGGGACCATCCCCGCACGCGCGGGGACCAGGCACGGGCCCAAGGGGAAGTGGGCATAAAGAAGGGGCCATCCCCGCACGCGCGGGGACCAGAGCAATTGACCTGCGGCTTTATCGCGCGGAACCCTAGTTTCCTGCAACTTCCACTGATCGCGACCTATCGCCCAATCTAGCCAAATCGCTCACGCAGGGTCTATGCGAGCGAGTGGGCCCTTCAGCCCACGGTGCCGCCCGAAGCGCCCGCTGCGCTGCCGCAGTGAACCGGAACGCGTACGTCACGCCGCGCCCGCATCGCGCTCGCTGAACAGGTCCGCCAGCAGTTCGGCCATCGTCGCCGCCGGCCCGCCCTCGGCCAGGACCGCCTCCGCCTCATGCACCAAGAACACGTCGGCCGCTTCCTCCAGTTCCTCCAGCGCTTCGAGGTCCGAGATCGGGACCAGGGCCGCCACCGATACGCCGTCGCGCGTGATGACGGTCGGAACGCCCTCTTCGGCCCGGTTGATGTAGTCCGCCAAACGCGCGCGGGCTTCCCGTACGGTCACGGTGATCTCAACCATGAACTCAGCGTACGTAGCCGCGCGTACACGCGGCGGGATTCGGGCGGACTGGCCCAACGGCCGCCGAGCTGCCCGGCTCACCCGCCCCGCGCAGCGGCAAACGTAGGACCTGCCGACACCCCACGTAACCTCTCCCTGTGCCCGCACCCCGTCTTCACCGCGTCGCCGTCCTCGTGCTCGAAGGGGCGAAGCCGCTCGACGTCGGGATTCCCGCGCAGGTCTTCACGACCCGCGCGAGCATGCCGTACGAGGTGCGGGTGTGCGGGGCCGCGCCCGGTCGGGTGACCGGTGGTGACGGCCTCGCGTACGACGTCGCCCACGGCCTCGACGCGCTCGCCTGGGCCGACATCGTCTTCGTCCCCGGTTACCGGTTTCCGGACCGCGACGACCCGCCGTCAGCCGTGGTCGAGGCGCTGGTCGACGCGCACGGGCGGGGCGCGCGGCTGGCCGCCATCTCGACGGGTGCCTTCGCGCTGGCCGCCACGGGCCTGCTCGACGGCCGGCGCGCCACCACGCACTGGCACTACACGCGCGCCCTCATGGCCAGGTACCCGCAGGTCAAGGTGGACGAGAACGTGCTGTTCGTGGACGAGGGCAGCGTGCTCACCTCAGCCGGCGCGGCCTCCGGCATCGACCTGTGCCTGCACATCCTGCGCGGCGACCTCGGCGTGGCCGCCTCCAACCACGCGGCCCGCCGCCTGGTCGCGGCCCCCTACCGCAGCGGCGGCCAGGCCCAGTACGTACCGCGCAGCGTGCCCGAGCCGCGCGGCGAACGGTTCGCCGCAACGCGCGAGTGGGCGCTGTACCGGCTCGGCGAGCCGCTGACCCTCGACGTCCTGGCGCGGCAGGCGGGAGTCTCGCCGCGCACGTTCTCCCGGCGCTTCGTCGAGGAGACCGGTTACACGCCCATGCAGTGGGTGATGCGCGCCCGCATCGACCTGGCCCGCGAACTGCTGGAGCGCTCGCAACGCAGCGTCGAGCAGATCGCCGCCGACACCGGACTCGGCACCGGCGCCAACCTGCGCCTGCACTTCCAGCGCATCCTCGGCACCACGCCGAGCGAGTACCGGCGCACCTTCACCCGGGGCGAGTAGCCCGCCCGGTACGTCGCGGCCGGCCCCCGTACGGCGCGCCCCGCCCGGTACGTCGCGGCCGGCCCCCGTACGGCGCGCCCCGTCCGGTGCGACGCGTTCTGCCCCGTACGGCCTGGTCCGCGCGGTCCGCGCGGTGTGGCACGGCCCGTCCCGGTGGGGTGGCGCGATCCTTGTGAACCATGGCGATCCCGCCACTGTCAGGGGCGCTGGCCGCGCGCGAGGCTGGTGGGGAAGGAAACGAGCCCGGGTGTGAAAGGGAAGGGACGTCACTCATGACTCGCATCGCCATCAACGGATTCGGCCGCATCGGGCGCAACGTGCTGCGCGCACTGCTGGAGCGCGACAGCGCCCTTGAGGTCGTGGCCATCAACGACCTGACCGAGCCCACCGCCCTCGCCCGGCTGCTCGCCTATGACAGCACCTCCGGCCGACTCGGTCGCCCGGTGACCGTCGACGGGGACGTCCTCGTCGTGGACGGCCGCCGGATCAAGGTGCTGGCCGAGCGCGAGCCGGCGCAGTTGCCGTGGTCCGAACTCGACGTCGACATCGTCCTGGAGGCCACCGGCCGCTTCACCGCGGCCAAGGCCGCGCGGGCCCACCTGGACGCGGGCGCGCGCAAGGTGCTCGTCAGCGCGCCGTCCGACGGCGCCGACGTGACGCTCGCGTACGGCGTCAACACCGACGCGTACGACGCGGCCGCGCACACGATCGTCTCCAACGCCTCCTGCACCACGAACGCCCTCGCGCCGCTGGCCGCGGTCCTGGACGAACTCGCGGGCATCGAGCACGGCTTCATGACGACGGTGCACGCCTACACGCAGGAGCAGAACCTCCAGGACGGCCCGCACCGCGACCCCCGCCGCGCCCGTGCCGCCGGCGTCAACATCGTCCCGACCACGACCGGTGCCGCGAAGGCCATCGGCCTGGTCCTGCCGCAGCTCGACGGCAAGCTGTCGGGCGACTCGATCCGCGTCCCGGTACCGGTCGGCTCGATCGTCGAACTCAACACGACCGTCTCCCGCGACGTGTCCCGCGACGACATCCTGGCGGCCTACCGCAAGGCAGCCGAAGGCCCCCTCGCCGGCGTCCTGGAGTACTCGGAAGACCCCCTGGTCTCCTCCGACATCACGGGCAACCCCGCCTCGTCCATCTTCGACTCGGCCCTCACCCGGGTGGACGGCCGCCACGTGAAGGTGGTCGCCTGGTACGACAACGAGTGGGGCTTCTCGAACCGCGTGATCGACACGCTGGAGCTGCTGGCGGCCGGATGACGGCCCCTGCCGCCGTCGTCAGCGAGTGAGCTGGTCTCGGCAACGTTTGTGAGCGCTCTGGTTGGCCATGCGGGCCGACCGGGGCGCTCGGTCGTGGGGTGGGGTCTCCCCGCACGCGCGGGGGCCAGCCCGGAGATCGGCCGTGCGATCGGTACGGATCGCGGACCATCCCCGCGCGCGGGGATCAGGGGTCGTCACCATCGCGGCCGAACTCGATGCCGGGACCATCCCCGCGCGCGCGGGGACCAGGCCCGCCAGAGCGCGACTGAGAGGCGCCCTCAGGGGCCATCCCCGCGCGCGCGGGGACCAGCCCGCCATCGCCGTCGCCATGCAGGAACTCGAAGGACCATCCCCGCGCGCGGGGACCAGGATTTCGCGTGTTCCTTGCCGATGCCCAGATGGGGACCATCCCCGCGCGCGCGGGGACCAGAGCAGCAGCGGGTTGAAGGCGCCGAGCACCTTGGGACCATCCCCGCGCGCGGGGACCAGAGCAACTGACCTGCACCTTTACCGCGCGGTACCCCGGTTTTTTGCAACTTCCGCGAACTCCGACCTACCACCCAAGCCCGGCATACGACTCACATCCCCATCCCGGCAAGACAGCGCTCGCAGCCTATCCAGTAGACGGCCCCACAACCGGCACGGCCCGTCTCCTCGCCCACCAACTTCGCGCCGTTACGGTGCGGTCGGCCCGATGTCCTCGCCGGGTGTGACCAGCCATCGCAAGGTCACGTGGGCGGTGTAGCGGAGATGGCGGCCGTCGGGGTGGTCGCGGGCCGCGTGGCTCGTACACCAGCGCTGAGCCCGCTGGTGTTGCCCGGTGATGGACTCCGACGGTTCGGGTTCCGGGGACTGTTCGGCGCAGGTCAGGCACGTGGCGCGGACGGTGTACGGATCGGCTGTCGGATCAGGGGCCAGGTTCATTTCGACGTAGCGGTAACGGCGTCGGTGGGTCATGGCGGTTACCGGTTGTTGTGGGGGCCGTGGGCGGCGTGGACGGCGGGGGCGAGGGCGGCGGCCAGGTAGGCGGGCTCGGTGAGGTAGCGGCCGGACCAGTTGTGCGGCACGTACCAGTGCAACCCCGGGCCCGTACGCCGGTGCGCGGGCGGGATGCCGACGTAGTGCGTACCGGGCCTGGCCGGGAGCACGGCCACGTGGGGGTGCAGGCGCTGCCAGTGGATGAAGTCGTGTGCCTCGCCCGGTGGCAGGAGCCAGTACGTGGCACAGGCGTACGGGTCCACGATGGCCGCGCTCTCGTGCGGGCCGCTGAGGATGGGGAAGGCCCAGCGTGCGGTGGCCGCGTCGGCGCGTACGGCGTCCCAGTCCCGGCCGGCGGGCAGCAGTGAGACGCTGTCGCTGGGTGGTGGGCACCAGTCGGGGTGGGTCACGGCCGAACTCCCGGGCGCAGTACGGCGATTGCCTTGACCAGCCGGTCGGCGTCGGTCAGGAGGCGGCCCGGGCTTGGAGGGATGCGCCACCAGACCAAGCGGGCACGGGCCATGCCCGGCACGAACAGATACGACCCATCGTCACCGGCGATGGTGATCTCCTCGTGGTCTCCGAGGTGTTGCACGGCCGGGGCCTTGGGCTCGATCAGCCACACCAGCCGCGCCGGAACGTCCTCCTCGATGACCGCCCCGCTCGCCTCCCCGAGCCCCGCCAGCACCCGATTGCCCAGGTAGCACGGCAGCGACAGCGCGTGCCAACCCAGTTCGCCCACCCGCGTCCACCGCACCCCACCCCCAGGCGGCACCCAGTCATAGGGCGAGGGAGAGGTGTACTCGGCTCCGATGGGCATGGCGCAGCCTCCGGTGTCATCAGGGGTGATCGCGTGATGACTGACCGTAAGGGGGTTGTGCGTGCCTATGCCATGACACCTTGAGCGGGGCATCGCTCTAAGTGTCAAGTCGTTTACAGGGGTAGCCCCACAGTGTCGGCGAGGCGCCGCATCTCGGGCGTCAGTGTGCGGCGTCGCTTGACCACGTCGCTGAGTATGTCCTTGGCGTACCGCTGCTGGGCCAACCACTCCGGAACCCGAGCGTGCACCCCTGACAGAACCTTCACGGCCTGGGCGTGGTGACGCATGCGGATGTGCGCTGCTGCCACGTCGAGTTGGTGGCGGTTGAAGCCGTTCTGCACTCGGCCCGCGTCACTCGTGTGCGCCTCGGTGCCTTCCGCGATCTCCAGCACTTTGTCCGGGCGGTCCACGATCATGTGCCGCTCCGCGCGCTTGTAGGCGACCGTCAACGGCCCCCACGACGCCATCCGACGTCCGACCGGCAGTTCGTGGCCGGTCATCACCGCAGCCGCTTGCGCGAACCTCAACGCGTCGGCGGCTTCGCCCGGTCGGTTGTCGCGCACGCAGGCTGCGGCCAGGTGAAGCAGCAGCGCGCCCCAGGCCGCCAAATCCTCCGGCGTGGCCCGACTCACCCTCGGCTCGATGTCGTCCGCCCACCGCGTCGCGAGCGTACGAGCCTGCGTCAGCTTGCCTTGCCTGATGGCGAGCCAGCACATAGTTGCGGCGATGGAAGCGCTCCGGTGCTGCCCTTGAGCGGCGTCCAGGGCACGCCGAAGCGCCGTCTCGGCCGCGTCGTACTGCCTGGTCTGCGTCAGGAGAGAGCCGGCGAGTTGGAGCACGTAGGCGTGTACGCCGCGCCCCTCGTCTCCGAGCGCCTCCGCGTCGCGCAGCGCGGGCGGAAGCAGCGTGGCGGCTGTGGCGAGTTGGTTGGTGGCCCGAGCCGCCCCCACGGCATCCGCCGCCGCTTGGACGCCTTCCAGGGTGGGTGCTTCGGTGGCGGCGTCCGTCGGCGGACGCTCCACGGCGTGCCGGACCGGGGCCCACACCTCGGCGTCCGGTGACGCATCGGGGTCGGCGCCTTCGGGGGATTCGCGACGGTCGAGGAGGTGCGTCGTCGGGACGCGAAGGGCGGCGGCCAGCTTGTGAGCGGTCTCCAGGCGCGTGTGATCGAGCTGCTCCTGCTCCAGCTTTCTGATCAGGGAGAGGGAAACGCCGCTGGCCTCGGACAGCGCCTTCTGCGAGAGGCCGCGCCGCTTGCGGATGTCGCAGAGAGTCGCGCCCATGCTGATGCTCTCGGACATATAACACTCCGTTCAGGCTCGTCACGAGAACGGTACCTCTGCCCCAAGCGGTCGGGCCATGATGGGCGGTCGCAAGATGCGGCTGTGGTAGGAGAGTTGAGGGAGGCGCACAGGCAAGACGATTGGCTCGGCGAACTGACGCAGCGGGTCGGCGGCACTGGCTAAGGCGGATTCGTCCCCAACGAGCCGGGTCACCGCCTCTGTCCCCGCACCTGCCCCCCCCGCGCTCCCCGCCCCACCCACCGTCACCCCCCGTCAGCACAGGGCGTGTCGACCCACGGCGACGGGAGAGGGGTTCGGGGGAGGAGGGTCAGGGGCGAGAGGTGAGGGAGAGGGCGGTCGCTGGGGGCTTCGTCGTGGGTGGTGAGTCGGGTGGCGAGTTCGGTGAGTCCCTGGGCCAGGGCGAGGCGTTGGTGGGCGGCCATGCCGTGGAGGGCCTCGTGGAGCACGTTCTCGCGCTCCTCGCGGACGCGCTGGAGGTGGCCGCGGCCCGCCGCGCTGAGCCTCAGCGCGACCTCGCGCCCGTTGTCGGGGCAGGGGAGGCGTTCCAGGAAGCCGAGGGTCTGTAGCCGGTCGCACATGCGGCTGACGTTCGGTGGCGAGGAGGCCAGCAGTTGGCACAGCCTGCGCATCCGCATGCCGTCCTGCCGGTCGACGACGTACATCAAGCGCAACTGCGAGACGGACGCGGGTGCGGTGGCGCGCGCGGTGGCGTCTCTCGCGCGTTCCCACATGACGTCGAGGAGTTCGGCGATGCCGCTGACGGCGTCGGTGGTCTCCGAACAGCAGGCGCTGTCGGGGCCGGCGTCTGGTGCGGGCATGGCTCCCCGTCGGCTGGTGCTTGTGCCCGGTGGTGGCACCGGGAAGTGGCTCAGGTGCTGCTGTGGGGCCCGGTGGGGCGAGCCGATCTCGTCTCCGCCTCGGTCGCGAGGGGTGGTGCCGTGACCTGGTGCGGGGTCGCGGCGCCGGCGGGGGGTGGCGCCGTGAGGTGTTCGAGCGTACCGGTGATGGTGAGGAGCCGGTCCAGTTTCGGGGGCCGGTCGTCCAGGCGCAGGCGCACTCCCGCCGCGGTCGCACGGCGGTGGATCATCAGCAGGGCCGACAGGCCCGTGGAGTCGACGACGCCGACCCGGGCGAAGGACAGCCGCAGGCTGTCCAGGTCGCTCCGGGCCGCAAGGCGGGCGGTGGCCTCCTCCAGGAGGCGGTCGGCGCTGTCGTAGTCGAGGTCTCCGGTGATCTCGATGCGGACGCCGTCCTCGGCTTCGACCGTGGTCAGGCGCAGGGTGGGGGGCGGGGTGGTCATGCGTGTCGTCCGGCGTCGGTGAGTGAGTCGGTGGTCAGGGCCTCGGAGCCGCGCTCCAGCAGGCGGACGGCCCGGGGGAAGTCCTTCAGCTCACGGGCGAAGAGGCCGAGGGCGGCCGGCAGGGACCGCGTGGGCACCCCGCGCGCCACCAGGATCTGTTCGGTCCAGGTGAGGAACCGTACGAACAGGTCCTCGTCGCCGAGGTAGAGGGACGTGCCGAGGAACTCCACGATGTGCGCGAGGTCTTCGGCCGTACGCTCCCGCTGGGCCTCGTCGTACTCCCGCATGAGGGGCAGGGCGTCCTCCAGCGCGTGGAAGACGGCCCGTACGAGAGCGTCGCTGTTGCGGACGACCATCGTGTACTCCTGGTCGGCCAGGTGCGGCAGGTCGTCCATCTGCTGGTGGTCGGGCCGTGGTTGCGGGAGCGGCCCCATGGCCAGGATGTCGGCGGCGGTACGGGCGTCGGGCGCCCACGCCTGGGCGCCCAGCAGGTGTGCGTACCGGCCGTCCGGGCCGAACGCGGCGCCGCCGACCAGGACGGGCACGCCCACGGCCTGGCACGCGGTGATCGCCGCGTGCGCGGTGGGCAGCCGGGTGGCGATGGAGCTGGAGAGCGCGACCGCGTCGGCGTCGGTGTGGTGCAGGTGCGAGATCAGGCGGGAGGAGGGGACCTGGGCGCCGAGGTAGTCGACCTGCCAGCCGCGCAGCGTCAACACCTCGGCGACCAGGCGGGCGGGCAGCGCGTGCCATTCGCCGTCGACGCAGGCCACCGTGACCCGGCCCAGGTGCCCGGTCCCGCGCGCGGCGGGGTGCGTGGCGAGCGCCGCGACCACGCGCTCGTTGATGGCGGTGGCGGCGTGTTCCTGGGCGACGCTGATCCGGGCGGCGGCCCACTCCTCACCGACCTTGCCCTGCACCGAGGCGATGACGTCCAGGAGGACGGACTCGGGGTCGACGCCCTCGTCAAGGGCGCCCATGACGACCTCGGTGGCCGAGTGCTCGTCCTTGGCCGTCACGCTCTCCCACAGTCGGTCGGCCAGTTCGTCGAGGTGGGCGTCGCGGGGGAGCCGGGACGGGGTGCTCGTGATCATGCGGTGTACCTGCCCCGGGTGTGTCCGCCCACCGCGCTCAGGTGGTGAGTGCGGGGCGCCGAGATGGCGACCACGGCCATGTCGTCGTGGCGGCGCTGTCCGAGCCACTGGGAGGCCAGCATCTGGAGGTGCTCCACGACGCCTTCCGAGGGCATCCCGGCGCATTCGGACAGGGCTCGTCTGAGGCGTTCCTCGCCGAACTGGGCGTCGCCCATCGGGCCGCCCTTGGCCTCGGTGAAGCCGTCGGTGTAGAGGATGCAGGTCTCTCCGGGGGAGAGGGTGACCGTGGCGGTACGGGCCGGAACCTTCGGCACCACCCCGACCAGGGTGCCGCGGGTGTCGACCTCCTCCACGGCCCCGTCCGCCCGGATGACCAGCGGACTGGGGTGGCCGGCGCTGGTCAGTTTCACCTCGACGCCGTTGCCCTCGCGGACGGCGGAGGCCAGCACCAGCGTGGCGAAACGGGTGTGATGGGAGTTCAGCAGCGCGGTGTTCAGCAGGGTGAGCATCCGCTGGTGGTCGTCGGCCATGGGGAGCAGGGCGTGCAGGGTGTTACGGATCTTGCCGGTGAGGACGGCGGCTTCGAGGCCCTTCCCGCAGACGTCCCCGAGAGCGACGAGAGAGGGTTGGCCCTCCACGGCGGCGGGGTGCACGTCGTAGAAGTCCCCGCCGATCCGCTCGTGGTCCGAGGAGGCGCGGTAGCCGCCGGCGAAGTCCACCCCGGAGACCTGACGCAGCGTCGGCGGGAGCAGCTCCCGCATCAACACCTCGGTGACGCCCGTCTGCTCGGCGTACAGACGGGCCGCGGACATGGCCGCACCGGAGCGGGCGGCGAAGAGGCGGGCGAAGACCTCCTCCTCGTCGGTGAAGGAGGCGCTGCCCACCTTGCGGAGCAACACCAGGGCGCCCGCGGGAACGCCGTGCCCGGGCAGCGGGGTGATGACGATCGAGCCGACCGGGCCGAACCCGTCCGGGATCATCCAGTCCGGGGCCGAGGCGGGGTCGATCCACCGGGAGGGCACCGGGGGGAAGCCGCGCAGCGCCTCGCCGAGGCCGGGGACGTCCTCGGGCTCCACCTCCTCCTGCGACGTGCGGGGGGAGTCGCCGCGCAGGCAGGTCACCACGGGCAGCCGGTGGCCCCGGGACGGCGCGATGGCCAGCGCGGCATCGGCGAGGTGCTCGGCGGCCATCCGCGCGGTCACCTCCATGCAGCGGCCCAGGTTGAGGCTGGAGAGCAACAGGCTGGACGCCTTCGCCAGGAACGCGGTCCGCTCTCGCTGTGTGCGGAGCGCTTCACGGACGAGTCGGTGGTTGGTGTCATCCACCAGCCACCACGCGACGGTGCCGTCGGCGCACAGGGTGGAGTGCGCCTCGAAGTGGAGCCCGTCGATCTCGCCGGACGCCGGGGCCGGTGCCTTCGACCCTCGCTCGCCCCGCGCGTCGGGCGCGGCCACCGCCCGGTGGGCCGTGGCCAGCCAGAGGGGGGCCACGTCGGTCAGGTGCGCGCCAGGGTGGGCCGCGGGCAGCAGCGCCCGAGCCGCGTCGTTGCGCTGGACGAGGATGCCCGACCCGTCAGCTACCAGTACCGGGTACGGGGCCTGGGCCCATGGGAAGTTCGGCTCCGCGTGCGTGACGGTGTCCGCTTGGGTGGAGACCACATTGGAGGACCCGCTGAGCGAATCCCTCACCTCGTTAACTAGAACGGAATAGTTGCCTTCTGGAAACCATCCCCCACGGGCCGGCGTGCTGACAAGCCGCGCCCGTGCCCTCCCGAGATCCACACGACGGTGAACGCGGCGTGCGCGTGGGTGACGACCGAGTGGCGCGTACGAGCCGGTCCAAACCGGAGGGGCCGCGGGCGACCCGGTGTTCCCTGGCCCACGCCGCGACCGGCGTGAGGTGCGCGCGGCGTTCACCGGCCGCGTCGTCGGCCCCGTCCCGCCAGCCGCGCCCGGCTCGGACGGCGGCCCGGGGCGAGCGTGCTCGGCCTCGCGCTCGCCCCGGGCCGCCAGGGCCCCATTCGGGGCCGAAACCGGGGCGTTTGGCGCTCTCCGGGCGGCCCCGAATCCTCGCCCGCGAGAAAGTTCGTGAAACTCTTCACATGAAAAAGGTCCCGGTGAGGGCTCCGAAGAGGCCCTGAGGGCCGGTTCTCGGGGGCGTGGCCACCCGATGTCGGACCGCGCCCTGTTTCGGCCGAGTTAAACGTGAGATACAGACCGCCCGCGGGGGACGCTTATTTACTCCGGAGTAGCGCGACAGGGCCTGATCAGTGGGGGTGGGGAACGCTCCGGGGCGTCCTCCGGTTCCCCCGGGGCCGTATGGGATCGGTCACGAGGGCCGCGCAGTGTAACAGACCCAGTTGCCCTCCTTGTGAAGGGGCTCACGAGCAACCCCCCTGAGGGTGCTGGATACTCGAATCATGAGCACCACGGAGCGTCCCCGAATCCTCGTTGTAGGCGGTGGGTACGTAGGTCTGTACGCGGCACGCCGCATCCTGAAGAAGATGCGGTACGGCGAGGCGACCGTCACGGTCGTCGACCCCCGGTCGTACATGACCTACCAGCCCTTCCTTCCCGAAGCTGCTGCCGGCAGCATCTCCCCGCGCCACGTCGTGGTTCCGCTGCGACGGGTGCTCCCGAAGGCGGAGGTCCTCACGGGCCGCGTCACGACCATCGACCAGGACCGCAAGGTCGCCACGGTCGCCCCGCTGGTCGGCGAGGCGTACGAGCTGCCCTTCGACTACCTCGTCATCGCGCTCGGCGCCGT
The DNA here is from genome assembly GCF_029392895.1 of Streptomyces sp. 71268. Taxonomy (NCBI): domain Bacteria; kingdom Bacillati; phylum Actinomycetota; class Actinomycetes; order Kitasatosporales; family Streptomycetaceae; genus Streptomyces; species Streptomyces sp. 71268. The sequence continues at coordinate 5,333,657 of NZ_CP114200.1, forward strand.
CTCCCGCACCTTCCCGATCCCCGGCCTGGCCGAGAACGGCATCGGTATGAAGGGTGTGGAGGAGGCCATCGGCCTGCGGAACCACGTCCTGGAGCAGCTCGACAAGGCCGACTCGACGACCGACGAGGAGATCCGCCGCAAGGCGCTCACCTTCGTCTTCATCGGCGGCGGGTTCGCCGGCGCCGAGACCGTCGGCGAGGTCGAGGACATGGCCCGGGACGCGGCCAAGTACTACCCGAACGTCAAGCGCGAGGACATGCGCTTCGTGCTGGTCGACGTCGCCGACAAGATCCTGCCCGAGGTCGGCCCGAAGCTGGGTGCCTGGGGCAAGGAGCACCTGGAGAGCCGGGGCGTCGAGGTCTACCTCAAGACCGGCATGGACTCCTGCGTCGACGGCCACGTGGTGCTCAACAACGGCCTTGAGGTGGACGCCAGCACCATCGTGTGGACCGCGGGCGTCAAGCCCAACCCGGCGCTGGCCCGCTTCAACCTCCCGCTGGGCCCGCGCGGGCACGTGGACACCGCCGCCACCCTCCAGGTGCAGGGCAGCGACTACATCTGGGCCGCCGGCGACAACGCGCAGATCCCCGACCTCGTGGGGCGCGCGGCCGGCAACGAGAACGCCTGGTGCCCGCCGAACGCGCAGCACGCGCTGCGGCAGGCCAAGGTCCTCGGCGACAACGTGATCTCGGGCATGCGGGGCTTCCCGCAGCGCGAGTACAAGCACGCCAACAAGGGTGCGGTGGCGGGCCTCGGCCTCCACAAGGGCGTCGCGATGATCGTCATGGGCAAGATGAAGATCAAGCTCAAGGGCCGGCTCGCCTGGTACATGCACCGTGGCTACCACGGCATGGCCATGCCGACCTTCAACCGCAAGATCCGCGTGTTCGCCGACTGGACGCTCGGGATGTTCCTCAAGCGTGAGGTCGTCTCGCTGGGCGCCATCGAGAACCCGCGCGAGGAGTTCTACGAGGCGGCGTCCCCCGTCTCGGCCCGCGCCGCCGCGCCGGCGGACAAGGACGACGCCAAGGCCGCCAAGGCCAAGGCGTAGCGACCCGGTCGCCGAAGCCCGTTCGTACGGGCTTCCCCGCCGGCCGCACACCGAGCGGGCCGTCAGGCCCGCGACCAGCACGCGTCGAGGGCGTCCACCAATCCGTGGGGTGGGCGTCCTCGGCGCGTGCGCGCGTTCCGTGGCCGTGGCCGTGCCGACGCTCGGCGGGAGCCCGCGCGGCCGGGCGCGCGGGATGTTCGCGGCCGGGCGCGCGGGATGCTCGCGGTCAGGTCTGGCGGGCGTGGGACGCGAGGCGGTCGGCGAGCGCGGTGACGAGGTGGCGAAGCTCGTCGGGGCGTTCGATGACGAACGGCCGGTCGAGCGCGGCGAGCACCGGGGGCAACCAGTCGAGCCGCTCCGCCCGCAGCTCGACGCGCAGCCAGCGCTCGGCCGTCCGGTCCGGGGCCCGGTCCCCCCGATCCGGAGCGGGCTCGTGTTCCGCCAGACTCGCGACGGTGGCGGGCAGGTGGGCGCGCACGTGCTCGACCGTCCCGTAGACCCGCAGGGACACCGCGTGCCGGTACGCGGCCGTGGCCAGCGCGGACACCACGCGCCGCGCCGGGTCGACGCCCGCGGGCGCCTCGAAGGAGCCGGGCAGGGCGCGCGCGTCCGCGACGCGGTCCAGCCGGAGGGTGCGGTCCTCGCCGATCCCGGCGTCCTCGCCGGTGACGTACCAGTGGCCCGCGTGCGCGACGATCCCGTACGCGTGCAGCGTGCGTTCGCCGCGCCGCCCGGCGCGGTCGGTGTAGCGGATCGAGAGCGGTCGGCGGTGGCGTACCGCGTCGGCGACGGTCAGCAGGATCTCGGCGTCCGGCGGGTCGAGCCGCCCGGGCTGGTCCGTGAAGGCCAACGACTCCAGGAGGGTGTCGAGCCGGCGGGCGATGTGCCGGGGGAGCACCCGCCGGATCTTCGCCGAGGCCGTCTCGTTCGCCGTGCGCTGCGCCGGGCTCAGCCCCGCCCGGCGGCCGGCGACCAGACCGAGCAGCACGGCCAGCGCCTCGTCGTCGCCGAGCATGAGCGGCGGCAGGCGGTACCCGGGCGCTAGCCGGTAGCCGCCGTAGCGGCCCCGTACCGACTCCACGGGCACGTTCAGGTCGATCAGGTGGTCCACGTACCGGCGCACGGTGCGCCCCTCGACGCCGAGCCGGTCGGCGAGTTCGGCCACGGTCCGGGTGCCGCCCGACTGCAGCAGTTCCAGGAGGGTCAGCACGCGGGCGGTGGGTCGGGACATGGCCGCAATCTAACGCGCATACGGGACCGTTTCTGTCCGGTATTGCTTCTAGCCTGCGCGGTGCACGCCTTCCGCACGGCCAAGGAGATCCCCATGGAGTTCGTCTCGATCCGCGTCATCACCGGCGACGTGGCACGCCTCGTCGACTTCTACGAGCGGGCCACCGGGGTGCGGGCGAGGTGGGCCACCGAGGACTTCGCCGAACTCGACATCGCGGGCGCCACCCTGGCGATCGCCGGCACCCGCACCGTCCCGCTGTTCGCCCCGGGCTCCGCCCGCCCGGCGGCCAACCAGAGCGTGATCACCGAGTTCCGCGTCGACGACGTGGACCGCGTGCACCGGAACCTGACCGGCCTCGTCACCGACTTCGTCAGCGGTCCCACCACGATGCCCTGGGGCAACCGGTCGCTGCTCTTCCGCGACCCCGACGGCAACCTCGTCAACTTCTTCACCCCGGTCACGCCGGCGGCCATCGAGAAGTTCGCCCGCTGACCTCGCACGGCAGGCCGGAGGCCCCGGCGGCGGGCCCCGGTCCGGCCGGGCGGTCGGGTCCGGTCGGGTCCGGCCGGGCGGTCGGGTGATTTTGCCGTTTCCTCAACCGTGTGCGGGACTGCCGCACGGGCGATCGGTGTTTTACGTGGCAGGTGAACCTTTCTGAGGTGTGCCGACACAACATCACCGCGTCTCCCTGGAGGTGTGCGACATGGCCGATGCCGCTGGACGGCTCTCCGCGCTCGCTGAGGAGGTCCTCGGGACCCCGTTCCCGGTCCGTATCCGGGCCTGGGACGGCAGCGAGGCGGGACCCCCGCCCGGCCCGTCACCCGACACCGGAGACACCGGAAGCCCCCGAGACACCGGCGACGCCGGAGACACAGCGGACGCGGCGGCCACAGCGATCGCCGCCCCGAAGCCGCCCACGCTCGTGGTGCGCAACCGCAGGGCCGTCCGCAGACTGCTGTGGCGGCCGGGCGAACTCGGCCTCGCCCGTGGCTGGGTGGCCGGCGACCTGGACATCGACGGCGACCTGTACGCGGCCCTCGACCTGCTCTCCGGGGTGCTCTGGGAGCGCGGCGAGGAGTCGACGCCGCGACGTAACCTGCGCTCCGCCCTGAACGCGGCCCGCGACCCCCGGCTGCGCTCCGCCGCCCGCGACCTGCTCACCATCGCCGGCCCGTGGCCGCCCCCCAAGCCGCCCGTCGAGGAGGTACGCGCGCGCCGCGGCCCGCTGCACACCCTGCGCCGGGACCGGGCCGCCATCAGCCACCACTACGACGTCGGCAACGACTTCTACGAGCTGGTCCTCGGCCCGTCCATGGTCTACTCCTGCGCGTACTGGCCCGACGCCGCGTCCGGGCCTGCCGCGTCCGGGCCCGCCGCGACCGCGGACCTGACGCGGGCCCAGCGCGACAAGCTCGACCTGGTCTGCCGGAAGCTGGGCCTGGAGCCCGGGCAGCGGCTGCTCGACGTGGGCTGCGGCTGGGGCTCGATGGTGCTGCACGCGGCCCGCGAGTACGGCGTACGGGCCGTCGGCATCACGCTCTCCCAGGAACAGGCCGAGTACGCCCGCAAGCGGGTCGCCGACGCGGGGCTCACCGACCGGGTCGAGATCCGGGTCCAGGACTACCGCCGGGTGAGCGACGGCCCGTACGACGCGATCTCCTCCATCGGCATGGCCGAACACGTGGGCGCCGTGCGGTACGGGGAGTACGCGGCGCTGCTGTACGGGCTGCTGCGGCCCGGCGGTCGGCTGCTCAACCACCAGATCGCCCGGCCGCCGCAGCGCCACGAGGACGCCTACCGGGTGGACGAGTTCATCGACCGCTACGTCTTCCCGGACGGCGAACTGGCGCCCGTGGGGCGGACGGTGAGCCAGTTGGAGGAGGCCGGGTTCGAGGTGCGCGACCTGGAGTCGCTCCGCGAGCACTACGAGCTGACGCTGCGGGCCTGGGTCGGCAACCTGGAGCGGAACTGGACGCAGGCGCTCCGGTACGTCTCGCCGGGCCGGGCCCGGGTCTGGCGGCTGTACATGGCCGCGAGCGCGCTGGCCTTCGAGCGCAACCGCATCGGCGTCAACCAGGTCCTCGCCGTCCGCACCCCGGAGCCCGGCACCTCCGGTCTGCCGCTGCGCACCCGCACCTGGAACTGACCGCCCCTCGCCGGGCCGGCCCGTCGAGCGTACGCCGTACCGGGCGGGCCCGGGGCGGCGCACTCGGAAACGGCCGGGGCCCCGGGGCGACGTGGTGTCGCCCCGGGGCCCCGGGTCTGCGTACCGCTCGGCGGGTTACTCCGCCTTGATCGCCGTGAGCATGTTCAGCTTCGCGGCCCGGCGGGCCGGCCACAGCGCGGCCAGCACGCCGACCAGCGCGGCGAGGACGAGGAAGAGACCCATCCGGCCCCACGGCAGGACCAGTTCGTACGTGCCCAGGCTCGGGCCGATCAGCTCGCCGGCGGCCCAGCCGAAGAACACGCCGAGACCGATGCCGAGCACGCCGCCGAAGAGCGAGATGACCAGCGACTCCAGCCGCACCATCCGCTTGATGCCCTTGCGGTCCAGGCCGATGGCCCGCAGCATGCCGATCTCCTGCGACCGCTCGAAGACCGACATGGCCAGCGTGTTGACCACTCCGAGCACCGCGACGATCACGGCCATCGCGAGCAGCCCGTAGAGCATGTTCAACATCAGGTTGATCAGCTTGGCTATGTCGTTGGAGACGTCGTCCATCGTCTGGACCTTGACGGCCGGGTTGTCACCCAGCGCCTTCTCCAGCGACTTCTTGGTGTCGTCGCTCAGGCCGCCCTTGGTCTTCAGCAGGACCTGGAAGTCGGCGATGTCCTTCACGTGCGGGGTGAGGGTGGCGTTGTCGATCATCACGCCGGAGATGATCACGTTGCCCTCGTAGACGCCCGACACCACCAGGCGGCTCTTCTTGCCGTCCTCGAAGGTCGTGGTCAGCGAGGAGCCGACCTTCCAACCGCGGTCCTCGGCGAGGTCCTTGTCGACGACGACCCGGTTGCCGCCGAGCCCGGCGAAGGAGCCCTCGGTGAACTCCAGCTTCGTCAGGTCGCCGATGGCCTTGCCGTTGACGCCTGCCAGGTCCGTCTTCTTGCCGTCGATCCGGGACGGCGACAGCCGCAGCGGGCTGGACTTCTCGACCTCGGGCTGCCTCTCCAGCTTCTCGCCCACCTCGGGGGCGAGCGGGGTCATGCTGGCCATGCTGACGATGTAGTCGGCCTTGAGCGAGTCCCGGGCCATCTTGTCGATGGCGTTCTGTATGCCACCGGCGATCACGGTCAGGCCGGTGATCAGGGTCAGGCCGATCATCAGCGCGGAGGCCGTGGCGGCCGTGCGGCGCGGGTTGCGCACCGCGTTCTGCCGGGCGAGCTTGCCGGGCATCCCGAAGATCCGCAGCACCGGTGCAGCGGCCGCGATCAGCGGACGGGAGAGCAGCGGCGTCAGGACGAAGACGCCGATCATCAGCAGCCCGGCGCCCAGACCCATCGGACCCTTGCCGTCGTCCATGGTGGTCGCGGCCAGGACCAGGGCGATGCCGACACCGGCGAAGAGCGCGCCGATGCTGTTGCGCACCACCAGGCCACGCGTGGTCGGCGGGGCGTGCACGCTGCCCATCGCGGCGATCGGCGGGATCTTCGCCGCGCGGCGGCCGGGCAGCCAGGCGGCCAGCACGGTCACCACGATGCCGACGAAGAGCGAGGCGCCGATCGTCGTGGGCGTGATCACCAGCGGGCCGTCCGGGACGGTGGCGCCGCTGGAGTTCAGCAGCGAGCGCAGCCCGGCGCCGATGCCGATGCCGGCGAGCAGGCCGGTCACGGCGGCGATCGAGCCCACGACCGTCGCCTCGATGAGCACCGAGCGGGTCACCTGGCGGCGGCTGGCGCCGACCGCGCGCATCAGCGCCAGCTCCTTGGTGCGCTGCGCGACGAGCATGGTGAAGGTGTTGGCGATGATGAAGATGCCGACGAACAGGGCGATCCCGGCGAAGGCGAGCATGCCGGTCCGCATGCCGCTCAGTTCGTTCTCGATGTCCTTGGCCTGGTCGTCCGCGAGCTTCTCGCCGGTCTCGACCTCGGTCCGCTCCGGCAGGACCTTCTCGACCTGCGCCTTGAGCGCCTCCTGCGTGGTGCCCGGCTTGGCCTTCAGCTCGATGCCGGTGAACTTGCCGGGCTCCGCGTACAGCTTCTGCGCGGTCTTGGTGTCGAACAGCGCGAGGCTGCCGCCCGCCGCGACGTTGCCGTCGTCGGTGGTGAAGATGCCGACGACCTTCTGCTTCAGGACGGGGCCGTCGACCGACACGTCGATGCTGTCGCCGATCTTGTAGTCGGCGCGGTCCGCGGTCCGGGAGTCGAGCGCCACCTCACGCACGTTGGTCGGGCCGTGGCCCTCCTTCATCGTGTAGCGCGCGTCCTTGCCGTCCTTGGACGGGAAGTAGTTGCCGCCGGAGGAGGTGAACCCGTCGCCGACGAGCTTGCCGTCCTTGTCGGGTATCGCGGCGAAGCCCGTCACGGTGCCGGTCGCGGACTCCGCGCCCGGCAGCTTCGTCACCTGGTCGAGCAGGGACTGGCTCAGCTTGGGCGCGTCGCCCGGGTTGTCCCTGTCGTCGGCGTCGTCGGGGCTGATCGCGACGTCGACGTTGGTGAACCCCTTCTCGGAGCTCTTCTGGTACGCGTCGGAGATGGTCGAGGTGAAGACCAGGGTGCCGGCGACGAACGCCACGCCGAGCAACACGGCGAGGACGGTCATCAGCAGTCTGGCCTTGTGCGCGAGCACGTTGCGCAGGGCGGTACGGAACATGGGTCTGTCAGTCCTGGGGGTGGGGGCCGGTGGTCGGGGTCGCCTGGATCAACTGGTCCGGCCCTTGGCGTCGAAGCGCTTCATACGGTCGAGGACCGCGTCGGCGGTCGGCTCGTACAGCTCGTCGACGATCTGGCCGTCGGCGAGGAAGACCACGCGGTCCGCGTAGCCCGCGGCCACCGGGTCGTGGGTGACCATCACGACGGTCTGGCCCAGCTCGCGCACGGAGTTGCGCAGGAAGCCCAGCACCTCGGCGCCCGAGCGCGAGTCGAGGTTTCCGGTCGGCTCGTCGGCGAACATGATCTCGGGCTTGCCGGCCAGGGCGCGGGCCACGGCCACGCGCTGCTGCTGACCGCCGGAGAGCTGGTTCGGCCGGTGCTTGAGACGCCCGGAGAGGCCGACCGTCTCCACGACCATGTCGAGCCACTGCTTGTCGGGCTTGCGGCCCGCGATGTCCATGGGGAGCGTGATGTTCTCCAGGGCGTTCAGCGTGGGCAGCAGGTTGAACGCCTGGAAGATGAAGCCGATCTTGTCGCGGCGCAACTGGGTGAGCTTCTTGTCCTTCAGGGTCGTCAGCTCGACGTTGCCGATCTGGGCCGAGCCGCCGGAGACCGAGTCCAGGCCGGCCATGCAGTGCATGAGCGTGGACTTGCCGGAGCCGGAGGGGCCCATGATCGCGGTGAACTCGGCCTGCCGGAACTCGACGGAGACACCACCGAGGGCCACTACCTGGGTCTCGCCCTGTCCGTAGACCTTGCGAAGATCCGTTGCGCGTGCGGCCACCGCGGTGCTGCGGGTGGCGGTGGAGGTGGTGGTCACGGTCGAACTCCTGTCGGTGCGGTGCCTGGGGACACCACTATCTTCACCGGCCTTTCGTCCCGGGCCATCAGCCCCTGCGCCCGTTCCCGGCGAGACTCACGAGGTACACCGGAGGACGCGACTCATCCTTGGGGAGGAGAAGAACCCCGAGAGGGGCAGCCTGTCGCGGGCGGCGCCCCCGCGTCACCCTGAGCCCCTGAGCCGACCGCGCGCTCCGGCCTTCCCCTGCTCCTGGCCGCCCCCGGCCGCCTCCGGCTGCCTGGCGGCTGTCGCCGCCCCGGCGACGAAGACGTACGGCGGGGGACGGCGACCAGCGAGGGGCTGGGGCTGGGGTGGGTCGTGATGCGTACGATTCCGTGTCTCGTAGCGGGGGCTTTTGCTCCGTTTCGATTTCTGCTAGTGCGGGCGCTTTGGGATGTGCCGACAGGCCCTGGCGGGGGCGGGGTTGTGGCCCTCGGCGCGGCTCGGCGCGTACGGGAGGTGTACGGCCTACGGGTGGAGGACCGGAAGCGCGTTCGTCACTTTTCTCAACGCTGCGTCGAGTTTCCGTCATTTCGGTCTGATGGGCGTGACGTACCGCACCAACAGTGCTGATGGGCCAGCGGCATGTGCCAGTGGCGAGTTCGCCCTACTGATGCTCCCTCAGTTGCCAATAAAATAAGACAACGGCGATCGACCGTTCAGCCGTTCGTGGCGCCTTCCCCGGCTAGGCTCGTCCTGCTCTCCTTTGAGGGGACGGCCGTACGCCGTATGTGCGGCAGCGAGAGCGCCCCTGCCCGGATGGTGGAATGCAGACACGGCGAGCTTAAACCTCGCTGGCCTACGGGCCGTGCCGGTTCAAGTCCGGCTCCGGGCACCACTCCGCTCGTCCGGTCTGACCTGGAGAAACGGCCCGTAGCCCGGGCCCGCCCGCGCGCCTGCGGCGTCGCGCGGCACTGCTGCCCGCGCGCGCCACCCACCGCCACTCGCCGCCGATCCGGGCGAACTCCCCGCCGGGACGCGCTACCACCGCGCGCGATGGGGCGCCCGTCCCGCTCCGACGGCTTTCTCGGTGCGGCGCGCGCCCTGTGTCGCGCCTCACCCGCGGCCAGTTGGGCGTGCGCGGGGCGCGACCGCGCCCCGCGAGGAGGGCGTGACGAGACGGGTCCTCCCTTCTGGGGATTTGCCGGATTTCCCGAACTTTCCCAAGAATGAGCCGCCTTGGCCCGCCCCCTGACCCTCATCGCGTCGCGGTCACCCCGCCCGCCGAAGCGACCGGTTCACTTCGGGTTCCGAACGCGGCGTCACAGCGGGCCTCCTGCGCGGGCCCGTACCGGAACTCGTACGCCATCCCCGAGCCCGAACCCGTACGCCACCCCCGGGTCCGGACCCGAGCGTCACCCCGACCGAGGGCCCGGCCGCGGGCCCGTGCGCCGGCCCGAGCGCGGCCGGGGGCGCTGCCTTGCCTTCGGTGTCGTCGCCGTCCGGACGGCGCCCGCGCTGGCGGCCACCACCAGCGCGATGGCCGCGACTTCCGGTACTGCCAGGCCCTGGTGGAGGACCAGGTACCCGGCGAGAGCGGCGACCGCCGGCGACAGGCTCATCAGGACGGAGAACGCGGCGGGCGCCAGGCGGCGCAGCGACAGCAGCTCCAGGGTGTAGGGGAGCACCGACGACAGCAGGGCCACCGCGCCCCCGAGGACCAGCGCCGCCGGGTCGAGCAGGGCGCCGCCCGCGCCGGCCACCCCGAGCGGCAGGCTCAACAGCGCGCCGCAGGCCATCGCCAGCGCCAGCCCGTCCACGCGCGGGAAGCGGCTGCCGGCCCGGGCCGACAGCAGGATGTACGCCGCCCACAGCGCGCCCGCGCCCAGCGCGCAGCCCGCCCCGGCCGCGTTCAACTCGCCGAACCCGCCGCGCCCGAGCAGTGCCACGCCGGCCAGCGCGAGCCCGGCCCACAGCCAGCGGCCCGGGCCGCGCGCCGTGACCACCGACAGCGTCAGCGGGCCCAGCACCTCCAGGGTCACGGCGGTGCCCAGCGGGATGCGGTCGATGGCCTGGTAGATCAGCGTGTTCATGCCGGCCAGCGCCACCCCGAAGCCCACGACCACGGCCCAGTCGGCGCGCCCGTAGCCGCGTACGGCCGGACGGCAGACGAGTAGCAGCACCAGCGCGGAGACGGCCAGCCGCAGCGAGACCACGCCGAGCGCGCCGACCCGGGGGAAGAGCGAGGCGGCCACCGCCGCCCCGAACTGTTGCGAGCAGATGCCGCCGGCCACCAGGCCGACCCCGACCAGCCCGGCGGCCCGCTCGCCCTGCCCGGCCCCGGCCGGCCCGGTGCGGCCCGCCGTCCCGGCCGGGGCGGCGGGGCCGCCCGCGCTCGGTTCGGCGGTGGGGGCGGGGGCGCGCAGATCGGTCACACCGACCACGCTAGGCAGCGCGGGCCGCGCGGGGAAATGCCGGTTGAGCGGTGGTTATGCTTGCCCGTCATGACCGTGGAGCTGCGTCATCTGCGCCACTTCCTCGCCATCGCCGACGAGGCCAACCTGACCCGCGCCGCGGCCCGGCTCCACCTCACCCAGCCCGCCCTGTCCCGCTCCCTGCGCCAGCTCGAAGCCCACCTCGGGGTGCGGCTCGCCGACCGTTCCACGCACCACCTGCGCCTCACCGACGCCGGTCGCGCCTTTCGGGCCAGGGCCGCCACCGCGCTGGCCGCCGTGGACGCGGCCCTGGACCCGAGCCGCCTGGGCGCCTGGCCGCTGCGGCTCGGGCACGCCTGGTCGGCGCTGGGCATCCTCACCACGCCGCTGCTCCGCCGCTGGCGCCAGACCCACCCCGACACGCCGCTGGAACTGCTGCGCATCGACGACCGCAGCGCCGGCCTCACCGCGGGCAAGGCCGACGCCGCGCTGCTGCGTGGGCCGCTGGCCGAGCCCGGGCTGCGGAGCGCGTACCTGCTCAGCGAGGAGCGGGTCGCGGCGCTGCCCGACGACAGCCCGCTGGCCGGGCGCGCCGCACTGACGCTGGCCGACCTCGCCGACCAGAGCGTCACCCTCAACACGGTCTCCGGCACGACGAGCAGCGAGCTGTGGCCGCCCGGGAGCGGGCCGTCCGCGACCGTACGGGTCGGCAACACCGACGACTGGCTGGCCGCCATCGCGGCCGGCCGCGCGGTCGGCGTCAGCACCTCGGCCACCGCCGCCCTCCACCCGCACCCGGGCGTCACCTACCGGCCGCTGACCGACGCCCCGCCCGTGCCGGTCTACCTGGCCTGGACCGACCCGCCGAGCCACCCGGCCGTGGCCGACCTCGCGGCCCTCGCCCGGGAGGTGACGCGCCAGCGCCCGCCCGCCGGATGACGTACGGGCCACACGTCGGGCGACGGGTGTTACGGACCACACGTCGGGCGACGGGTGTGCGCCGGGAGCCGCGCCGGTCACGCGGGCGCCGTTGGTCGGTCGTACGCGCCGTGGGCTCAGGTCCGGGCGGCCGGGCCGGGGGCGGGCGACGCCGTCGGGTGTCGGCGCCGCGCCTGGGCCAGCAGCGTCAGCGCGTGCTGGGACGCCGAGTCGGCGGCGGCGGTGACCAGCACCAGGGACTGCCCGGGCGACCTCGGCAGCGGCAGGTTCTGCTGGGTGACCGTGAGCGGGCCGACGACCGGGTGGCGCAGCTCGTAGACGTCGCCCTCACACGGGTGCACGCGGTGGTCGGCCCAGAGCGCGGCGAACTCCAGGCTGCCGATCGACAGCTCACCGATCAGCGCGGCCAGGCCGGCGTCCCCGGGGTGGCGGCCGGTGACGTGCCGCAGGTTGCTCACCATGGCGCGGGCCTTGCGCCACCGGTCGACGTACAGGTCGCGGCCGTGCGGGTCGAGGAAGAGGAGCCGGGCCAGGTTCGGCCGGTCGGCAGGGCGTTCGGGGCTGGTCGGGTCGAGGTGGCCGGCCAGCAGGGCGTGGCCCAGGCCGTTCCAGGCGAGCACGTCCGCGCGCCGCCCCACCACGAGCGCGGGCACCTCGCCCACCGCGCCCAGCAACTCCCGGGTCGCGGCCGACACCCGCTCCGGGCCCGCGTCCGGGCCCGGCTCCGGTCGCCGCGCCGGTCGGCTCAGGTGGTCGAGGTGGGCGCGCCCGTGCGCGTCGAGCCCGAGCACCCGGGCGATGGCGTCCAGCACCTCGGGCGAGGCGTTGTGCGCCTGTCCCTGTTCGAGCCGGGTGTAGTACGAGACGCCGACCCCGGCCAGCAACGCCAGCTCCTCCCGCCGCAGCCCGGGCACCCGACGCCGCCCCGCGTCGGGCAGCCCGACGTCCTCGGGCCGCACCCGGGCCCGCCGCGCGCGCAGAAACTCACCGAGCCGCCTGTCGTCCATCCCCCAAGCCTCGCGCCCCCCGCCCACGCGAGCCAGCCCCTGCCAGGGGTGGGCACGGGCGGGGCTGGTCCGCGGCGCGCGCCGGCCAGAGCCTGAACGGGTCCGACCCACCCCACCCCAGGCGTCCGCAGGAGGCCCCATGAACGACACAGCCCCGAACACCACAGCCCCCAACGCGTCAGCCGCGAGCGCGTCAGCCGTACCCGAGACCGCCGTGCACGAGATCGTCCTCGGTGACGTCACGATCACCCGGGTCACCGAGTACTACGGGTCCGTCCGCATGAGTCCGCGGGAGTTCTTCCCGGACAGCCCCGAGACCGCCTGGGAGGCCCACCGGCCCTGGCTGGTCCCCGACTTCCTGGCCGCCGACACGGACATCTGCCAGTCCGCGGTGCAGACCTGGGTGGTGCGCAGCGAGGGCCGGACCATCCTGGTGGACACGGGCGTCGGCAACCACAAGGAGCGTCCGTACGCACCGGTCTGGAGCCATCTGCGCACCGGGTACCTGGACAACCTGGCGCGCGCCGGCGTACGCCCCGACGACGTGGACCTGGTCATCAACACCCACCTGCACGTCGACCACGTCGGCTGGAACACCTTCCTGGACGGCGGCGTGTGGACGCCGACCTTCCCGCGCGCGACGTACCTGATGCCGCGCCGCGACTTCGAGTTCTGGGACCCCGCGCGCGGCCACAGCCCCCGCCTCGGGCGGGGCAACCAGAACGTGTTCGAGGACAGCGTGGCGCCCGTGCACGAGGCGGGGCAGACCCTGCTGTGGGACGAGGGCCACACCATCGACGCGAACCTGCGCCTCGAACTCGCCCCAGGCCACACCCCCGGCTCCGCGGTGCTGAAGCTCGCCTCGGGCGGGGACCGCGCGGTGTTCGTCGGCGACCTGCTGCACACGCCGCTCCAGTTCGTCGAGCCCGACGTCAACAGTTGCTTCTGCGAGGACCCGGCGCGGGCCCGCGCCTCCCGACACCGGCTGCTGGGCTGGGCCGCCGACCAGCGCGCCCTGGTCCTGCCGGCCCACCTCGGCGGGCACGGCGGCGCGGAGGTCAGCCGGCGCGGCGCCGGCTTCGCGATCAGGAAGTGGGCCCCCTTCTCCCGCCTCTGACCCGCCGAGCCCATCCAAACGAACACCCCCCAGCGAGCACCCGAGCACCCACCGAGTGCCGCCCGGGCCGCCGACCGGCCGAACCAGGCCGACCCGCGAACCCGGACCGGCAGACCGGACGGAACGAGCAGCCATGACCCACCACGACCCACACCCCCCGTCGCCGACCGTCGAGACCGCCTCCGGCACGCTGCGCGGACGCGGCGCCGACGGCGTCCAGCGCTTCCTCGGCGTCCCCTACGCCGGCCCGCCGCAGGGCGCCGCACGCTTCGCACCGCCCGCGCCGGTCACGCCGTGGCCGGGCGTACGGGACGCGGGCGCGCACGGCCCGACGGCGCCGCAGCCACGCCGGGACGCCTTCGGCGGCCTCGACATGTCGCCCTACTTCGGCCCCGGCTGGGTGCCGGGGCCCGACTACCTCACCCTCAACGTCTGGGCCCCCGCGCCCCCGGCGCCCGGCCGCGGGCTGCCGGTGCTGGTCTTCGTGCACGGCGGCGGCTTCGTCGCCGGCTCGGGCCGCGCGCCGCTGTACGACGGGGAGCAGTTCGCCCGCGACGGTGTCGTGCTCGTCACCGTCAACTACCGGCTCGGCATCGCCGGCTTCCTCGACCTGCCCGGGGCCCCGCCCAACCGGGGGCTGCTCGACGTGGCGGCGGCCCTGCGCTGGGTACGGCGGCACGCGACGGCCTTCGGCGGCGACCCGGACAACGTCACCCTGTTCGGCCAGTCCGCCGGCGCGAGCCTGGTCGCCGCCCTGCTGGCCGACGACGCGGCGGCCGGCCTGTTCCGGCGGGCGATCGTGCAGAGCGGCAACGGGCTCGGCGCGCACACCCCCGAGCAGGCGGCCCGCGTCACCCGGGCGGCGGCCGACGCGCTCGGCGTCGCGCCCACCGCCGCGGCCTTCGCCGAGCTGCCCGACGAGCGCCTGGTGGCGGCCCTCGGCGCGCTCGCCGGCCTCGACCTGCGCACCGCGACCGAGGGTGACCCACTCCTCGGCCTCAGCCCCCTCAGCCTGACCCTCGCCCGCCAACCGGCCGAGACCCTCGCGGCCACGGCGGCCGGCGCCGACGTCACCCTGATGGTCGGCACCAACGCCGACGAGGGGAACCTCTACGTCGTCCCGCAGGGACACCTGACCAGCACCACGCGCGCGGAGCTGACCGCCACCGCCGCCCTGGCCCACCCCGCGGGCCGGCACGCCGACGCGGCTCGCGACATCGCGGCGGCCCGCGCCCGCAGGCCCGGGGCCGGCGACGGCGAGCTGCGGGCGGCGGTCCTGGGCGAGGCGCTGTTCGGCCGTGGCAGCAGGCGGCTGACCCAGGCGCACGCCGCGCACGGCCGCGCCGCGACGTACGCGTACGAGTTCGGCTGGCGCTCTCCCGCGCTGGGGGGCGCGCTGGGCGCGGCGCACGCCGTGGAGCTGCCGTTCGTCTTCGCGCGCACCGCCCTGCCGGCGCTGCGCGGCGAGGGCGGCCTGCTCGGCCCCGCCGAACCGGCGCACGAACTGGCCGCCCGGGTGCACCGCGCCTGGGTCTCCTTCGCCCGCGACGGCGACCCGGGCTGGGCCCCGTACGACCCGCGACGCCAGCACGTCGAGGCCGTCGGCGCGGAGGCGGACACTGAGTGGTGAGGGCGTCGCCGAGCGTTCGCCGCATGGCCGGGTGCCGTGCGGGTAGCGGCTAAAGAGGGGCGAAAAGATCCTCCCCTGGCACTAGGGTGATTGTTTTGCTTACCCATTACCCTTGACTCAAGGTCGCGCAGGGCGGCCATGGAGGAGTGAGATGAGGAGCAGCAACCCGGTCTTCTCGCGACGGGGCTTCAGCCGCGACAACGCCTACGCGGGCTTCAACACGCCGCCGCAGGCCGGGGGCCCCACCGCGACTCAGGGCAACCCGTACGCCACTGGTGCTCAGCCCACCAACCCGTATGCCCCGGGCGCGCAGGACCTGACCCCCGAGCAGATGCAGCAGCTCTACGGCGGACAGGTGGCGCCGCCACGGGCCGATCGCATGACGATGGACGACGTCGTCATGCGGACCGCCATGACGCTCGGCACCGTCATCGTCGGTGCCATCGTCGCGTGGGCCGCACTGCCGGTGTCCAGCAAGAGCTACGGCATCGCGATCGGCGCCGCGCTCGTCGCGATGGTGCTCGGCCTGGTCCAGGCGTTCAAGAGCAAGCCCGTCCCGGCCCTGATCATTGGGTACGCGGCGTTCGAGGGTGTCTTCCTCGGCGTGATCAGCGAGATGTTCAACGCTCGCTGGTCCGGTATCCCGATGCAGGCGGTGCTCGGCACCATGGCGGTCTTCGCCGGTGTGCTGATCGCGTACCGCACCCGTCTGATCCGCGTCAACGCCCGCTTCCAGCGCTTCGTGATGGCGGCGGCGATCGGCTTCGTGCTGCTGATGGCGGTCAACCTGCTGTTCGCGGCCTTCGGTGGCGGCGACGGCCTCGGCTTCCGCAGCGGCGGCCTCGGCATCGTCTTCGGCATCGTGGGCGTGGTCCTCGGCGCGGCCTTCCTCGCCATGGACTTCAAGCAGGTCGAGGACGGCGTGGCGTACGGCGCGCCGCGTGAGGAGTCGTGGCTGGCCGCGTTCGGCCTCACGCTGACGCTGGTGTGGATCTACCTGGAGCTGCTGCGGCTGATCGCCCTGTTCCGGGAGTAGCCGCGAGGGCGCGGCCGACCCCGGCCGCGCCCCGCACCACGGGGGACGGCACGACCGCCCGAGTCAGCGGCCCGAGGCCCCCCTCGACGCACCACGCGTGACGCACGACCAGAGCCCCGGAGGCATCGCCTCCGGGGCTCTGTCGCTGTTCGGCGCGCGGCCGGCGCTGTCTACCGCAGCTTGCGTGCCGCACGTCGCAGGTCGTGCTCATGGATGATCGCCTTGGCGTGTCCGTAGGCGAGCTGGTGCTCACCGCGCAGCCAGTTGACCTTCTCCTCGAATCGGAAGAGGGCGGGGCCATCGTCCACCGTGCGCAGCCAGTCGGCCACGGCGCGGCCCGTGCAGTGGGGGATTCGGGAGAGTAGGTTCCGGTGGGTCTCTTCGGAGAAGACTTGGGACATCGGCGCCTCCGGCGTTGTCCTGGTCGCTGCGCCACGACGTGGCCCAGCAGTCCTTCACCTCACCGTGCCTGAGCGTTTGGGCGTTGGCAACAGTCCGCGGGGGGTGCGTAGAGTCGCGGCGTGGATGATGTGACCGCCTTCCTGGCCGACGTGGACCGCCTCGCCGACCGACTGCGGGCCCTGCCCCAGTCCCGACTCGGCCAGGGACCGGCCGCCGAAGGGCTGGCGCTGGCGCGCGAGTTGGCGCTGCGCGCCCAGCGCCTCGAGGAGCCGGACAGCGCGCCTCGTACGGTGCCCGACGCGGGCATGTTCGTGGTGGCCGACCAGGTGGCCGTGGCCGGGCACGACCTCGCGCACGCCCTCGGCTGGGAGCCGGCCGACATCGGCCGGGAGCGGACGTTCCCCGCCGCGACCCGGCACGCGGCACAGGAGGCCGCGGCGCTGGTGCGACAGGCCCGGGCGCGCTGCGGGCTCTAGCGGCGCCTCGCGGCGCGCGGGCCACGGCGAGTTGGCGGTTGGGCGGGCCGGCGCTCGTCGGCGGACGGGTGGCGCCGGGGCGCCCGGAACGCGGCGCCCGGCGCGCGGGTCAGAGCGAGGCGATGACGCGGTCGGCCAGGACGTAGACGTTGGTGTCGCCGTAGCCGAAGGTCAACGTGTACGCGCCGGCGACGCCGGAGCCGCCGAGCAGCACGGGGGCGTCGCCCTCCCGCAGGGCCCGCGCGAGCTGGTCGGCCGTCTCGCGGTGACCGGGGGTCATGCAGACCGTGGTGCCGTCGGCGAAGACGTAGACGTCGAGGGTGCCGAGCGGGCCGGGGCGCACGTCGACCAGCGGAGTGTGGGAGTCGGCCAGTTCACCCAGGAGCGCGACCGTGCGCTCGTGGCCGACGACGGCCGACTGCTGCGCGCCGTCGCCCGCGCCGTGCGACGGGTGCGAGGGATGGCGGCGGCGGGCCGCGGCCAACTCGGCCGCCTCCGGGCCCTCCGGCTCGCCGGCCAGGTCGAGCGCGGGGTCGAGCACCGCGTCCAGCGCGGGGTCGAACGCCGCCTCGAGCGCGGCGTCGAGCAACTCGGCCTCAAGGGCCGACGGCGGGCCGGCGAGGTCGGGCTGACGGGGCACGTACGGCGTCGGGTCCATGGACGGCTCGTCGCCGAACCCGGCCAACCCGCCGAGCAGCGCGGACCCCTCGTGTCCGGAGGCCGCGTCGCGGGCCTCCTGGGCGGCCCAGAACGCGCGGGCCTCGGCCAGTTCGCGCTCGCGTTCCTCGGCGAGCGCGTCGGCGACGGCCGCGCGTATCTCCTCGGCCGGGCTCTGGCGGGCGGCGGGCACGTCGGCGGAGCCGGCCCGGGCGCCGACGGCCGTGGCGGTGGCGACGTCGGCGCGCAGGGCGGCGATCTGGCGGCGCAGCCCGCGAGTGGTGTGCAGGGCCGCGACGCCGACGGCCGTGGCGATGCCCGCGGCCAGCAGTACGGCTAGGGACGTAGCGCTCACTGACATACTCCCGGTTGCTGTGGGTCCCCCGAATTCCTACCTCAGCTTGGCCGGTGGCGTCGCCCCGTGTCAGTGCACAACGTCATGGATTGGGTGGGTATAAAGACCCAGACAGTCTGTACCGAACACCCCTGACCTGCGCGATCGGTTCCGCTCGGCGGTATAGGTCACATCCTGGGGGAGATTCGGTCACGGCCCGGTGGGCGGACACCGCCCCGACGCTGCCCTGGCCCTTGCCCCGTGCCCCGCCCCGGCCCCGCTCCGCGCCGGGCGGCACGGGACGGGGCGTCGCGCGTGGTCACGCGGGGGGCGCGCGGCGGGGCGTGCGAGCCGCGCATGGTCGGGACGGGCGCGCCCGGCGGTGGCACGGCCGAGACGGGGCCCGTCGACAACCGGGCCCCTCGCGGTCCGGGCTCAGCTCAGCCGCTCGATGACCATGGCCATGCCCTGGCCGCCGCCCACGCACATGGTCTCCAGGCCGAACTGCTTGTCGTGCCACTGGAGCGAGTTGATCAGGGTGCCGGTGATCCGCGCCCCGGTCATGCCGAAGGGGTGGCCGACGGCGATGGCGCCGCCGTTCACGTTGAGCCGGTCCAGGTCGATGCCGAGATCCCGGTAGGACGGGATGACCTGGGCCGCGAACGCCTCGTTGATCTCGACCAGGTCGATGTCGCCGATCGTCAGCCCCGCCCGCTTGAGGGCCCGCTGGGACGCCTCGACCGGGCCGTACCCCATGATCTCGGGGGACAGGGCGGAGACGCCGGTGGAGACGATACGAGCGAGCGGGGTCAGGCCCAGCTCGCGCGCCTTGGTGTCGGACATGATCACCAGGGCCGCGGCGCCGTCGTTGAGCGGGCAGCAGTTGCCGGCGGTGACCAGCCCGTCGGGGCGGAAGACGGGCTTGAGGCCCTGTACGCCCTCCAGCGTCACACCCGCGCGCGGGCCGTCGTCCTTGCTGACGACCGTGCCGTCGGGCGTGGTGACCGGGGTGATCTCGCGCTCCCAGAAGCCCGCCGCGATGGCCTGCTCGGCCAGGTTCTGCGAGCGCACGCCGAAGGCGTCCATGTCCTCGCGCGTCACGCCCTTGGCGCGCGCCAGGTTCTCGGCGGTCTGACCCATCGCGATGTACGCGTCGGGCACCAGCCCGTCCTCGCGCGGGTCGTGCCAGCCCTCGCCGCCGTGCTCGGCCCGGTGCGCGGTGCGCGCCTCGGCGTCGGCGAACAGCGGGTTGTGGGTGCCGGGCATGCCGTCGGACGAGCCGTTGACGCTGCGCGAGACGGTCTCGACACCGGCCGAGACGAACACGTCGCCCTCGCCGGCCTTGATGGCGTGCAGGGCCATCCGCGAGGTCTGCAACGAGGACGCGCAGTAACGGGTGATGGTGCAGCCCGGCAGGTGGTCCATGCCCAACTGGACGGCGACGATCCGCCCCAGGTTGTGACCCTGCTCCCCGCCGGGCAGGCCGCAGCCGAGCATCAGGTCGTCGATGTCACGCGGGTCGAGCTCGGGCACCTTGGCGAGCGCGGCCCCGACGATCTGGGCGGTCAGGTCGTCGGGCCGTACCTCCTTGAGCGACCCCTTGAAGGCGCGACCGATGGGGGAACGAGCGGCTGAGACGATCACTGCTTCGGTCATCACGGCTCCAGAGGGCGAAGGCGGGCACTGCGTCGGAAGCTACCCGCCCGTAGCCACGAGGTCACGGGCCGGGCGCTGTGATGCGGGCCTCTTTTCTAAGCGCTTGCTCACCCGGTGGCACGGGCGGTTTCCGGCCACCCCATCTGTTCCCCTACCCGCACGCGCCGCGTACGTAGCCGCCGGTCGCGTACCGGCGCGCGCCCGCGTACGGGACGACGGCGCGCGGGGCCCGTACGCGAGGACGTACGGGCGCCCACCGGCCGGTGGGCGCCCACGGGTCGGCGGGCGGTCAGCCGCTGAGGGCGGCGGACGCCGGGTCGGCCGGCAGGCGGCGGCGTCGGCGCCGGAAGAGCTGGGCCCAGGGGCCACGGGCCGCCGCGACCTCCGTGCCGCCCTCGTCCGCCGCCTTGGCCGCCGCCTGCGCCACCGGCCAGAACCCCTCGCGGCGGGCCGGGTCCGGCCGCTCCTCCTCCGGCCACAGCCCGAGCGCCGCGCACAGGGTCGGCAGGATGGCCATCGCGGCCGTCATGTATCCCTCGGCCGAAGGGTGGTAGTTGTCCGGCCCGAACAGCTCCGTCGGGTGGGCCGCGAACTCGGGGCCGAGCAGATCGCCGAGGGAGACCGTGCGCCCGCCGTGCTCGACGACGGCGATGGTCTGCGCGGCGGCCAACTGCCGGCTCAGCCGCCTGGCGACCCAGCGCAGCGGTTGGTAGACGGGCTCGATCGTGCCGAGGTCGGGACAGGTGCCCACGACCACCTCACACCCGGCGGCGCGCAGCGCGCGCACCGCGTCGGCGAGCAGCCGCACCGACTCCGCGGGCGGCATCCGGTGCGTGACGTCGTTGGCGCCGATCATGATCACGGCGATGTCGGGACACCGGACGGCCTGCGGCCCACCACCCTCGCCGCCGGGCAGCCCGACCACGGCACCGTCCGTCCCCGCGCCGTACACCCCCGTGCCACCCACCGCCGCGCCGTCCATCCCCGCACCACCCGCCGCCGCGCCCACCGCCCCGGGACCCGCCAGGGCCGGGCCCGCCTCCACGGCCTCCACGGTGTTCAGGGCCTCCACCGTCGCCCCCACCGCCAGGGCGCCGGGCCCCTCGGCGTCGGCCGGCGGGCCGAGCAGCAGCGCCACCTGCCGGGCCAGGTCGTCGGACTGCGCGCCGGACCGCGCCGCCACGCGCAGCTCCACCGGGCGCTCGGCCACGGCGGCAAGGCCCGAGGCCAGCAGCGCGCCCGGCGTCTGGTGCGCGTGGCGTACGCCCTGGCCGGCGGCGGTCGAGTCGCCGAGGAAGGCCAGACGCAGGGGCGGGGCGGCGCTCTCGTGGTCGAAGGCCGTGCCGTACCGTCCGTCGGCCCCCGGTGGCTCGTCACCGGAGCCACCCACCACGCGTCTGGCCAGCCGCACCTCGGTGAGCAGCAGCCCGACGGCCGCGCCGCCCAGCAGCCCGATCCCGCCGCCCCCGTACGCCGCCGCGGTCGCGATCCGCCGCGCTACCCGCGCTCTCGACATCGACATGGGCCCGCTCACCTCCGTGCTCTCTCGCGTGCGTAGGTCTCCCGGGCCAGTCCGGCGGATGCGCACCGCCGGTCGGGCCTACTGCTGTGTTGCCCGGTCGGCGCCGGATCGCAACGCGCCCATCGGGCGGTCCCGCCGCACGTCGCGGCGTGGGCGGGGCGCGGTGTGGGTGCGGTACGGGCGCTGCGCGGGTGCGGTACGGGCGCTGCGCGGGTGCGGTACGGGGGACTGGTCGGGGGTCGGCTGGCGGGAATCCGCCCCCCTCCGTCCTGGCCGAAAACCGGTCGACCCCGGGCGGGGTGTGGGCCGGGTGGGGGATGCCGTCGTCGCCCGATCGCCGGGACGCGGTTGCGCTGAGTTATCCACAGGGCAGTGGTCGCCAGGCCGTGGCGCAATAGGCTTAAGGAGTGGGCCCGCGCCGGCGGCAGCCCCTTGACCCGCGGAGACCCCGCTGAACCTGGAGTAGGGCGTGCAGTTTCACGAATCGATGATCGACCTGGTGGGCAACACCCCGCTGGTGAAGCTCAACAGCGTGGCCGAGGGGATTCAGGCCACCGTCCTGGCGAAGGTGGAGTACTTCAACCCGGGCGGGTCGGTCAAGGACCGGATCGCCGTGCGGATGATCGAGGCCGCCGAGGAGTCGGGGGCGCTCCAGCCCGGTGGCACGATCGTCGAGCCGACCTCGGGGAACACCGGCGTGGGCCTGGCGATGGTCGCCCAGCGCAAGGGGTACAAGTGCGTCTTCGTCTGCCCGGACAAGGTCTCCACGGACAAGATCAACGTGCTGCGGGCGTACGGGGCCGAGGTCGTGGTCTGCCCGACCGCCGTCGACCCCGAGCACCCGGATTCGTACTACAACGTCTCCGACCGCCTGGTGCGCGAGATCCCCGGCGCCTGGAAGCCCGACCAGTACAGCAACCCGGACAACCCGCGCTCGCACTACGAGTCCACCGGGCCCGAGCTGTGGCAGCAGACCGATGAGCGGATCACGCACTTCGTCGCGGGCGTCGGCACCGGCGGCACGATCAGCGGCACCGGCCGGTATCTCAAGGACGTCAGCGACGGCCGGGTCAAGGTGATCGGCGCCGACCCGGAGGGCTCGGTGTACTCCGGCGGCTCCGGCCGCCCGTATCTGATCGAGGGCGTCGGCGAGGACTTCTGGCCGAGCGCGTACGACCAGACCGTCGCGGACGAGATCGTGCCGGTCTCCGACAAGGACGCCTTCCAGATGACGCGCCGCCTCGCCAAGGAGGAGGGCCTGCTCGTCGGCGGCTCCTGCGGGATGGCGGTCGTGGCCGCCCTGCGCGTCGCCGAGCGGCTCGGCCCCGACGACGTGGTGGTCGTACTGCTGCCGGACAGCGGGCGGGGGTACCTCTCGAAGATTTTCAATGATGAATGGATGGCGGACTACGGTTTCCTGGAGGAGGCCGGGCCCGCCGTGCGCGTCGGCGACGTGCTGCGCGGCAAGGAGGGCGGGCTGCCCTCGCTGGTGCACATGCACCCGGAGGAGACCGTCGGCGAGGCGATCGAGGTGCTGCGCGAGTACGGCGTCTCGCAGATGCCCATCGTCAAGCCCGGCGCGGGCCACCCGGACGTGATGGCCGCCGAGGTCATCGGCTCGGTCGTCGAGCGCGAGCTGCTGGACGCGCTGTTCGCGCAGCGCGCGGC
Source organism: Streptomyces sp. 71268 (assembly GCF_029392895.1). Classification (NCBI taxonomy): domain Bacteria; kingdom Bacillati; phylum Actinomycetota; class Actinomycetes; order Kitasatosporales; family Streptomycetaceae; genus Streptomyces; species Streptomyces sp. 71268. Next base: position 5,356,408 of record NZ_CP114200.1, read on the forward strand.
GCTCACCGACCCGCTGGAGAAGCACATGAGCCCGCCGCTGCCGCAGGTGGGCTCCGGCGAGCCGGTCTCGGACCTGATGGCCGTGCTCGGGGCGGCGGACGCCGCCGTCGTGCTGGTGGAAGGCAAGCCGACCGGGGTCGTCAGCCGGCAGGACCTGCTGGCCTACCTGGCCAAGGGAGCGGCCAAGTAGCCGGGCCGCCGGCGCCGCCCGTGTCAGGGGCGCGTTACGGAAAGCCGCGTGGGCGCCCCTTCGCGTAAGCGGTACGTATGCGTCACGCGCCAGCAGCACGCATTTAACACGCGTCCGGCACATTGGTGGACGTCGGCAGGACGACACCGACACCCGATGTGCGGCGACACGGACCTCCGGAGCGGCTCCCGGACCTCCATGGTCGCCCGGACGCGGCGAGACCGGCCCAAGGCCCGTCCCGCGTCCTCCGCGGGGACCGTCGTCGTCCCGCCCCCGGCGAGTGCGCCGGGGTGCGGCGGTCCCCGCGTACGCCGGCGGTGGCCCGCGACCCTCCCGGTCGCGGGCCACTCGCGCGTACGGGCGCACCCGGGCTCGGGTCCGGGCCGGCGGCTACCGCCGCGTCACCGCCGCCCGCTCACGCTGCCCGCCCGCTCACGCCCCGCGCAGTGCGGAGCGGCCCGCGTAGCGTGCCACCTCGCCCAACTCCTCCTCGATGCGGATGAGTTGGTTGTACTTCGCCGTACGGTCGGAGCGGGAGAGCGAACCGGTCTTGATCTGGCCGCAGCCGGTCGCCACCGCGAGGTCCGCGATCGTGGTGTCCTCCGTCTCCCCCGAGCGGTGTGACATGACGGCCGTCCAGCCCGCCCGGTGGGCCACCTCCACCGTGGCCAGCGCCTCGGACAGGGTGCCGATCTGGTTGACCTTGACCAGGACCGAGTTGCCGACGCCGGTGCGGATGCCCTCGCGCAGCAGCGTCTCGTTGGTGCAGAACACGTCGTCGCCGGTGAGCTGGCAGCGGTCGCCGACGCGGGCGGTCAGCTCGCGCCAGCCGTCCAGGTCGTTCTCCGCCATCGGGTCCTCGATGGAGACGATCGGGTACGCGTCGACGAGCCTGGCCAGGTAGTCGGCGTTCTCGGCGGGGGTGCGGCGCAGCCCCTCGCCGGCGTAGTCGTACACCCCGTCGCGGAAGAACTCCGACGACGCCGGGTCCATGACCAGGCCGATGTCCGTGCCCGGGCGGTAGCCGGCGCGCTCGATGGCGGTCATGACGAAGTCGAGCGCCTCCTCGGCCGTGCGCAGCGCGGGGGCGAAGCCGCCCTCGTCGCCGACGGCCGTGGAGTGCCCGGCGGCCAGCAGGTCGCGGCGCAGGGTGTGGAAGACCTCGCTGCCCATCCGGACGGCGTCGAGGAAGGTGTCCGCGCCCACCGGAGCGATCATGAACTCCTGGAAGTCCAGCGGGTTGTCGGCGTGGGCGCCGCCGTTGACGATGTTCATCATCGGCAGCGGCAGCAGGTGGGCGTTGTCGCCGCCGAGGTAGCGGTAGAGGGGCTGGCGGCGGGCGGTGGCGGCGGCCTTGGCGGTGGCGAGGGAGACGCCGAGGATCGCGTTGGCGCCCAGCCGGGACTTGGTGGCGGTGCCGTCGAGGGTGATCAGCGCGGCGTCGAGCCCGGCCTGGTCGGCCGCGTCGCGGCCACGCACGGCCGCCGCGATCTCCCCGTTCACATGGGCCACCGCGCGCTCGACGCCCTTGCCGTGCCAGCGCGCCGCGTCCGCGTCGCGCAGTTCCACGGCCTCCCGGGCGCCGGTGGAGGCGCCGGAGGGGACGGCCGCGCGGCCGAGCGACCCGTCGGCGAGGACGACGTCGACCTCGACCGTGGGGTTGCCCCGACTGTCGATGATCTGGCGGGCGGTGACGGTCTCGATGGGGGCGTCGACGGCGTGGACCGCCGGCGCGGACGCGGACGTGGACGTGGACGTGGAAGCAGCCTGTGTGGACATGGGAGCCCTTCCCGTTGTCGGGTGCCGGGGCCGTGGTGCGACGACGCTGGCGCTGACCCCGGCCCGGTGGACTCTACAGCAATGCTGATCAGTTTTGCTGTGCAGAATTGCTGTTCAGCTTGTCTGTGCAGTGTTGCTGTGCAGTGTCGCTGTACGCTTCACCTCGGCGGCCTTGCTGGTCAGCGGGGTAAAGTGCCCTATGCCCACCTCGGAAGCCGCCGCCATCGCCGCTGAACTGCGCACCGCGATGGGCAAGCTCACCCGACGCGTGACCCACGAGGACCGCATCCCGCTGGGCCAGGTCGCCGTGCTCGGCGCGCTCGACCGCAACGGCGCCATGACCACCAGCGACCTCGCCGCCGACCAGCGCGTACGCCCGCAGTCGATGGCCCGCGCGGTGGGGCTGCTGATGGAGCAGGGCCTGATCACGCGCCGGGCGCACCCCACGGACGGCCGTAAGTCGCTGGTGGAACTCTCGGACGCTGGCCGGACCGCGCTCGAAGCGGAGCGGGGCCGCCGGGTGGGTTGGCTCGCGCAGGCCATCGAGGCCGAACTCACGGACGAGGAGCGGGAGTTGCTGGCGCGCAGCGCCACCCTGTTGGAGCGGCTCGCCACGCGTTAGCGGCCTGCGGCCTGCGGCCTGACGTGTGGCGAGCCGTACGCCCCGGCTGCGGCTGCGGGACTGGCACGGGTGCGGGGGAGCGCCCCGGCCGCGGGCACTGGCACGGGTGCGGGCCAGCCCGGCGTGAGGTCGGGGTCCTGTCGGACGGTGGTGGTGGCGGGCGTCGCCGCGTACGGGAGGCCGTGACGGAGCCGTGAGGACGCCGGGGTCGTCAGTCCCAGTCGCTGGTGGACTTCTTCCGCTCCCGGTGCAGGAACGCGAAGCCGCCGAAGGAGTGCACCGCGTTCACGCCGACGATCCCGCCCCAGGCGACGAGCAGCCCCGACAGCCCCTCGTTGACCACGGCGATCGCCGACAGCGGGATGGCCAGCACCAGCGAGACCGCGACGAAGCCGAACCGCTCGCCGAGGCCGATCCCGGTGGCGTTGGCCGAGCCCGCCCCCGCCGGCGAGCGCACGCCGCGCGCGGCGGACATCTGCTGTTCGGCCAGTTGCCGGCGTACGTGCCGGTCGGCGGTGTCGTTGAAGCGCTGCTCGACCTTCTCCATGAAGGAATCGACCAGTTCCGACTCGTACTCAGGACCGAGCTCCTTGCGGGTCTGCAAGATCGCGTCGAGTTCCTTCTTCACCTCTGGGTCGCGGGCGTCCATGGTGCCTACGCTACGGGTAACCGCCGGTGGTGTAAGTAGGGTCAGCCCCCCTATCGGGCCGGGGGTTCAGCCCCCGGACCGGCCCGTGACCAGGCGAACTCCGCCCCGGCCCCGCCCCGAGCCCCGCTCGCCGGGCCGCGCCGGGACCGCCGGACGCCCGCCGTTCACCGGGGCGAAGCCCGCCGGCCTCCCGCCGCCCGGGCCGGGTCCGGCCAGCGAGCGGCCCGCGCACGGGACGGGCGGGCGAGTGGGTAACGTCGCCCCCGGCGGCGTACGACACGCGCGGCGTACGACACACACGCGGCGTACGAAGCGCACGGCGTACGAAACGCACGGCGTACGACACACGCGGGGCGCGATGTGGCCCGAAGGAGAGGAAACGCTGGTGAGCAAGGCTCTGTTGGCGGCCCTGGCAAGCGCGGGCGAGGACCGGCCCGACGCACTGACCATCGCCGGGCGCCCCTGTTCCCGGGAGGAGCTGCTGGGGGCCGCGGGCGCGGTGGCGGCCCGGATCGCGGGCGCGCCGGTGGTGGCCGTGCGGGCGGAGGCCACCCTGGAGACCGTGGTGGCCGTGGTGGGCGGGCTGCTGGCCGGCGTACCGGTGGTCCCGCTGCCGCCCGACTCCGGGCCGGCCGAACGCGATCACATCCTGCGCGACTCGGGCGCGACCCTGCTGCTCACCGGGGTCGGCGGGGCGGACGACGCCGCCGGGCCGGGCGAAGGCGCGGGCGGCGCGGGCGGCCCGGGCGGTCAGGGCGTCGAGGTGGTGCCCGTCGACACGGCCGAGCGCGCCGACTGGGCGAAGCCGGAGCCGGACGAGGCCGCCACCGCTCTCATCCTCTACACCTCGGGCACCACCGGCGCGCCCAAGGGCGCCCTCATCTCGCGGCGCGCCGTCGCCGCCGGCCTGGACGGCCTGGCCGACGCCTGGTCCTGGACCCCCGACGACACGCTCGCCCACGGCCTGCCGCTGTTCCACGTGCACGGCCTGGTCCTCGGTGTCCTCGGCGCGCTGCGCGTCGGCAGCCGCCTGGTGCACACCGGCCGGCCCAGGCCGCAGGCGTACGCGGCGGCGGGCGGCACGCTCTACTTCGGTGTGCCCACCGTGTGGAACCGGGTCGCCGGCGACCCGGCCGCGGCCCGGGCGCTGCGCGGCGCCCGACTGCTGGTCTCCGGCAGCGCGCCGCTGCCCACGCCGGTCTTCCGCGGGCTGGCGGAGCTGACCGGGCACCAGGTGGTGGAGCGGTACGGCATGACCGAGACGCTGATCACCGTGGCGACCCGCGCGGACGGCGAGCGGCGCCCCGGCCACGTCGGCGTCCCGCTGCCCGGGGTCCGGACCCGGATCGTCGCCGAACCGGGCGCGGAGATCGGCGAGTTGGAGGTGACCGGGCCGACCCTGTTCGACGGTTACCTGAACCGGCCGGAGGCCACGGCCACCTCGTACACCGCCGACGGCTGGTTCCGTACGGGCGACATCGCCGCCATCGAGCCGGACGGCACGCACCGCATCGTCGGCCGGGCCTCGACGGACATGATCAAGTCCGGGGGGTACCGCATCGGCGCCGGCGAGGTCGAGAACGCGCTGCTCGACCACCCGGCCGTGCGCGAGGCGGCGGTCGTCGGCGCGCCGCACGAGGACCTCGGGCAGGAGATCGTGGCGTACGTGGTGGCCGACGGGGTGGGCGAGGCGGAGCTGATCGACTTCGTCGCCGGTCACCTGTCGGCCCACAAGCGCCCGCGCAAGGTGCGCTTCCTGGAGGCACTGCCGCGCAACGCGATGGGCAAGCCGCAGAAGCGCCTGCTGCCACCGGCGTGAGGCGCGGGCCTCGGGGGCGCGCGGCCGGGCGACCCGCGTGGCGCGCCCCGAGCAGCCGGTCCGAGCCACCGTCCGCGTCGCCGGCCTGGGCTGTCGGTCCGAGTCGCCTGCCCGTCACTCCGGGGCGCGGTCGCCGGTGAGCTGCCAGGCGGCGAGGGCGAGTCGGGCCCGCACCAGCCCGGCGGGCTCGGTGAGGTCGAGGTCCAGGGCCTTGCCGAGCGGTTCGAGGCGGCGGGCGACGCTGCTGTGGTGCAGGTGGAGCAGGTCGGCGGCCCGCCGCAGGGAGCCGGCGGCGCAGTAGGTGTCCAGCGTCTCCAGATCCCGCGGGTTGTCGGCGAGGCGCGCGATCGCGGCCACGTCCGTGTTGGCGCGCAGGGCGTCCGGCGGCACCTGCGCGAGCAGCGCGAGCGCCCCCAACTCGCCGTAGCGCACGACCGGTTGGCGGGCCGTTGCGAAGCGCAGCGCGGTGCGGGCCTGCTGCCAGGACAGCTCGGGCCGCTCGGCCGCGCCGATGCCCGCGCGCACGTCAGCCGGGAGCCGGGCCGGGTCCGCGTGGCTGGCCAGGATGACACCCACGCCGGTCAGCGGCGCGGCCTTCACCTGGTGGGCCGGGCAGAGCAGGCCGGCGACCCGGTCCAGCGGGAGCCGGGCGCGCACGGCCAGCACGTGGACCGGCCGTCCGACGGCGAAGCCCAGCAGCCGCAGCGCCCGGGCTCGGGCCGCCTCGTCGCTGTCGGCGCTGATCACCAGCTCGACCAGGGCGGGGTCGGCCATGGTGGTGCGGGCCGGGCCGTACCGCTCGACCACCGCCGCTGCGGCGATGGCCAGCCGGTCCAGGACCACCTCATCCAGCGGGTTCGGCGGCCCGGGGCGCTCCAGCCACACCGTGCCGATCTCCTCCTCGTCCAGGACGATCGGCGCCCGGCTGGACGCGGGCGCCGGCGGGCCGGGCGCCGGCTGGCCGTCGGGCGCGAGCCGGACCGCCCGCCCCGTGCTGTGCAGCCGCACCCCCGCCACGCACTCGGCCAGGCCGGCCGACGCGCGGGCGAGCGCCGTCAGGTCCACGCGGCGGCGCATCAGCGTGTCGTAGAACATGACGACCCGGATCGCGCCCTCGACGTGCGTGTCCAGTCGCGACAGCCGTACGGCCAGTGCCTCCATGGCCGCAGGATAGGCGCCGATCGGCGCGCTGCGTGGGCCGGTTGTCCGACGGCTGGCGGATGACCTCGGTGGTCGGCCGTCGCGAGGATGGTCGGCATGGACCCAGAACTCGAAGCGTTCCTGCCGCTGCTTCCCCGAGCCAAGCTGACCGACCCGGTCGCCGAGCGCGCGAACTTCGCCGCGCTGGCCGCCTCGGTGCCGGGGCCCGACGTCACCGGCATGGACGTCGAGGACCGCGCGGTGGGCGCGGACCCGGCCGTGCCCGTGCGGATCTACCGCCCGCACGGGGCGCGCGGCGCCATCGTGTGGCTGCACGGCGGCGGTTGGGTGATGGGCGACGTGGACACCGAGCACCCGTGGGCCGCCCGACTCGCGTCGGCCTCCGGCGCGACGGTGATCTCGGTGGGCTACCGGCTGGCCCCCGAGCACCCGTTCCCGGCCGCCTTCGACGACGCGTACGCCGTACTGACCTGGGCCAGCGAACACGCGGCCGAACTCGGCGCCGAAGCGGACCGGATCGCGGTCGGCGGGCACAGCGCCGGCGGGGGACTCGCGGCCGGACTCGCGCTGCGCGCCCGCGACGAGCAGGGGCCGCCGATCCGCTTCCAACTCCTCAACCAGCCCGGGCTCGACGACCGCCAGGTCACCTGGTCGAGCCGGAACTTCACGGACACGCCCTGGATGAACCGGGACACGGTCGCCGCCGCCTGGAAGCACTACCTGGCCGGCCAGGCAGCCACCCCGTACGCCGCCCCCGCCCGCGCCACCGACCTGTCCGGGCTACCACCGGCCTACGTCGCCTCCGCGGAACTCTGCCCGAACCGCGACGAGAACATCGACTACGCGCTGCGCCTGCTCCAGTCCGGCGTGTCGGTCGAACTCCACCAGTGGGCCGGCACCTTCCACGGCTCGCAGGCCATCCTGTCCGCCGAGATCTCCCAACGACAGTTCACCGAACTCGGCGGCGCGCTGCGCCGCGCCCTGGACGCGTGAGCCGGCCGTGATCGTACGGACACGGGGCTCGGAGCACCGACCGTACGGACCCGGGGTCCGGAATCCTGGCCGTACGGGCCCGGTCCTGACCGTACGGGCCAAGCCTCCGGTACGCGGGAGCCGGCACCGGCCGTCGGAGGGCGGCGCCCTCCGCGTACGACCAACCAACCCCACCACCCCCTCGCGCACGACCCTGACCCCAGAGAACCTGATCCCAGAGACGGAGCCCTCGCCATGACCGCGACCCCGATCGACCCCGCCGCCCCCATCCGTCCCGTCGACCTCTTCGCCTCCTTCCTCCACCTGCACCAGGACGGCCGAGCCCGGGCGGCGGAGCCCGTGTTCCAACACGAGGGAGAGGGCTGGCAGTTGATGACCTTCCACGTGGAGACCGACGCCGACGTCCACGGCGACCACTGGGAGGTGCACCCCGAAGCGGAGGAGGTCGTGGCCTGCCTCGCCGGCGGGATACGCCTGTACTTCCGCCCGGAGCGCCCGGACGAGGCCGAGGAGGAGGTCGCGGTGGCGGCCGGCTCCGCGGTCATCGTCCCGCGCGGCCGCTGGCACCGCATCGCCCTGGACGGCCCGAGCGACATCATGTCCCTCACCGTGCCGCGGGGCAGCCGGTTGGAGAAGCGGGAGTGAGGGGGGCGGAGCCCCGTAAGCCCACCCGTTTCGCGCCACCCCCACCTGCTGCATATATTCATGCAGAGTCAGCCGTAGCTGAATGAGCGGCGCTGGCCGGCGCCGGTCCGACCGGTGCCGGTTCGGTGTCGGTGGGCGAGCGCCCGTGGGGCGCCGATGTCGCCGGGAGGGCACGAATGGACGAGACGCCGGACGCGAGTGGGGCAGCCGCGCGGCTCCAGAAGCTCTTCGAGGGGCACCGGCTCACGCCCACCCAGCGCCGCATCGCCCACTGCATGGTGCGCCGCGCCGCCGACGCGCCCTTCCTGTCCAGCGTGGAACTCGCCGAACTCGCCGGCGTCAGCCAGCCGTCCGTGACCCGCTTCGCGGTGGCGCTCGGCTTCGACGGTTACCCGGGGCTCCGCAAGCACCTGCGCGACGTCGCCCCGACCGAGCGGAGCGGCGACCAGGCGGGGGTCAACGAGTACCAGCAGGCGGTCCAGGCCGAGATCGACAACCTGCGCCACCTGGCCACGCTGCTGGCCGACCCGGAGCCCGTCGCCCGCGCCGGCCGGCTGCTGGCCGCCTCCCGGCCGCTGCCCGTGCTCGGACTGCGCGCGGCCTCGGCGCAGGCCGCCGGGTTCAGCTACTTCGCGCGCAAGGTGCACCCGGACGTACGACTGCTCGACGAGGGCGGCACGATGCTCGCCGACCGCATCGACGCCGCCACCGCCGCGGGCGCCAGCGCCCTGCTGTGCTTCGCGCTGCCCCGTCACCCGCGCGAGGTGGTCGCCGCGCTGGAGTACGCGCGCTCGGCCGGGCTGGCCGTCGTCACGGTCGCCGACAGCGCCTTCGCGCCGGTCGCCGGCCACAGCGACCTGCTGCTGCCGGCCGCCGTGGGCACCGGGCTCGCCTTCGACACGGCCTGCGCGCCGATGCTGCTGGGCCGGGTGCTGCTGGAGGCCATGTGCGACGAGCTGCCGGACGCGCAGGCCCGCCTGGAGGAGTTCGACGCCAGGGCGGCGGCGCGCGGCCTCTTCGAGGACTGACCCGCCCACCGTCGGGAGGCTCCGGACCCGGGACGCTCCGCACTCGAGAGGCTCCGCACCTCACGCGCGTCCCCGCCCCCGCGGCCGGGCCCGTCGCCCCGCCCCCTCCGTACCGCCCGCACCTCCCGTACCCCGCCCGTCTCCCGACTGTCCGGGTATCTCAGCGAACTCTCATCCGCGCTGAGTACAGTCCCGCCGAAAGAGCCGGGCGGGCGCGAGCGCGCCGGTGGGTCCGGGCGGAGTTCGATGACGGAGTCGAGGAGGTTCATCGTGGGGCGCGGCGCGTACGCGGTGGCACGGGTGGCGGTGTTGGTACGGGCACCCGCCGGGTGGCTGTGGTGGCTGGGGGTGGTCGCGGCCGGCATCGGGCTGCTCTTCCCGGGCGTGACCGGCCGCACGATCGGCGTGCTGGGCGGCGCGGCCCTGTTCCTGGTCGCGCTGGCGGTGACGGCGACGGTACGGCGCAAGCGGTACCTGGCGCTCGCCCGCTCCGCGTCGCGCGCCGGCAAGACCGTCATCCTCCAGGACCGCGCCGTCAGCGTGCGCGTCTGGCGGCGCACCCACCGCTGGCACCTGGCTGCGGCGTTCCTGCTGGCCGTCGCCGCCTCGTTCGCGGCGCCCGCCGCGGGCGGGATGCTGCTGGCCGGCGTCGGTGTCGGGCTGTGGTGGAAGGCGCTGTGGATCGGCCGCTGGGAAGAGGCCAACGAGAGCCTGCTGTGGGTGCGTACGGACGCGCTGCCGGGCCCGTGGGCGGTCGGTGGCCCGTCCCACGCGGCGGTGCCCGGCTACCTGACGACCGGCGTGGTCGCCGGCGACGCCCGACCCGGCGGCGCCAAGCGCGTCGTGGCGAGGGCGGCCCGCTGAACCACCGGCGCTGAACCGGCGTCGCTGACCGGCCGCGCCAGCCCGTACGTCGTGCGCCGACAGCCCGTACGCCCCGCCAGCCCGTACGCCGCGCCCCGACGGCCCGCCTGACCAGCGGGTACGCCATGACCCGACGGTCCGCGAGCCTTTGCCGAACGGTCAGCCACCTCGCCGGATCCGCGGGCTAACGTCCTGGTCAGGGCCGTCCGGACCGGGGCGGTGAGCGGTAGCCGGCCGCGGCCCGCGGGGCGGGCTCGGCGCGACGGGAAGAGCGTGCGGTGCGCGGAGCGCGAGTGGACGACACGACGGAACCGGCGACCGACCCCGGGCGGGAGCCCGGCACGGCCGGGCCCGGGGCGCCCGGCGAGCCGCCGCTGACCGCCGTCGCGCTGGGGCGGGCCGCCGGCCAACTGGCGTGGCGGTCGCGGGTGCTGGGCCGGGTCGGTACGAGCGCGGTCAAGGTGTTGCGGATGAGCGAGCTGCCCCTCGCGGAGGAGCGCCACGAGAGCGCGGAGGCCCTGCTCGTGCTCGACGGCCTCCTCGCCCTGGAGGTGCGGGGCGAGCCGGTGGACGTACGGGCCGGAGAGCTGTTCCTCGTGCCGGCCGGCGCCCCGCACCGGGTGCGCCCCCGGGAGCACGGGAACGCTGCTGGTCGTGGAGGAGGACCCGGCGCCGGGGGAGTAGGGGCGAGCCGGGGAGTAGGGCGGCCCGCCCTCGCCGGAGGTGGGTCGGGGCACCTGTCGGTACGGCCGTGCCGGCCGGGCGCGGGGCCAGGGCGGTGGGCGCACCCGGTCGGGTGCGGTGGGACGCCACCTGCCGGTGGGTGCGCACCGCACAGCGCCGCGAACCGTTGTGTGCGTACCGTCGGCTGTGCGCCTTCCGACGTCCATGCCACCCACACCGCCGCACGCCGCCCGACGCCGTCCACGCCGTCCTGGCCATCCGGTACCGCCCACGCGGGCCCACCGTCCGGCTGCCCCGTGTGAACCGCTCGAACTGCGCGTACGTGGTGGTCGGCCTGATGCTGGAGGCGGGGCCCGTGCGGGCGTGACGGGCGCCGGGCGGGCCTGACGTCCGCCGCGGAGCCCGCCGTACCGCCGGCCACCCGACTGGTGGACCCGGCGCGGACCGGGATGAGGAAGGTGAGCCCATGGCCCGGAACGCGGGGGACGCGCCGGACGGCGAGTCGGCCGACGAGCCCCGGCCGTCGCTGCTGAACCTGCCGCTCAGCGCGGACCTGGACCGCATCGGCGAGCAGATGCACGCCCTGGCCCGCGCGCAGCGCAGCCTCCAGGGCCTGCTCTAGGCGGTCCTCGGCATCACCGGCGAACTGGAGCTGCCGGCGGTGCTGCGCCGGATCGTACGCACCGCGATGGACCTCGTCGGCGCCCGTTACGGGGCCCTGGGCGTGCTGGACGAGGAGGGCACCTTCCTCACCGAGTTCGTCCCCCTCGGCCTGAACTCGCAGGAGTTGGCGGACCTCTCCGGGGTGGAGCTGCCGCGCGGGAGCGGCCTGCTCGGGCATCTGATCCGGCACCCCGAGCCGCTGCGGGTGGAGCACATCGCGGCGCACCCGGAGTCGGCCGGCTTCCCGGCCGGCCACCCGCCGATGCGGACGCTGCTGGGGGTCGCCATCTCCGTGCGCGGGCGCGTGTACGGCAACCTGTACCTGTCGGACCGCGAGGACGGGAAGCCCTTCGACGAGCACGACGAGGGGGTGATCCTGGCCCTGGCCGGTACGGCGGGGGTCGCGATCGAGAACGCCCGCCTGTACCGCCAGGCCCGCAACAGGGCCGAGCAGTTCCAGCGCCTGCTGCTGCCCCGGCTTCCGGACCTGGACCCGTTCCAGGCGTGCGCGGTCTACCGGCCGGCCACCCCGCCCGGGCACCTGGGCGGGGACTGGTACGACGCGGTGAAGCTGCCCGACGGCTCCTGTGTGGCCGTCATCGGCGACGTGGTGGGCCACGACATGCGGGCGGCGGCCGCGATGTCGCAGACCCGCGGCATGTTGCGGGCCCTGTCGTTCGAGGCCGGCACCCCGCCCAGCGCCTCCCTCGAACAGCTCGACCGCATCATGGAGGTGACCGGCGGCGAACTCCTGACCACGGCGTGCGTGGTACGCATCGACCCGGGCCAGCGCGGGTGGACCCTGCACTGGTCCAGCGCGGGCCACCCACCACCCCTCGTCCTGTGGCCCGACGGCACCGCGCGCTACCTGGACGCCGAGCCCGGCACGCCGCTGGGCGTGGACACCACCCTGCCGCGCCCCGGTCACCACGTCGCGCTGCCGGCGAACAGCACCGTCGTCCTCTACACGGACGGGCTCGTCGAGCGCTCGGACGAGTCGCTGGACCGGGGACTGGACTCGCTCGCCGACACCGCCCACCGCCACGCCGGCGCCCCGCTGCGGGAGCTGTGCGCCGCGCTGGCCGACCACCACCCCGGCGACGGCCACGACGACATGGCGGTCCTCGCCCTGCGCACGCCCGCGACGCCGGGGAACGCCCCGTCGGCGGGCCGGGGCTAGGCAGCGCGCCGCCCGCGAAAGTCGGGTGCGCGGGCCCGGGGGCGGCTGCGACGATGCCGCCCGACAGGGCCGGCTCCCGGTGGCCTCGCGCCCGGCGCGGCCGGCTGGCCAGGCGATGCGGGAGGGTTCGTGGCACAGCGTCCGCGCTCCACGGGGTGCCTGATCATCTCGGGCATGCCCGGCTCGGGAAAGTCGACGGTCGCACCGCTGGTGGCCGCCCACCACGAACGCGCGGCCCACATCAGCGGCGACGTCCTGTCGTACATGGTGGTGCGGGGCCGCGTCGGCTTCCTCGGCGAGCCCGCCGATGAGTCCCGGCGCCAGGCGATGCTGTGCGCCCGCAACATGTGCGCGCTGGCCGACAACTTCGCCGAGAACGACGTCTTCCCGGTCATCGAGCACACCATCGCCGACCGCGAGATGCTCGACGCCATGGTGGGCTGGCTGCGGCCCCGTCCCGTGCTGTTCGTGGTGCTGGCGCCGCCGCTCGCGATCTGCCGGGAGCGCGACGCCCGCCGCCCCGAGCGCTCCCGGGTCCACTTCGACTTCGGCCCGCAGTACCGGGAGATGAGCGAGCGCCTTGCCGGCACCGGCTGGTGGCTGGACACCGCGACCCAGACCCCGGGGGAGACGGCCGCCGCGATCGCGAGCCAGGCGCACGAACGGGCCGCGCTCTGACACCACGGGCCGCGCTCTGACGCGGCGGGCCGCGCTCTGGCGGCGGGCCGCGCTCTGACGCGGCGGGCGGGGCACGGATCGGGGCCTGGGCGGGACCGCGGGGCGGCGGCGGATGGTTCGACGCAGCGTGAGGCTTGGGGTAAAGTGGATCACGCAACGCCGCCCCGAGGGGCGGGGGTTGATGCGTCGGTCGTCTAAGGAAAGATACTCGTCTCCAAACGAGGGATGTAGGTGCAAGGCCTGCTCGGCGCTCTTTTCGGAAGCCCTTCTCCAGCTCAGGCTGGGGAGGGCTTCTTCCGTGTGCGCCGGCGCGCACGCGTGCCACCCGGGGCCCGGGAGAGCCCGAGCCGTACGCCGTGACCCGCCGTCAGGAGTCGAGGTCGGTCAGCGCCTCGCTCTGGGCGCCGCCGCTCTCCGCCACGATCTCGCTCACGGTCTGCGGCTCGCGCACGGTGGCGAACCGCACGCCCCCCGCCGACCCCGGGTCCGTGACGAAGCCGTAGACACCCGGCCTGGGCAGGCTGTTGTAGGCGAAGTGGTGGCAGAAGTAGTACGCCCCGGTGTCGAGCAGGGCCGTCAGGTCGCCCGCCTCCAGCAGCGGCAGGGGCCGGTTCTTGGCCACCAGGTCGCCCGCGAAGCAGCACGGGCCCGCCACGTCCTGGGCCACCAGCGGGCCGCGCTTGGGCAGGCCCCGCGGGGTGTAGCCGGCGACGCGGATGGGCCAGGAGCGGGGGGCGAAGACGGTACGGGTGGCCACCTGGGCGCCCGCGTGGGTGATGGCGATGGCGCGGCCCCCGGCCGACTTGGCGTACTCGACGCGCGCCAGCACGGTGCCCGTCTTGGCCAGCAGGGACCGGCCGAACTCGGTGACCAGCGCGTACCGGCCGTCGAGCAGCCCGGGCACGGTCGCGTGCAGCAGCCGGGCGTAGTCGCGGTAGGTCGGGGCGACGGTGTCGGACGCGAAGTTGACCGGCAGCCCGCCGCCCAGGTCGAAGCCGGTGATCTGCTGCCGGCCGGCCGCCTCGTTGATCTCCTCGGCCAACTCGTAGACCTCGCGCACGCCGCCCGCCAGCAACTCCAGCGGACAGCCCTGCGAGCCGACGTGGGCGTGCAGCCGGGTGAGCCAGGGCCGGGCCAACACCGCGTCCACGACCCTGGCCCGCACCTCGGCCGGCGAGCCGCCGCGCGGGCCGTCGTCGCGCAGCGGCACGCCGAACTTGGAGGTCGCCGTGGCCGTGCTCAGCGCGCTGATCGTGCCCCCGCCCACCTGCGGGTTGACGCGCAGCCCGAGCGGTGACGCGGTCGGCGCCGCCGCCACCAGCTCGTCGAGGCGTGCCAACTCCTGAAAGCTGTCGGCGTTGACGGCGATGCCGAGTGCGAGGGCCGTCCGCAGCTCGGCCACGGTCTTGGCGGGCGAGTCGAGCACCATGCGCTCGGGGGCCACGCCCGCCGCCTGGGCCAGGGCGAGTTCGCCGGGGCTGGCCACCTCGCAGCCCAGGCCCGCGTCGGTGAGCAGCCGCAACACCGGTACGAGGTTGGCCGCCTTGACCGCGAACGCGTGCAGCACCGGCGTGCCGGGCGCGGTCACCTCGGCGAACGCGGCCTGGAGCGCCGCGGCCGAGGCGCGGATCGCGGCCACGTCAACGAGCGCGATCACGGGGGCGTCCGGGCCGATCAGGCCCTGTTCGACGGCGGCCCGCACCGCCTGGTCGCGCCGGCGCGCGGCGGCCTCGCCCAGGTCGGCCTCGCCGTTTCCGTTCGGCCCGGCCACCGGGCCCGCCGTCGCTCGGTCCCGTGCGGGCGTGTCCGGGCCCGTCGGCTCCGGTTGCCCGAGCGTCGCGTCGTCCCGTGGCCCCTGGCCCGTCTCGATTGAGGTCATGGCAGCACTCCACCACTCGGGCCGGGCGCTGCCCAGTACGCGTGGCCGACCGGCGCCCGGCGGCTACGCCAGCCACGCCACTCGGCGTAGCGGAACCACCACGCGCGTCGAGGCGCCGACGGCCGTGGCGGGGGGCCTCGTTCCGCACGCCGGGGCCGGCCCGCCACGCACCGCTCGGGCCGGCCGTCGCGGCGCTGGCTACAGTGGCGCCGGCCGTCAGCCGCCGAGAGCCGAGGAGGAACCGCCATGGGGGAGCCGGACGGGGAGCTGGTCGGAGAGCCGGACGGGGAGCCGGTCGACGGGCGCGGCGCGACGGGCGCCGGGGGAGCGGCGGGCCGGCGGGCTCCGGCGGACCGGCCCGTGAGCCGGAACCAGGGCCCGGGCGGCGCGCCGCCCGAGCGGCGGGGCGGCGGCGAGGCCAGGGAAGCGCAGCGGGCCGGGCACATGCTCGGGGTCAACGTGCGCGCGCTGCGCGGGGAGCGCGGCCTGTCGCTGTCGGAGGTCGCGCGCCGGTCCGGCGTCGCCAAGAGCGCGCTGTCCCAGTTGGAGAGCGGACTCGGCAACCCCACCATCCAGACGGTGTTCTCTCTGGCGAACGCTCTCCAGGTCCCGGTGTCCGATCTGCTCGCCGAGCCGGCGCCGCCCGACGTGCTGCTGGTCCGCTCGGCCGGCCTCGAGGTGCTGCGCAGCCGGGCCGTCGACCTGCGCATGCTGCGCCGGATCGAGCCGCGCGGCGGGGTGCTCGAACTGTACGACCAGCGGGTTCGGCCGGGGGCCAGGCAGCACTCCAACGGCCACCCGGGGGTGGAACACGTGGTGGTGACGCAGGGTGTCCTGCGCGTCGGCCCGCCGGCGGACCCGTACGAACTCGGCCCGGGCGACTACGTCCGCCTGCCCGGCTCCCAGCCGCACGTCTACGAGACGGCGGGCCCGGAGCCGGTGCTGTCCGTGTTGCTCATCGAGTATCCGGCCGGCACCGGTATTGACCGCCCCGCCAGGCCGCACTAGCGTCACCAACGTTCTTTCTGGAGAACGGTGGTGCGCTGCATGCACGGTTCACGGACGTACGGACAACATCCCGACGCGGTCGTCGTCGGCAGCGGCATCATCGGCGCGGCCTGCGCCGAGGCGCTGACCCGGCGCGGCGTGCGGGTGCTGGTGCTCGACCGGGGGCCCGTCGCCTCGGCCACCACCGCGAGCGGCGAGGGCAACCTCCTGGTCTCCGACAAGCCGCCCGGCCCCGAACTGGAGCTCGCGCTCGCCTCGTTACGCCGCTGGCCCGCGCTCCTCGCCGAGCTGCGGGAGGAGATCGGGCCGCGCCGCGCGGCGTGCGAGTACGAGCGCAAGGGCGGTCTCGTCGTCGCGATCGGCGCGGCGCAGTCGGCCGCCCTGCACACCTTCGCCGAGGCCCAGCGCGCCGTCGGCGTCGAGGCCCACGCGCTCGCTCCCGACGAGGTCGCCGCGTACGAGCCACACCTGACGCCACGGGCCACCACCGTCCTGCGCTACCCGCAGGACGCCCAGCTCCAGCCGGTGTTGGCGGCGACGGCGCTGCTCGCCGCGGTGCGGGCGCGGGGCGGCGAGGTACGCGGCGGCGTCGCCGCGCTCGGCGTGCGGCGCGACCGGCACGGCCGGGTGCGCGCGGTGCGCACCGCGCGCGGGGACGTGCCGTGCGGCGCGGTCGTCAACGCCTGCGGCCCGTGGGCGGGTTCGTTCGCCGACGCGGCCGGGGCCCCGCTGCCGGTGGCGCCGCGCCGTGGCCTGGTCCTGGTCACCGCCCCGCTGCCGGCCGGCACCGTGCGGCACAAGGTCTACGCCGCCGACTACGTCGGCGCGGTCGGTGCCGCCGACGCCGACCTGCGGGTCTCCACCGTCGTGGAGGCCACGCGGGCGGGCACCGTGCTCATCGGCTCCAGCCGGCAGCGGGTGGGCTTCGACCCGGCGATCCCCGTCGCGGTGCTGCGCGCGCTGGCCCGCGGCGCCACCACGCTGTTCCCGCCGCTCGCCGCGGTGCCGGTGCTGCGCGCCTACGGCGGCTTCCGCCCGTACACCCCCGACCACCTCCCCGTCATCGGCCCCGATCCGCGCCGGGCCGGCCTGTGGCACGCCACGGGCCACGAGGGCGCGGGCATCGGCCTCGCCGCCGCCACCGGCGACCTGCTCGCCGAACTCCTCACGGGCGAGCCGCCCCACCTGGACCCGGCCCCGTTCCGGGTGGACCGCCCGGGGCTGCGCGGCGCGCCGGAGGCGGCGGGAGACGTACCGGCGGCGGAAGCGGCGACGGTACGGCCGGGGTCCGGGGCGGTCGGGGCGGGGACGGATGCGGCCGGGGCGGCGGGGCACGAGGCGCGGGTGGCGGCGGGCGGGGGCGTGTCGCTCACCGTGGACGGTGTCGCGCGGCGCGCCCGCCCCGGGCAGACGGTGGCCGCGGTCCTGTTGGAGGCGGGGCGGGCCGCGTGGCGCACCACCCGTGGCGGCGGTCGGCCACGCGGCGTCTTCTGCGGCATCGGGGTGTGCCACGACTGCCTCGTGGTCGTGAACGGGCTGCCCGACGTGCGGGCCTGCCTGCGGGAGGTCGCGGCGGGCGACGTGGTGGAGACGCAGCGCGGCGCCGTACTGCCGGGGTCCGCGACGGACCGGGCATGACGGACGGGCGGCGGATCGTCGTCATCGGCGCCGGGCCGGCCGGGCTGCACGCGGCCCTGGCCGCCGCGCGCGCGGGCGCGCGGGTCACCCTCGTGGACAACGGCGCGCGCGTCGGCGGCCAGTACCACCGCCACGCGCCGCCCGCCGACGCGCCGAATCCCGGCCACGCCCAGGCCGGCCCCCACCTCGCGCCGCCCGCAGGCGGGCCCGCACCCGGCCGCGCCCCGGAGGGCCAGCGCCTGGCGCGGGCCGTCGCCGCGCACCCCGCCATCGACCACCTGCCGCACACCACCGCCTGGTCGATCGAGCCGGCCCGGGGCGCTAGGGGCGGCGCGCCGGCGCCGCACCTCGTACACGTCCTCACCGGGCCGGCCGACGGGTTCCGTACGCCGCGCGCGCTCGCCGCCGACGCGCTGGTGCTCTGCCCGGGCGCGTTCGACCGGTCGCTGCCCTTCCCCGGCTGGGACCTGCCCGGCGTGGTCACGGCCGGCGGCGCCCAGGCGTTGGCCAAGGGGCAGCGGCTCGCCGTGGGGCGGCGGGTGATCGTGGCCGGCACCGGCCCGTTCCTGCTGCCGGTGGCGGCGGCGCTGCTCGGCGCCGGCGCCCGGGTGCTCGGGGTCTGGGAGGCCGGCTCGCCCGCCGGCTGGCTGCGCTCCCCGCTCGCCGCGCTCCGCGACGGACGCGGCAAGCTGCCCGAACTCGCCGCATACGCCGCCACGTTGGCCCGACACCGCGTCCCGTACCGCACCCGGCGCGCGGTCGTCGCGGCGCACGGCGAGGACCGGCTGCGCGCCGTGACCACCGCCCGGCTCGCGCCGGACTGGACGGTGCGGCCCGGGAGCGAGCGCCGTGTCGAAGGCGTGGACGCGCTCTGCGTGGGCTACGGGTTCAGCCCACAGCTCGAACTCGCGCTCGCGGCGGGCTGCGCGCTCGAAGACGGCCCCGACGGCACGCCGCGCGTCGCGCTGCGTGCGGGGCAGCGCACGTCGGTGCCCGGCGTGTACGCGGCCGGCGAGCTGACCGGCGTTGGTGGCGCTGAACTAGCGGCGTACGAGGGAGAGTTGGCGGGTGTGCTGGCCGCCGCCGCGCTCGGCCACCGCGCGGCCGACCCGGCCCGCGTCGCCTGGTTGCGCCGCCGGGTCCGCTCGGGCCGCCGCTTCGCCGCCGCGCTCGCCCTGGCCCACCCGGTCCGGCCGGGCTGGCGCACCTGGCTGCGGGACGACACCCTCGTCTGCCGCTGCGAGGAGGTGTCGTACGACGCGCTGCGCGCGGCCGTCACCGAGCGGCACGTCGACGGCACGCGCGCGCTCAAGCTCGCCTGCCGCGCCGGCCTCGGCGCCTGCCAGGGCCGCACCTGCGGACGCGCCGTCACGGATCTGGCGGCGGGCCTCATGCCGGACGCGCCGGCGCCGGTTGCTCCGGCCCCGGGTGCGCCGACCCCGCGCGGGCGTCGGCCCCTCGGCCATGCCGACCGGTACGCCATCGACGCCCGCCCCGTCGCCCAGCCGATCCGCCTCGGCGACCTCGCCGGGCTCCCGGTCGTCTCCCCGATACTCGCCGACCCCCCGAACCCCACCGACCTCACCCAGTCCCCGCTCACCTCCCCGCCCCCGGACGAACTGGCGCCCCCGCACCACCGCGACCCCCAGCCCCCGGACGCGTAACGGAGACCCCATGAGCACCAAGCCGCCCACCGACCTTCCGCAGCCCACCACCGCCGCGCCGTCGGCCACGCCGGGCGCCCGCTCGAAGCCGCACGCGCGCGCCCTCACCGGCGTCGTGGTCGCCACCGCGCTCCCGTACGCCGACGACCCCGCCGCCCCCGCCGGGCTACGGCCCGACCTCGACCGGTACGCCGAACACTGCCGCTGGCTGGTGGACAACGGCTGTCACGGGGTCGGCCCGAACGGCTCGCTGGGCGAGTACTCCTCGCTCACCGACGCCGAGCGGCGCGCGGTCGCCCGCGCGGCCGTCGCGGCCGTCGGCCGGGACGCGCTGGTGGTGGTCGGGGTGCACGGCGTCGGCGCGCACCAGGCCAGGCGCTGGGCGGAGCACGCCGCCGAGGACGGCGCCGACGGGGTGCTGTGCCTGCCGCCGACGCTCTACCGCGCCAACACCGCCGAGGTCGTCCACCACTTCGAGCAGGTGGCGGCGGTCGGGCTGCCGGTCATGGTCTACAACAACCCGCTCGACACCAAGGTCGACCTCACCCCGGAGGTGATCGGGGAACTCGCCGCCATCGACAACGTCGTCGCGATCAAGGAGTTCTCCGGCGACGTGCGGCGCGTACGGCACATCAAGGAGTGCGCCCCGGACCTCGCCATGATCGCCGGCGCCGACGACCTCGTGCTGGAGTCGTTGCTGATGGGCGCCGAGGGCTGGTTCGCCGGCTTCCCGAACGTCTTCCCCGCCGCGTCGGTACGCCTCTTCGACCTGGCCCGCGCGGGCCGGCTCGCGGAGGCGCGGGCGCTGTACGAACCGCTGGTGGCGGCCTTCCGTTGGGACTCGCGCACCGAGTTCGTCCAGGCCGTCAAGCGGGCGATGGACCTGGTCGGCCGGTACGGCGGCCCGTCCAGGCCGCCGCGCGGGCCGCTGTCAGGGGAGCAACTCGCCGCGCTGGACGCGGACGTACGGCGCGCCGTCGACGCGCTGGCGGCGGTGGACGACGCGGCCGCCCCCCAACCCGGCGAGGCCGCGTCGGCCGGGCCGCGGCAGCCCGTCGCGCCGGCGGTCGGCGCTCCCGTGGCCGAGGCCCGCTGATGCGCGCCGCGCGCTGCCTGAGCGCCGTCGACTCGCACACCGAGGGCATGCCGACCCGCGTCATCACCGGCGGCATCGGCCCGGTGCCGGGCCAGACGATGGCCGAGCGGCGGCGCTACTTCGTAGAACACCTCGACGCGGTACGGCGGTTCCTGGTCAACGAGCCGCGCGGGCACCCCGCCATGAGCGGCGCCATCCTCCAGCCCCCGACCCGACCGGACGCCGACTGGGGCGTCCTGTTCATCGAGGTCTCCGGCTGCCTGCCGATGTGCGGCCACGGCACCATCGGGGTGGCCACGGTGCTGGTCGAGACGGGCATGGTCGAGGTCACCGAACCGGTCACGACGGTACGCCTGGACACCCCGGCCGGCCTGGTCGAGGCCCGGGTGGAGGTGAGCGGTGGCCGCGCCGAGCGGGTCACGCTGCACAACGTGGCCTCGTACGCGCACGAGCTGGACGCCGCCGTGGAGGTCCCCGGCATCGGGAGGGTCCGCTACGACATGGCGTACGGCGGCAACTTCTACGCCATCACCCCGCTGAGCCGGCTCGGCATCCCCTTCGACCGGCGGCACAAGGACGAGATCCTCGCCGCCGGCATGGCGATCATGGCGGCGGTCAACGAGCAGCGGCGGCCCGAGCACCCCACCGACCCCGGCATCGCCGGCTGCCGCCACGTGCAGTTCACGGCCCCGGGAACGCCGGGTGCCGGCGCGGCGGAGGCCGGGGGCGGGAGCGGGGGCGGGGTGGCCGGGTCGGTCGGGGACGGTACGGCCGTGGCCGGGGGAGTCGAGGGGGCGGGGCCGGGCGCGGGCGGTAGCCACGCCCGGAACGCGATGGTGATCCACCCCGGCTGGTTCGACCGCTCGCCGTGCGGCACCGGCACCTGCGCGCGGATGGCCCAGCTCCACGCTCGCGGCGAACTTCCCCTACACGAGGACTTCGTCAACGAGTCCTTCATCGGCACCCACTTCACGGGCCGCCTCGTCGCCGCCGACCGCGTCGGCGACCGCGCCGCGGTCCGCCCCGCCCTCACCGGCCGGGCCTGGATCACCGGCATGGGGCAGTACCTCCTCGACCCGACCGACCCCTTCCCGGCCGGCTTCGTGCTGTAGGGGCGGCTGGGGGCGCCCTGGGGGCGGCCGGCCTCGCGCTGGGGGCGCGGGCGCCCGCCCTCAGCGCGCCCCAGCGCGCCTCAGTGCCCGCCTGCCGACTCGCCCCCCGCCGCGCTCGTAAGGTGCCCATCCTGGTCACTGTCGCCGTCGCCGTCGCTCTCGCCGTCGTCCCGCCATGGCCGGGCCAGCGCGACCAGCGCCAGCGCCGAGAGCAGGACGCAGGCCAACACGACAACGGCCATCGACAGGGCGGTCGTGTGCCCCAGCGCGCCGGGCAGTGGCGCCGCCGCCGCGCCGAGCACGAACTGGGCGCCGCCGAGCAGGCCGGACGCGGCCCCGGGGGCGTCGCCGCCGAGCGCGAGGACGAGGGTCGTCGAGGCGGGCAGCACGAGGCCGAACCCGAAGGTCAGGCCGAACAGGCAGGCCCAGGTGGCGCCGAACGCGCCGCCTCCCGCGACGAGTCCCGTGGCGAGCAGCGCCACCAACGTGAGCGCGCAGAGCACGGTGGTGGCCACGCCGCCGAGCAGCAGGGCGCCCAGGCGCACCCGTCCGGCCAGCGCCCCGAACAGCACCCCGGCCAGCACGGTGCCCACGGCGTTGGTGGCGAAGACGAGGCCGTACGCCGTGGGCGACAGGCCGTAGCCGTCCTGGAAGACGAAGGGCGAGCCGGTGATGTAGGCGAAGAGCGCGCCGAGCGCGCAGCCGATGACGAGCAGGTGGCCGACCAGCGCCCGCCGCCGCACCAGCGGGCCCATCGCGGCCAGCACCGACCGCGCGCCGCCGCGCCGGCGCCGCTCGACCGGCAGCGACTCGGGCACCCACGCCCAGACCGCGGCCACCAGCAGCAGCCCGGCCCCGGCGAGGGCGACGAACACCAGCCGCCACGACCCGACGCCGAGGAGCAGTCCGCCGGCGACCGGGGCCAGCACCGGCGCGGCCATTCCGACCACGCTCAGCGTGGAGAGTTGGCGGGCCGCCCGGGCGCCGGTGTACCGGTCGCTGATCACCGCCCGGCCGATGACCAGGCCCGCGCCGCCGGCCACGCCCTGGAGCAGCCGGGCCACCTCGAACACGGCGATCGACGGCGCGAGCGCGCAGACCAGGGACAGGCCGGCGAACGCGCCGGACCCCGCGAGCAGCAGCCGGCGCCGCCCCAGCGCGTCGCTGACCGGGCCCAGCACGACCTGCCCGACGGCGAGCCCGATCAGACAGGCCGTCAGGGAGAGTTGGACGGCCGTCCCCGAGGTGCCGAACGAGGCGACGATCTCCGGGAAGCCGGGCGCGTACATGTCGGTGGCGAACGGCGATATCGCCGACAACCCACCCAACACGATCACCAACCGCACCGTCCCGGTCGCTTGCGAAGCGGAGCCGGCTCGCTCGGTCATCGCCGCTCACCCGGGGGCGAGGGCCGCCGGGGCGAGACGCCGGCGGGTTCCCGGCGGCGCCGGCTGGCTGGGTGCCGGCCGACTGGGCGGCGGCCGGCGGGGGCGTACGGAGGGGACATCGGGCGCCTTCCTCGTGTGGGTGCGACGGCCGGTGCGACCGCCGCCGGTCACAGCCTCGGCGCCGGAAGCGGACGGTGGTGTGGAGCGCGGGTCCGGAGGGTGTGGAGGGCGGTGCGCGGTGTGTCCCGGCCGACGGGCAGGCAGGCGGGCAGGCCGGTGGGCGGACAGCCAGGCCGGGCGGGCGGCCAGGCCAGGCGGGGGGCAGGCCAGGCAGGCGGTCAGGCCGTGGGCGGTCAGGTGTGCGCGCGGCGGAAGCGGGCCGGCGTGGTGCCCCGGTCGCGACGGAAGGCGTAGCCGAAGTTGCTGGGCGAGGCGTAGCCGACCTCGTGCCCGACGCGGGAGACCGGCCAGTCGGTCTCGACGAGCAGCGCCGCGGCCCGGTCGAGGCAGCGCCGCCGGTGGTACGCCCACACCGAGTCCCCGTACAGCGCGCGGAAGCCCGTGGTCAGGCGTCGGACGGACATGGACGACGCGCGGGCCAACTCGGCCAGGGTCGGCGGGGCGTGGCGGCGTTGCCAGAGCAGTTCGGGGACCCGGCGCAGGGCGGCCACCTCGTGCGCGGCCAGCGCGGGGCCCGGCGCGCCGCTGGCCGGCGGGTCGGCGGCGAGCCCGTCGAGCAGCGCGGCGAGCGCCGCCACCAGCCGCGACTCCAGGTACAGCAGGCGCCCGGGGGAGGCGCGCCGGTGCGCGTACATCTCCGCCAGCGGCTGCGCCACCGGGCGCAGCGCGGCGGACCGGCCGAGGTACCGCTCGCGCGCGACGTGCTCGGGACCGATGGCGGGCAGCTCCCGCGCGCCGAGACCCCCGAGGTAGGTGTCCAGGCCGGCCCAGCTCCCGGTGACCGACACGGCCCGGTACCGCTCGCCGGCGCCGTGCGCGACGACGCCGCCGGTGGCGCGACGCGGGCTGAGCGCCACCGAGCCGGCGTGCAACTCGTCCGCGCCGGCGCCGTCCTCGCTGACCCGCAGCCGCCCCTCGACGCAGTGCTCCAGCTCGAAGTGGTCGCCCGGGAACCGGTAGTCGATCCGGTGCCCGGCGGCGAACGCGACGTCGTAGCGGACGACGTGGAACCCGCTGCGCAGCGGCGTCACCTCGATCGTCCCGTCGCCGACCTCGGGCCGCAGGAGGTGTCGTACGGTGCCGTCGCCGCGCGCGTCGGCCCGCGCGATCGAGGCGTAGTACGCGGCGGACGTCGCCTCCCACGCGGCGGAGCCGGCCGCGCCGGCGAGCTGGTGAACCCGGGTCACACGTCCGCAGGTTAGCCGCCGTGGCAAGGAGCGCGCGCTGCTCCCCTGGACGAGGAGCGAACTGTCGTGCGCCCGCCCGCCCCCCCGTCCGGGCCCTTGCCCCCTACAGCCTGAGTAGCCCGCACGGCCCGAGGGCACCCATACGCACCGTAAGGGAGCTGTTGCCGAGCGTGCGGGAAGGCGTGACGTGGGAAGCAAGCAGTACGACGAGACGGCCGATGTCTACGACGACACCTTGAACGTCCTCACCTATGCGCGACACGCGGAGGAACCCACCTTCCGCGCGGTGATGGGGGACGTGCGCGGCCTGGACGTGCTGGACCTGGGGGCGGGGACGGGGATCTGGACCCGCCGGATCAAGCGGGCGGGCGCGGGCCGGGTGGAGGGCCTGGAGATCTCGGCGTCCATGGTGGAGACGGCCCGCGAACGCGAGCGGGCCGAACGGCTGGGCATCACGTACCACGTCGGCGACGTCGCCCGTGGACACGAGGCCATCGAGGCGGCCGCCTTCGACGTGGTGACCGGCGTCAACGTCCTGCACTACAGCGCCAGCCGGGACGAGTTGGTGGCCATGTGCCGCACCGCGAGTCGGGCGCTGCGGCCGGGCGGGCGCCTGGTGGCCAACTGCGCCAACTACGACATGCCCGCCGACCCCGACTACTACGGCCCGTTCGGCATCACCGCCGACGTGCCCCAGCCCCGCGCCGAGGGCGCGACGGTGCGCGCGCACACCACGATGGGCGGGCGCCCGGTCGACATCGAGTTCCACTTGTGGCTGTCCGGCACCTACGAGTCGGCCCTGCGTGAGGCCGGGTTCGGCCAGGTGCGCTGGCACCCGTGGCGGATCTCGCCGGAGGGGATCGCCCAGTACGGCCAGGACTACTGGCGGCGCTACACCGAGCACCCGCCCACGCTGGTCCTGGAGGCGGTGAGGTGAGGCCGCCCGCCCGCTGACCGTCGCGAACCGGCCCGACCCAATCGGCGGCCCGACCCGACAGGTGGCCCGACCCGCCAGGCGGCGGCCTCGCCTGGCCGGAGGTCGGGCCGTCCTGTTGACTGGGACTATTCATCACAGGACTATGTGAATGAACTAATCCAATCGGCGTACCACCCGTCGAGCCAGGGAGGCAGCACCCATGTCGGGACCGCGACCCGTACGAGCACCGCGCGGCACGGAGCTCAACACGCTGGGCTGGCAGCAGGAGGCCGCCCTGCGGATGCTGCACAACAACCTCGACCCCGAGGTCGCCGAGCACCCCGACAAGCTCGTCGTCTACGGCGGCACCGGCAAGGCGGCCCGCGACTGGCGCTCGTTCGACGCGATGGCGCGCACCCTGACCACGCTGCGCCAGGACGAGACGATGCTCGTGCAGTCCGGCCGCCCGGTGGGCGTCATGCAGACCCACGAGTGGGCGCCGCGCGTCCTCATCGCAAACTCGCACCTGGTCGGCGACTGGGCCAACTGGGAGGAGTTCCGCCGCCTGGAGGCCCTCGGCCTGACCATGTACGGGCAGATGACCGCCGGCTCCTGGATCTACATCGGCACCCAGGGCATTCTGCAGGGCACGTACGAGACCTTCGCCGCCGTCGCCGCCAAGAAGTTCGGCGGCTCCCTGGCCGGCACCATCACGCTCACGGCCGGCCTCGGCGGCATGGGCGGCGCCCAGCCGCTGGCCGTCACCATGAACGGCGGCGTGGTCATCTGTATCGACTGCGACCCGCGCGCCATCGACCGCCGCATCGAACACCGCTACCTCGATGTCAGGGCCGACAGCCCCGCGCACGCCCTGGAGCTGGCGACCGAGGCCCGCGACGCCCGCAAGCCGCTGTCCATCGGTGTCCTCGGCAACGCCGCCGAGCTGCTGCCCGAACTGCTCGCCGCCGGCGCGCCCATCGACATCGTCACCGACCAGACCAGCGCCCACGACCCGCTGGCCTACCTGCCGATCGGCGTCGACTTCGCGGACATGGCGACGTACGCGGCCGACAAGCCCGCCGACTTCACCGCCCGCGCCCGCGAGTCGATGGCCCGACACGTGGAGGCGATGGTCGGCTTCCAGGACGCCGGCGCCGAGGTCTTCGACTACGGCAACTCCATCCGCGGCGAGGCGCGGCTCGCCGGCTACGAGCGCGCCTTCGACTTCCCCGGCTTCGTCCCCGCGTACATCCGCCCGCTGTTCTGCGAGGGCAAGGGCCCCTTCCGGTGGGCGGCGCTCTCCGGCGACCCGAAGGACATCGCGGCCACCGACAAGGCGATCCTCGAACTCTTCCCGGAGAACGAGTCGCTGGCCCGCTGGATCAAGCTGGCCGGCGAACGGGTGCACTTCCAGGGGCTGCCCGCGCGCATCTGCTGGCTCGGCTACGGCGAACGCGACCGGGCCGGCGAGCGGTTCAACGACATGGTCGCCGACGGCACGCTCCAGGCGCCGCTGGCCATCGGCCGCGACCACCTGGACTGCGGCTCGGTCGCGTCCCCGTACCGCGAGACCGAGGGCATGCTCGACGGCTCGGACGCCATCGGCGACTGGCCGATGCTCAACGCCATGGTCAACGTCGCCTCCGGCGCCTCCTGGGTCTCGCTGCACCACGGTGGCGGCGTCGGCATGGGCCGCTCGCTGCACGCGGGCCAGGTCACGGTCGCCGACGGCACGCCGCTCGCCGGCGAGAAGATCCGCCGGGTGCTCACCAACGACCCGGGCATGGGCGTGATCCGGCACGTGGACGCGGGGTACGACATCGCCGAGCGCGTCGCCGAGGAGAAGGCGGTCCGTGTCCCGATGCGCGAGGGTGACCAGTCGTGAGCGAACGCGCCCCGGAGGGACCCGCGGCCGACGCGGCCGCGTCACCAGGCTCGGCAGACTCACAAGACCCGGCAGGCGCACGAGGTACGGAAGGCTCGCAAGGCCCGGCGGGCGCGCGAGGCCCGGCGGGCTCGGCCGCGTCACCAGGCTCGCCCGGCCCGGTCGGTACCGGTGCCTCCTTCCACGAGATGTGGCGCGACCTGCGCCCGATCGGCCGCGACGCGGACAGCGGCGGCTACCGCCGCTTCGCCTGGAGCGGCGCCGACACCGACTGCCGGGCCTGGTTCCAGGCCCAGGCCACCTCCCGTGGCCTCGCCTACGAACTGGACCGCAACGGCAACCAGTGGGCCTGGCTCGGCGCCCGCGACCACCGCGACGTGGCCCCGGGTGAGGCCGTCGTCACCGGCTCGCACCTGGACTCCGTCCCGGACGGCGGCGCCTTCGACGGGCCGCTCGGCGTCGTCTCCGCCTTCGCCGCGCTCGACGAACTCCGCCGGAGGGGAGCGGAGTTCGCCAAGCCGGTGGCCGTCGTCAACTTCGGCGACGAGGAGGGCGCCCGCTTCGGGCTGGCCTGCGTGGGCTCCCGGCTGGCCGCGGGCCAGCTCACCGTGGAGGCCGCGCACCAGCTCCGGGACGGTGAGGGCACCAGCCTGCCGCGGGCCATGGAGCGCGCCGGGTACGACCCGGAGGCGATCGGGCCCGACCCCGAACGCCTGGCCCGCGTCGGCGCCTTCGTGGAGCTGCACGTCGAACAGGGTCGGGCGCTCGACCTGTCCGGCGACCCGGTCGGCATCGCCTCCGCCATCTGGCCGCACGGCCGCTGGCGGTTCGACTTCCGGGGCGAGGCCAACCACGCCGGCACGACCCGCATCGAGGACCGCCGCGACCCGATGCTCACCTACGCCAACACCGTGCTGGCCGCCCGCAAGAAGGCGGCCCTGGCCGGCGCGCTGGCCACCTTCGGCAAGGTCAGCGTCGAACCGAACGGCGTCAACGCCATCCCCTCGCTGGTTCGTGGCTGGCTCGACTCCCGCGCGGCCGACCAGGGCACGCTGGACGCGGTGGTGGCCGAGATCGAGCGCGCGGCCGTCGAGCGCGGCCAGCGCGACGGCGTGGACGTCCGCATGGTGCGCGAGTCCTTCACCCCCGTCGTGGAGTTCGAGCACGCCCTACGGGACGAGCTCGGCCGCATCCTGGGCGGCGCCCGCCCCGTCCTCGGCACGGGCGCAGGCCACGACGCCGGCATCCTCTCCGGCACCGTCCCGACCGCCATGCTCTTCGTCCGCAACCCCACCGGCGTCTCCCACTCCCCGGCCGAGCACGCCACCGAGGACGACTGCGTCGCCGGCGTCCACGCCCTCGCCGACGTACTGGAGGGCCTCGCGTGCGCGTGACGTACTGGGCGGAGCACGCCTGGCTCAACCCCACCCCTACCACCGAGCCGGCCCCGGGCGCCGCCCCCGCCCAGCCCCCCGGAGACCTCGCCTTCCGAGGGCGCGGACTCCGTGGGCGCGACCCCCGCTGGCCCGCGCTCCGAAGGCGCGACCCCCGCGGGCCCGGCGCCGGGCGGCGGCGTCCTGGCCGGCGTCCTCATCGAGGTACGCGACGGTCGGGTGGCCGCCGTGCGCCCGGGCGTGGCCACGCCACCGCCCGGCGCGGTCGTGCTGCGCGGACTGACCGTGCCCGGTCTGGCCAACGCGCACAGCCACGCCTTCCACCGCGCCCTGCGCGGCGCCGCCCAGGTCAGCCCGGCCGCCCGGGCCACCTCCCCGGATGCCACCACCTCCTCATCCACCTCCTCCTCGGGTGTCGCGCCCACCGATGCCCACCGTGGCGGCGGGCGCGCCCCGGACTCGTTCTGGACCTGGCGCGAGGTCATGTACGGCGTGGCCGAGCGGCTCACCCCGGACAGCTACCACGCGCTCGCCCGCGCCACCTACGCCGAGATGGCGCTCGCCGGCATCACCAGCGTCGGCGAGTTCCACTACCTGCACCACGCCCCGGGCGGCGCCCGCTACCAGGACCCCAACGCCATGGGCGAGGCCCTCCTCGCGGCGGCCGCCGACGCCGGCATCCGCATCACCCTCCTCGACACGGCCTACCTCTCCGCGGGCTTCGGCGATCCGCCGACCCGCCCCCAACTGCGCTTCAGCGACGGCACGGCCGACGCGTGGGCGGAGCGCGCGAGCGCCCTCAAGGCGCCCGAACACGCCCGGCTCGGGGCGGCCATCCACTCCGTACGCGCCGTGCCGGCCGACCAGCTCGCCACCGTCGCCGGCTGGGCCGCCGGGCGGAGCGCCCCCCTGCACGTCCACCTGTCCGAGCAGACCGCCGAGAACGACGCCTGCCGCGCCGCGCACGGCCGCACCCCCACCGAACTGCTCGCCGAACACGGCGTACTCGGACCGCGCACCGTCGCCGTCCACGCCACGCACCTGACCAGCGCCGACATCGCCCTCCTGGGCGGCGCCCACACCGGCGTGTGCATGTGCCCGACCACCGAACGCGACCTCGCGGACGGCATCGGCCCGGCCGTGGCCCTCCAGGAAGCCGGCTCGCCGCTCTCCCTGGGCAGCGACAGCCACGCCGTCGTCGACCTGCTCGAAGAGGCGCGCGCGATGGAGCTGGACGAGCGGCTGCGCACCCGGGCCCGGGGCCACTGGACGGCGGCCGAACTCCTGCACGCCGCGACGGCGGCCGGTCACGCGGCGCTGGGCTGGCAGGACGCCGGCCGCATCGCTCCCGGAGCGCTCGCCGACCTCACCACGCTGGCGCTGGACTCGGTGCGCACCGCCGGCCCGCCGCCGGCGCTGGGCGTCGAAACGGCCGTATTCGCGGCGTCCAGCGCGGATGTCCGGCACACGATCGTCGGCGGTCGCCATATCGTCCGGGACGGGGCACACGCCCTGCTCCCCGACGTGCCCACCGCACTGGCCCAGTCCATCGCAGCCGTGCTCGGCTGAAGGAGAACAACCCCGCGATGACCCCCAACACCCCCACGGACGGCGCCCCCGCCGGCCGGCCCGCCGCCACCCCCGGCAGCACCCACGGCACCCACAGCGCCCGCACGACGACGGCCATCACCCACATCAGCACCCTCGTCACCAACGACCCCTCCCTCGGCGAAGGCCCCCTCGGTCTGATCCAGGACGCGGCGCTCGTCATCGACGGCGACCGCATTGCCTGGGTCGGTGTCACAAGCAAAGCACCCGCCACTGACAGTCACCTCGACGCCGCAGGTCAGGCCGTCATTCCCGGCTTCGTGGACTCGCATTCGCACCTGGTGTTCGCCGGCGACCGCACCGCCGAGTTCAGCGCGCGCATGTCCGGCAGGCCGTACACCGCGGGCGGCATCCGCACCACCGTCGCCGCCACCCGGGCCGCCAGCGACGAGCAGCTCGAAGCCAACCTGCTGCGCTACCTGCGCGAGGCCACCCGGCAGGGCACCACGACCCTGGAGACCAAGTCCGGCTACGGGCTCACGCCGCACGACGAGGCCCGCGCCCTGCGCGTCGCCGCCGCCCACACCGAGGAGACGACGTTCCTCGGCGCGCACATCGTGGCCCCGGAGTTCGCCGACGACCCGGCGGGCTACGTGGACCTCGTCACCGGGCCGATGCTCGACGCCTGCGCCCCGTACGCCCGTTGGGTGGACGTCTTCTGCGAGAAGGGCGCCTTCGACCGGGACCAGGCACACGCCATCCTCAGCGCCGGCAAGGCGCGCGGCCTGACCCCCCGGGTGCACGCCAACCAGCTCACGTACGGGCCCGGCGTCCAGCTCGCCGTCGAGCTGGACGCCGCGTCAGCCGACCACTGCACGCACCTGACCGACGCCGACATCGACGCGCTGGCCAGCGGGAACACGGTGGCCACGCTGCTGCCGGGGGCCGAGTTCTCCACCCGCGCGAAGTGGCCCGACGCGCGCCGGCTGCTCGACGCGGGCGCCACCGTCGCGCTGTCCACGGACTGCAACCCGGGCTCGTCCTTCACCAGCTCCATGCCGTTCTGTATCGCCCTCGCCGTGCGGGACATGGGCATGACGCCGGACGAGGCCGTCTGGGCGGCCACCGCGGGCGGCGCCCGGGCCCTGCGCCGCGACGACGTCGGCTACCTGCGCCCGGGCTCCCGCGCGGACCTGGCCCTGCTCGACGCGCCGTCGCCGGTCCACCTCGCCTACCGCCCCGGCGTCCCGCTGGTCACGGCCGTCTGGCGGGGCGGCCAGCGCACCTGAGCCCACCGCGTCTGGCCCGCGCCTCCCCTGCCCACCGGGGCCCGGCGCCCGGGGAGGCTCCCGTCCGGCAGCGGGCGGCTCAGGGAGCGGGCGGCGCGGGTCGGGGTCGGGCCACCGCGCCCGGTGGCCCCGGTCGCCGCCCGTGGCCGCCGCGGCGGCCGTTGTCAGTGGCCCGTGGGAAGGTGTCTCCAGCGCGTCGGGACCTCGCCGCGCGCCCGTCGCCCCGCGAGGCTGGAAGAGATGCACACCCCTGATCCGCGCCGTACCACCGCCGCCGGCGACACCGCCAGCGGCGACACCGGCCCCGCCCCGTCGGCCGTCGGCACCCCGCCGCCCGGCGCCACGGCCGGGCAGGCCCGCTCGGCCGAGTCGCCCACGGCCGGCGCCGACGACGCGGCCCACCCCCGCGTCGGCTGGACCGAGGGCGAGGTGCCGCACACCGCGCGCTGGCGCTCCGAGAGCGGTGCGCCGGCGCCCCGGCGAGTGGTGGTCGGCGACGACCGGATGACCGCGGACGCCGCGTACAAGCTCGTCTGCGAGGGCACGGCGGTGCTCTGGCGCGGCGACTACCACAACGCGCGCCAGCTTCTCCAGGCCATGGCCCGCCGCGCCGACCGCAAGCGCCCCGCCCGCAAGCGCCGCCGTGGCGCGGCCGGTCCCGCCGCGCCCGTGGCCGGCGACCAGGTCTCGCCCGACGAGTCGCCCGCCCGCGCCTTCCACCTGCACCGCAAGGCCCAGGCGCAGCGGGCCCGGCTGCTCGGCATGCTGCTCGTCCCGCTGGAACCCGGGCCCGACGCGGACGCCGGCCCCCGCGTGCCGCTGCGGCGCGCGCCGGACGTCGGCGCGGCCTGCCGCGAGGCGTGGGGCGCCGACGACGCGGCCGAGCCCGCGGTGATCTCGCTTCGTGAACTGCTCGGCCTCATCGGCGCCCACGAGTGGCGGCGCAAGGGCGTGCCGATCCCGGCGCTGGGCGGCGAGCGCGTGCACGCGTACTACGGCGTGTTCTCGCCGGTCCGTGGGGAGTACGTGGACCTGGTGGCGAAGGCGCCGCTGCCCCCGGGCGCGTCCGAGGTGGCGTTCGACATCGGCACCGGCACCGGGGTTCTGGCCGCGCTGCTCGCCCGTCGGGGCGTACGGCGCGTGGTGGCCACCGACCAGGACCCGCGCGCCCTCGCCTGCGCGCGGGAGAACGCCGCCCGGCTCGGGGTCGCGGAGCGCGTGGAGGTGCGCGCGGCCGACCTCTTCCCGCCCGGCCGGGCCCCGCTCGTCGTCTGCAACCCGCCCTGGGTGCCCGCCCGGCCCAGCTCGCCGGTCGAGTACGCGGTGTACGACCCGGACAGCCGCATGCTGCGCGGCTTCCTGGACGGCCTGGCCGCCCACCTCGCGCCCGGCGGCGAGGGCTGGCTCATCCTCTCCGATCTGGCCGAACACCTCGGCCTGCGCACCCGGGACGAGTTGTCGCACCTCATCGCGGCGGCCGGCCTGCGCGTGCTCGACCGCCTCGACACCCGCCCCCGGCACGGCCGCGCCACCGACCCGACCGACCCGCTGCACGCGGCGCGTGCGGCGGAGGTCACCTCGCTGTGGCGGCTCACCGCGATATCCGACCCGCCGCCCTCGGACGCCGACTAGCCCGGCGCCCGCGCGCCGACGCGTCCGCCCGGGCGCCGGGCCGGTGACGGCCGGGCGGCCGAGCGGGCGGTTCCCGGCGCGGCGCGGGCCGTGGGTCAGTCCGTGAGCTGCCGGTCGCGTTCGGCGATGGCCAGGTCGTTGATGCTGGCGTAGCGCCGCCGCATCAGGCCGTCCGCGGCGAACTCCCACTGCTCGTTGCCGTAGCTGCGCCACCACTGCCCGGCCTCGTCGTGCCACTCGTAGGTGAAGCGGACCGAGATGCGGTGGTCGGTGTAGCTCCACAGCTCCTTGCGGAGTCGGTAGTCGAGTTCGCGGCGCCACTTCTCGCGCAGGAAGGCGCGGATCTCCTCGCGTCCGCGCAGGAAGACGTCCCGGTTCCGCCACTCGGAGTCCTCGGTATAGGCCAGCGCCACTCGCTCGGGGTCGCGGGAGTTCCAGGCGTCCTCCGCCGCCTGGACCTTGCGGCGCGCGGTCTCCTCCGTGAACGGCGGCAGGGGTGGCCGAGTGGACATGTCGCTCTCCTTCGTCCGGGCGCGGCGGTGCCGGGCCCCGAACGACCGGGGCACGGAAGGGAGAACGATCGTTCTCCGGCGCTGCCGCGTACGATAGGAGAACGCTCGTTCTCCGCGCAAGCGGCCATGACGGCGGCCGACGGTCGATGGCGGAACGCGGCGGGCGGGGGGCGCGAGGATGACGGCGGGCGGGCGGGTGTCGCCCGGACGCGGGAGAGGCGAGGCGGGATCGGGATGACGGTGGGCGACACGGTCGAGGAGCGGGCGCGGGCGCGCGTGTTGGACGCGGCCGAGGAACTGTTCTACGCGCGCGGGGTGCGGGCGGTCGGCATGGACGCCGTGCGCGGCGCCGCCGGCGTCTCGCTCAAGCGCCTCTACCAGCTCTTCCCCGCCAAGGACCACCTGGTGGAGGAGTTCCTGCGGCGCCGGGACCACGCCTGGCGCGCCGCGCTCGTACGCCACGCCGACGCCCGGCCCACCCCCCGCGCCCGGTTGCTCGCGGTCTTCGACTGGCTGTACGAGTGGTTCGCCGAGCCGGACTTCAGGGGCTGTGCCTTCCTCAACTGCTTCGCCGAACTCGGCGGCACCTCGCCGGCCGTGGCCGAGGCGGCGCGCGCCCACAAGGCGGCGGTACGGGCCTACCTCGGCGAACTCACCGCCGCCACGGGCGCGCCCGCCCCCGGGCCGCTGGCCGACCAGTTGGCCCTGCTCGCCGAGGGGGCGATCGTCACGGCCGCCGTCACCGGTTCGCCGGAACCGGCCCGCGCGGCCCGCGCCGCGGCCCGGGCGCTGCTGGCGGCGGTGGGCGTCGAGGGCGTCGAGGGCGACGGCGACGGGGCCGCCGCGGACCTGCCGGGCGCCGAGCAGGGCGACGACGGGGCCCCGGCCGACCCCCGTACCGCGACGGCCCGCACGGACCTGGCGGGCGGGTGACGCCCTCGCCCCGCCCGCGCGTGCGGCGGGGCGGGGCCGCCCGGCTCCGGGGGAGCCGGGCCGGGGGCGGGGTCGGGCCAGACCGGCCGCGCGTTGGTCGCCGTTACGCGTCCGCCGCCGGTATCTCAAGCACCGCCTTGCCCGGCACCCGGCGCCCGGCCAGCGCCCGCGTGGCCTCGCCGATCAGGGACCAGTCGCCGCGCCAGGCGATCTGCGGGTCGAGGGTGCCGGCGGCCAGCAGCCCGGCGAGCCAGGACAGGTCGTCGCCCAGCCGCGTGGCGTCCTGGAGCAGGTAGAAGGTGGCCAGCGTGCGGTTGTGCCGTCCCTGGTGGCCGAAGAGCGCCCCGAACGGGAAGGTCTCCCCGACGCCGGACGCGTGGCCCACCGACACCAACGTGCCGTTCGCCTCCAACGCCGCGTGGGCGGCCACCAGTTGCTCTCCCCCCACCGTCTCGACCACGCCGTACACCGGCCCGCTGGGCACCAGGCCCGCGCCCCCGTCCGGGGACGAGGAGTCCGCCGGCTCCGCCGCCCCGGTGAGCACGACCTCGTCGGCGCCCAGCGCGCGCAACGCGTCAACGTGCGCCGGGGTGCTGGTGGAGGCCACCACGTGGGCGCCGCCGAGGGCCGCGAGCTGGACGGCGAAGCGTCCCACGCCGCCGCCCGCGCCGGTGACCAGGACGCGGCGGCCCAGCACCGGGCCGATGCGGCGCAGCGCGCGCAGCGCCGACCCCGCGGCCACCGGCAGCGTGCTCGCCGCGGCGAGGTCCACGCCGTCGGGCACGGCGCCGACGAGCTCGGTGTCCACGGCGCGGAGTTCGGCCCAGGCGCCGCCGTCGCCGAGGGTCACCACCCGGTCGCCGACGCCCGGCCCCGAGCCGTCGGCGGCGGCCCGTACGACGGCGCCGGCCGCGTCCCAGCCGGGCACCGTCCCCGCCGTGCCGCCCGGGATGACGCCGTCCACCTCGCCCCGGTTCAGCGAGAACGCCGCCACCCGCACCAGCGCCTGACCCGGACCCGGCACGGGGTCGGGGGTCTCCGTCAGGCGCAGTCCGTCGGGGGCGCCGGGGTCGATCGTCCATGCGCGCATGGCTCACTCACATCCTCGCGGGTACGCGGGGTCGGCGACCCCGGTGCCGCGATAGTGCCACTCAGTGGCATAAGCCTGCAAGAGGCTCTTGCCTCTGCAAGGCGAGCGCGTGGGTAGACTGCTTGTGTGACCTCCGCGACCGCGCCCCCATCCGGCCCCTCCGGCTCGACCCCACCCGACCCGGCGCGCCAACTCCCGTTGCGCGAGCGCAAGAAGCTGCGCACCCGACAGGCGTTGGTGGACGCGGCGCTGCGCCTCTTCGTCGAGCGGGGCTTCGCGGATACCACGCTCGACCAGCTCGTGGACGAGGTGGAGGTCTCCAAGCGCACGTTCTTCCGCGCCTTCTCCTCGAAGGAGGACGTGGCGCTCGCGCCCGAGAAGGAGCTGTGGGACACCTACCGGCGGCGGATCGAGGCCGCCCCCCTCACCGGTCCGCTGCTCGACGCGTACCAGGACGCGCTCATCACCGCCATCGGGGACATGTCCGACGGCTGGGAGGGCCGGTTCCTGATCAGCCGCGCCCTCGCCGACCGCACGCCGGCCCTGACCGCGCACAGCCTCCAGCACTGCGCGGAGGTGACGGACGCGGTGGTGCGCACGGTCGTCGGCAGGCTCCCGGCCGACAGCGGGATCGGCGAACTGCCCGCGCGCCTGCTGCTCGAACTCATGGTGGCCGCCTGGCGCGGCGCGCTCAGGGAGTGGTCGGCCGCGGCCGACGAGGCGGCGCCGGCGGCCGACACCGGCCGGGACCGGGAGGCCCTGCGCGCCAGCGTGCGCGCGGCCTTCGCGGCCCTCCCCGACGTGGCCGCCCTCGTCCGCGCCTAGCCACCCCGCGCCCGGCGCTCCCGGGCCCCCCGGAACCACGGCCGGCCACCAGCGTCACCGACGATCACCAGGACCAGCGGTCAGGACCAGCGGCGGCCGTCAGGGTCAGCGGCGACCGCCGTCCGCGCCCCGGCCCGGAAACGGAGCAGGGCCCCTCCCGTATCGCGTGTGTCGCGGCCCGGGATGGGCCCTGCTTCCGAGGTGCGGTCGGCCGTGACCGGTGCGCCGTCGGCTCCGTAG
Source organism: Streptomyces sp. 71268 (assembly GCF_029392895.1). Lineage (NCBI taxonomy): Bacteria > Bacillati > Actinomycetota > Actinomycetes > Kitasatosporales > Streptomycetaceae > Streptomyces > Streptomyces sp. 71268. The sequence goes on from NZ_CP114200.1 coordinate 5,392,779, forward strand.
GAGTGATGCGGTGGTCATTCCTCCAGCATCAGGCCCTTGCGAAGTTTGGTCAGCGTGCGAGAGAGCAGACGTGAGACGTGCATCTGGGAAATGCCGAGCTCCTCGCCGATCTCGGACTGCGTCATGTTCGCCACGAACCGCAGGGAGAGGATCTTGCGGTCGCGCGGCGGAAGTTCGGCGATCATCGGCTTCAACGACTCGACGTACTCGATGCCTTCGAGCCCGTGGTCCTCGTAGCCGATACGGTCGGCGAGCGCGCCCTCGGTGTCGTCGTCATCCGGTTGGGCGTCCAGCGAGCTGGCGGTGTACGCGTTGCTCGCGGCCATGCCCTCGATGACCTCTTCGTTGGTGATGCTCAGGCGCGTCGCCAGCTCGCTCACGGTGGGGGCGCGGTCGAGCGTCTGCGCCAGCTCGTCGCCGGCCTTGGCCAGGTCGAGCCGGAGCTCCTGGAGGCGTCGCGGGACGCGCACCGACCAACTGGTGTCGCGGAAGAACCGCTTGATCTCGCCGATGATGGTTGGCATCGCGAAGGTTGGGAACTCGACGCCTCTGCTGAGCTCGAAGCGGTCGATGGCCTTGATCAGGCCGATGGTGCCGACCTGGACGATGTCCTCCATCGGCTCACTGCGGGAGCGGAACCGGGAGGCGGCGAACTTGACCAGTGCCAGATTCAGTTCGACCAGGGTGTTGCGGACGTACGCGTACTCGTGCGTGCCTTCCTCAAGCGACTCAAGGCGCTCGAAGAGGGTCTTGGACAGGGCCCTCGCATCGACCGGTCCGACCTCGTCGAAGGGCGGGATCTCGGGCAGATCCTCGAAATGACCGGTGAGCGCCGGGTCTTCCGGCACGCTGACCGTCCGGGTCTCCGGGGCCGGTACGAGCTCGGCCTGCTGGGGCGAGGGTGTCGACGAGGCGGGGCTCCGATGGTGTTCGGTGCGCGGTCCGTCGAGCCGGGGTGACATGGGAGTCCTCCATCATTCTCGGCATGTGGCTGCCGAAGCCATATCGTCGTGCTGCGGTGAGCGGCGCCTCCAAAGCCGGGCCGTGTTCGGGTGTGTCCTACTACGCCTACCCGCATTGACCCGGAAGTGGCAAGTGCGTGTTGTCCGTATTTGGTGATATATGCCAGTTGTTCGGCTACCGCATGCCGTATCGAGGGCGTAGGGTTCGAGGCGCGCAATCGAAAGCCACGAGACACCAGAAGAGGTGCGTGCATGGACCGCGGGATGGTCGGCAGCACGAGCAGAGGCCGACTGCGAGTCGAGGTACGACACCAGGGGGTGAGTGCGGTGGTAACTCCGGCAGGTGAGCTCGATCACCACACCGCCGAGTTGCTCCGCGAGCCACTGGAGCAGTGCGTTACCGACGGGCGGCCCCGGCTGGTCGTGGACTGCTCGCGGCTGGAGTTCTGCGATTCCACGGGTTTGAACGTGCTCCTCGGGGCACGGCTCAAGGCGGAGGCGGCCGGGGGTGGTGTCCATTTGGCGGGCATGCTCCCGGTGGTGGCTCGGGTCTTCGAGATCACCGGTGCCGAAGCCGTTTTCACGGTGCACGACACACTGGACGCCGCGCTCGTCGAATGACGCGGTACGGGTCTGTTGCGTGCGCTTCATGCGTGCGTTACCTGAGTCACACAGTCCGGGGCGAACAAGTGGGTGTTCTCACGCCGCATCCGGGCAGGAGACAGCTAAATCTGCTCGATGCGACAGGCAGCCCCTGTCCTAGATTCGGTGAATCGGTGAGGTGAAGCGCTGATGAGCTCTGCGCGGCCGTACTCGCCGGGCGACCGCGGCCCGGAGGCTGGTGCCACTGCTCCGGCCCGCCCGTCGAACGGGCAGACCCGCCGACTCGCCCTGAGCGACGCCAGCGGTGCCGTGCCGCGCGCCCGCGACTTCGCGCGGGAAGCGCTACGCGACTGGGGCTGGCTGCCCGCCGCGAACGCGGACCAGCGCGCCGCCGCGGAGGACGTGCTGCTCGTCGTCTCGGAACTGGTCACCAACGCGTGCCTGCACGCCGAGGGGCCCGAGGAAATCCGGGTGAGCTGCGACGCCAAGTCGCTCCGCCTTGAGGTGCGCGACCGGGGCACGGGCACGCCGGCCCCGCGTACCCCGCACCGTGCCGGCCGCCCCGGCGGCCATGGGATGTTCATCGTGGAGCGCCTCTGCCTGGACTGGGGTGTCATACGGAACGCCGACGGTGCCGGAAAAACGGTCTGGGCGGAACTCGCCGCGCCAGGCTGACCCGCCCGTTCGCCCACTCCGCCGCGGCACCGCCCGTCGGCCCGGGCCCCGAGCCGCCCCGGCATGCCCGCCGGGCCCGCGGCCACGCCCCGCCTCCGCCCTGAGCCGACCCCGCCCGCCCCGCGCCCCTCGCGCTCGCGTCCGCACCGCCGTACGCCGTGCCGCCCGGCACCGGCACTCCCGTACGCGCTGACACACCACACGCCCCCTCACCCTCACGAGCCCCGCCCCCACCCGGCCGGGGCTCGCACGCGTGCCAGGGGCCAGCCCTCGGCGCCCCGCCCAGTCGCCGCGTACGCGCTTCGCGCGCCCGGGCCCGGCGAACGGCACCCAGTCGCCGTGTACACGCCGCACGCGCCCCCACGCCGCCCTCCCACAGGGCCCGCCGCGCTCACCCGCCCCGGCCCCCGGCCTGCTCCCCGTAACCGAGCGGCTCGGCCCGCGCGCCGTATCCGCCGACGCGACGCGCGGAGCCGCCCGACAGGCCCGGCCCGCACCCCCGCGCCCCGTACGACATTCCGGCCCGCGCGCTCCACACGCACCACCGCTCCGACCGCGCGCCCCGTACGACGGGCGTGCACGGCGATTCCGGGGGGCGTACGCGACAAGGGCCCCGGCGCTGGTGCGCCGGGGCCCTCGGGGGTGCTTCAGGTGCCCGCTGGGGGCGGGCCGGGGGGTGGGGACGTCAGCGGACGTCGCCCATCATCGCCACGACCTTCTTGCGGTACATCCAGATGGCGACACCGGCCAGGACCGCCAACGAAGCCTCCGCGGCGACCACCCCTTCACCGCTGAGGTCCACACCGGCGATGGAGAGCAGGCCCGTCGTGCAGTCGCCCGCGGTGACCGCGAGGAACCAGACGCCCAGCATCTGGCTGGCGTACTTCTCGGGCGCCATCTTCGTGGTGACCGAGAGGCCGACCGGGGAGAGGCACAGCTCACCCATGGTCTGGAGCATGTAGATCGAGAGCAGCCAGCCCGGGCTGACGGTCGAGCCGTCGTTGGCCATGCTCATCGGGACCACGAAGACGAAGAACGAGGCTCCGGTGAGGACCAGCGCCATGGCGAACTTCACCGTGGTGCTGGGTTCCTTGTTCCGCCGGGCCAGCGCCAGCCACATCCAGGCGAAGACCGGGGCGAGGGCCATGACCCAGGCCGAGTTGACCGACTGGAACCAGGACGACGGGAAGCGGATGCCGAAGACGTTGTCCGCCGTCTTGGTCTCGGCGAAGGCGGACAGCGTCGACCCGCCCTGGTCGAAGATCATCCAGAAGACGGCCGCCGCGGCGAAGAACCAGATGTAGCCGCTGACCTTGGTCTGCTCAAGCTCGGTCAGCTCCTTGTCCCGCTTGATGCGGACGAGCACCGCGATCGGGATGACCAGGCCGGCGATGGTGATCGGCACGAGCGCCCAGTTGAGGGTGAAGTGACCGGTCAGGGTGACCACGGCGTAGAACGCGGCCGTGATCGCCGTCCAGATCAGACCCTTGCGGAGCCAGCTCTTGCGCTCCTCGATGTTGAGCGGCGTCGGCACCTGGCTGGAGAGCGGGCTCAGGTGACGGGTGCCGATCAGGAACTGGATCAGGCCGAGCGCCATGCCGAGCGCGGCGATGGCGAAGCCGAGGTGCCAGTTGACCTCCTGGCCCACCGTGCCGATGATCAACGGCGCCGCGAAGCCACCGATGTTGATGCCGATGTAGAAGATCGTGAAGCCGCCGTCACGGCGCGGGTCTTCCGGGCCCTCGTACAGGTGGCCGACCATCGTGGAGATGTTGGCCTTCAGCAGGCCGGAGCCGAACGCGACGAGCGCCAGGCCGCCGAAGAACGGCAACTGTCCGGGCACCGCGAGCAGGAGGTGGCCGGCCATGATGATGCTGGCGGCGATGGCCACGGTCTTCCGCGGCCCCCACACCCGGTCACCGAACCAGCCGCCGGGCATCGCCAGGAGGTAGACCATGGCCAGGTACACGGAGTAGATCGCGACCGCGTTGGCCTCGGTCATCTCCAGGCCGCCGCCTTGGCTGCCGTCCTTCGAGTCCGGCCCGCCGGAGATCAGGTAGAGGACGAGCAGGGCCCGCATGCCGTAGAAGCTGAAGCGCTCCCACATCTCGGTCATGAAGAGAGTGGCCAGGCCGCGAGGGTGGCCGAAGAAGGTCTTGCCGCCGTTGGCAGGGGTTCCCTGCTTGGCCGCGCCCTTCGTCAGGCTGGACGCCATGGTTGTTCCTTGGGGGGCTCGGGACGCGAGGCCAAGACGGCTAGCCGGAATCAAGATCACGCGCCCGGTCGGGTAGCCGGCTTCGACGACGCGTCGCCCACCCCCGTCCCGCGGGGGGCGGTACCCATGGGGGGAACCGGGAAGGGCGGTCACACCGCCGCGCTCCACGCCCCCCGCGCGAGGAACACGCGGCGGACCCGGCCGGCAGGTCATTCACTGTGCTTGACGGGGCTGGTGGCTCCAGTCCCGGGCACAAAGAAACCTTTGGCGCGTCTTGCGAACCAAAGGTCTCAGGGCAGTGCTACAGACGTTCCGTCACCATACGCCAGACGCGGGGCACGAATGGAAGGCGATGAGACGTAACTCACGACACATGGTCGCAACTTTTGCCTCGCATTTGAAGAGAACTGGTCAGTCGCTCACGGTGGCCTGATAACGGTCTAACACACACCAGATCGCCCGCGCCGGGGCGGCGCCGGCAACGGCGGTTCAGCGGCGGCCGTTTGGCCTCCGGAACGCGCGGCTCCGGGTGACACGACTCCGGGGGTGGCCGGCCCGGGTGGCCCGGGTCGGCGTCGCGGCGGCTCGACCGCGCGCGGCGGGCCTGGGCCGGTGACGTTGGCGGCGGAGCGAGGCCGCCCGCACGTGGCGTGGGCCACGTTCCACGGGGAGCCGCGAGGCGCGCGGGCTCGGCGCGGAGCGCGCGGCGGGCGCCGGGGGGCGTACGCGGGAGTGGCGGCCGCGACCCGGCGGGCACCCGTGGTCGGCGGGCCGGGCCCGCGAGGCGTCCGTCGAGCTGAGAGCGCGGGCCCGGCCCTCCTCCGGCCGGTCGCGGACTACCATTCCCGCATGACCCGAGTACTGCTCGCCGAGGATGACGCGTCCATCTCGGAGCCGCTCGCCCGCGCTCTGCGCCGCGAGGGGTACGAGGTCGAGGTGCGCCAGGACGGCCCCACCGCGCTGGACGCTGGCCTGCAAGGCGGCGTCGATCTGCTCGTCCTCGACCTCGGCCTGCCGGGCATGGACGGCCTGGAGGTCTGTCGGCGGCTGCGCAACGAGGGCCACGGCTTCCCCGTGCTGGTGCTCACGGCCCGCGCCGACGAAGTAGACACCGTTGTCGGACTGGACGCCGGGGCCGACGACTACGTCACCAAGCCGTTCCGGCTCGCCGAACTGCTGGCCCGCGTGCGGGCCCTGCTGCGCCGTGGCTCCGTCGAGGCGCAGCAGCCGCAGCCCGCCACCCACGGCGTACGGATCGACGTCGAGTCCCACCGGGCCTGGATGGGCGACGAGGAGTTGCAGCTCACCGCCAAGGAGTTCGACCTGCTGCGGGTCCTGGTCCGGGACGCGGGCCGGGTCGTCACGCGCGACCAGCTCATGCGCGAGGTCTGGGACACCACCTGGTGGTCCTCGACCAAGACGCTCGACATGCACATCTCCTGGCTGCGCAAGAAGCTGGGCGACGACGCCGCCAACCCGCGCTACATCGCCACGGTGCGCGGCGTGGGCTTCCGGTTCGAGAAGAACTAGCGCCGGAACCCGGCGAGGAGACCCGGTGGTAAACGCCGGAAACTCGCAGAGACGGTGAAAGTCGACAGAAAGCCAGTAAAAAGCCGACAGAATGTGGGCGGAAGACTGGCCGGAACCGCACCTGAACGCTGAACACTCAGCGCTGACCCGAACACGGTAGTGGGCCCATGCGTCGCCGTTTGATCAATTCCACGCTCGCGGTGGTGCTCGTCGTCATCGCCGTCTTCGGCGTCTCCCTGGTCATCGTGGAGACCCGCACCATCGAGAACAGCGCCCAGGAGAGCGTGGAGTCCGAGGCCCTGCGGCTGCTCAGCATCGTGGACGGGCGGCTCATCGGCGGCGAGGCGGTCACCCCCAAGGTGCTGAGCGAACAGATCACCACCGACCGCTACGCCCGCATCACCGTCCCCGGCCAGTCCGCCCCGCTGGAGATCGGCGACCGCCCGTCGGGCGGCGTCATCGCCGCGGAGGAGAAGGGCGCGAAGGGCGTGACGGTCCGGGTCGAGGAGTCGCACGGCACCGTCGGCCGGGAGATCGGCCGCACGTTACTGATCATCCTGGCGGTGGCCCTGCTGGCCGTCGCGGCGGCCGTCATCCTCGCCGTACGGCAGGCGCACCGGCTCGCCGCGCCCCTCACGGACCTGGCCGAGACCGCCGAACGCCTCGGCTCGGGCGACCCGCGGCCCCGGCACCGGCGGTACGGCGTCCCCGAACTCGACCGGGTCGCCGACGTACTCGACTCCAGCGCCGAGCGCATCGCGCGGATGCTCACCGCCGAGCGCCGGCTCGCCGCCGACGCCTCGCACCAACTGCGCACGCCGCTGACGGCGCTGTCCATGCGCCTTGAGGAGATCACGCTCACCGACGAGCCGGAGACCGTCAAGGAGGAGGCCACCATCGCGCTGGCCCAGGTCGAGCGGCTGACCGACGTCGTACAGCGGCTGCTCACCAACTCCCGGGACCCGCGCTCCGGCTCGGCCGTCGCCTTCGACCTGGACGAGGTCGTCAAGCAGCAGATCGAGGAGTGGCGCCCGGCTTACCGCAGCGAGGGCCGGGCCGTCGTCCGCTCCGGCAAGAAGGGGCTGCGGGCGGTCGGCACCCCGGGCGCGGTGGCCCAGGTGCTGGCGACGTTGATCGAGAACTCGCTGATGCACGGCGGCGGCACGGTGGCGCTGCGCACCCGGGTCACCGGCAACCAGGCCGTGGTCGAGGTCTCGGACGAGGGCCCGGGCGTCCCCGCCGACCTGGGCGCCCGCGTCTTCGAGCGCACGGTCAGCGGCCGCAACTCCACGGGCCTCGGCCTCGCCGTGGCCCGCGACCTGGCCGAGGCGGACGGCGGCCGACTGGAACTCCTCCAGCAGCAGCCGCCGATCTTCGCCCTCTTCCTCAGCCGCGAGGCCGAGTCCGCGTACGAGGCGTGAGCCGTAGGCGTAAGCCGCAGGTGTCAGGCGTGTGGGCGCGAGGAGTGAGCCGTGTGCGCGCGGGCGCGAGCCGTACGTGGGTGGGCGCGCGCCGTACGTAAGAGGCCCGCGCCGCGCGTACGAGGCGTGGGCCGTGGGCGCGAGGTGGCGCGGGGGCGTGCGGGTGGGCTACTTGGCGCGGCCGGCCTGGGCGCGCTCGCGCTGCTCGGCCGTGGTGAGGAACGACTCGGCCGTCTGCACCGCCTCGCGGGCGGGCAGCGCCCGGAACACCCAGGTGCGGTACGACCAGAAGCGGAAGAGGGTCGCGATGCCGATGCCGAGGAACTTGAACACGTTGCTCTGCAGCGGGGTGTCCCAGTCGAAGCCGTACGTCGCGGTGTAGAGGATGCCGTTCTCGATCACCAGGCCGATCGCGCTGAACAGCAGGAACAGGCTCAGCTCCTTGGCCCGGCCGCTCTTGTCGCGGTCCCGGTAGGTGAAGTACCGGAAGCCCACGTAGTTGAAGGCGATGGCGACGACCGTCGCCAGGATGCTCGCGCGCACCACGGGCAGCTCGGTCATGTGCCGGACGAGGTTGAAGACCGCGAGATTGACGAGGAGGCCCACACCACCCACGGCGCCGAACTTGGCGACCTCGCGCATGAGCAGTTCCAGCCGCATACGCAGCGCGCGCCGTTCACTCATAGTGATCGTCTTACTCCGTATCGCGGTTGTCGGCATTACTCCATCTGCTTCATGCTAACCAGCCGCGGCCGGGGGCGCGTCCGGGTATCGGGGATCACCGCCCTGACCCACCTTGGAGGTTCCTACGAGCGCACGCGGGGCCCACTGGCTGATACGGCTACCCTGGGTGGGTGACGTTCCCTGTAATTGGCATGGTCGGCGGGGGCCAGCTCGCGCGTATGACGCACGAGGCGGGCATCCCCCTCGGCGTCAAGTTCAAGCTCCTCAGCGACACCCCGACGGACTCCGCGGCGCAGGTCGTCGGCGATGTCGTCGTCGGTGACTACCACGATCTGGAGACCCTTCGTAGCTTCGCACAAGGCTGTGACGTGATCACGTTCGATCACGAGCACGTGCCGATGGAGCACCTGCGAGCCCTGGAGGCCGACGGCATCGCGGTCCGGCCCGGCTCGCGGGCGCTGGTGCACGCCCAGGACAAGGGCGTCATGCGGGCCAGGCTCGACGAGATCGGCGTGCCGTGCCCGCGTCACCGGATCGTCACCGACCCCGCCGACGTCGCCCGGTTCGCCGCCGAGGGCGACGGCTTCCCCGTCGTCCTGAAGACGGTGCGCGGCGGCTACGACGGCAAGGGCGTCTGGGTCGTGCGCGACGAGGCCGAGGCGGCCGAGCCGTTCCGCGCCGGCGTGCCGGTGCTGGCCGAGGAGAAGGTCCCCTTCGTGCGTGAGCTGGCGGCCAACGTGGTGCGCTCGCCGCACGGCCAGGCCGTGGCGTACCCCGTGGTCGAGTCGATCCAGGTGAACGGCGTCTGCGACACGGTCATCGCCCCCGCGCCCGACCTGGACCCCGAGCTGTCCGCGCACGCGCAGCAGCTCGCCCTGCGGATCGCCGAGGAACTGGACGTCACCGGCCACCTGGCCGTGGAACTCTTCGAGGTCCAGCGCCCCGACGGCCCCGCGGTGCTGGTCAACGAGCTGGCGATGCGCCCGCACAACTCGGGCCACTGGACCCAGGACGGCGCCGTCACCTCGCAGTTCGCCAACCACGTGCGCGCCGTGCTCGACCTGCCGCTGGGCGACCCGCGCCCGCGCGCCCGCTGGGCCGTGATGGCCAACGTCCTCGGTGGCGACTACCCCGACATGTACGGGGCGTACCTGCACTGCATGGCGCGCGACCCTGGCCTGAAGATCCATATGTACGGTAAAGATGTGAAGCCCGGCCGCAAGGTCGGCCACGTCAATACCTACGGCGACGACTTGGCCGACGTGCGCGAGCGCGCGAGCCATGCCGCCGGTTACCTGCGAGGAACGATCACGGAATGACTTCGCCGCTCATTGGGATCGTCATGGGGTCCGACTCCGACTGGCCCGTCATGGAAGCCGCCGCCAAGGCCCTGGACGAGTTCGAGATCGGTTACGAGGTCGATGTCGTCTCCGCGCACCGGATGCCCCGCGAGATGATCGCGTACGGGGAGCAGGCCGCGGACCGGGGGCTCAAGGCGATCATCGCCGGCGCGGGTGGCGCGGCCCACCTGCCGGGGATGCTGGCCTCCGTCACGCCGCTGCCGGTCATCGGCGTGCCGGTGCCGCTGAAGTACCTGGACGGCATGGACTCGCTGCTGTCCATCGTGCAGATGCCGGCGGGCGTCCCGGTCGCCACGGTCTCGGTCGGCGGCGCCCGCAACGCGGGCCTGCTCGCGGCCCGGATGCTCGCCGCGTACGACCCGGACCTGCTGGCCCGGATGCGGCAGTTCCAGGAGGAGCTGAACGAGCAGGCCACCGAGAAGGGCAAGCGCCTGCGGGCCCGCGTCGAGGGTTCGGGCAGCTTCGGCTTCGCGAAGTAGCCGGCCCGGGCGTCGCGGGGCGGCGGGTTCCGGTCGCGCGGGCCGGGCGGTGGCGCCGCGCCGTACGCCCCGCGCGCCCGCCCCACGACCTGCCGCCTACCCCGCGCCGCGGTCCGCCGCGCACGGCTCGCGGCGCCGCGGCCAGCCGCCGCCCGTCGTTTAGCGGCCGCCCGGGACGGGGAACCCAGCATCCGCGGAAACGATGTCAGCACGGAAGCGCGGAAGCACGGAAGCGCGGAACGAGCCGCCACCGCCGGCACCTCCGCCGGCGACCGCACGACCGCGCGCGCCAGCGACAGCGCGCGCGACAGCGACGATGGGGATGTGAGTGACCGTGTCACGTGAAGGCGCCAGCGACGGGCAGCAGTCGGAGTCGGGTCCGGCCGTGGTCGCCCCCGCCCCCGAACTCCTGGCCCGCGCCCGCGAACTGCTCGCCGAGTATCCCGTGGTCGACGGCCACAACGACCTGCCCTGGGCGCTCCGGGAGATCGGCTACGACCTCGACGAGCGCGACCTGGCCACCGACCTGAGCGCCCACCAGCACACGGACATCCCGCGCATGCGGGCCGGCGGCCTCGGCGCGCAGTTCTGGTCGGTGTTCGTACGCTCCGACTACGCCGGCGACCAGGCGGTCAGCGCGACCCTGGAACAGATCGACGTCGTACGCCGCTTCGTGGACCGCTACCCCGACGACCTGCGGCTCGCCCTGACCGCCGACGACATGGAGGCGGCCCGCGCCGAGGGCCGGATCGCCTCGCTCATGGGCGCCGAGGGCGGCCACTCCATCGACTGCTCGCTGGGTACGCTGCGTGCCCTGTACGAGCTGGGCGTCCGCTACATGACGCTCACCCACAACGACAACGTGCCCTGGGCGGACTCGGCCACCGACGACCCGGGCGTGGGCGGCCTCAGCCCCTTCGGGCACGAGGTCGTGCGCGAGATGAACCGCCTTGGCATGCTCGTGGACCTCTCCCACGTGGCCCCCGCGACGATGCGGGCCGCGCTGCGCACCAGCGAGGCCCCGGTGATCTTCTCGCACTCGTCGGCGCGGTCCGTCTGCGACCACGTCCGCAACATCCCGGACGGCGTCCTTGAGCAACTGCCCGCCAACGGCGGCGTGGCGATGGTGACGTTCGTACCGAAGTTCATCCTGCCCGAGGCCATCGAGTGGACCCTGGCCGCCGACGCCAACATGAGCGCCAACGGCCTGCACCCGCTGGACACCTCCGCCGAGGGCATGCGCGTACAGCGCGCCTTCGAGGCGGCGAACCCGCGCCCGCTGGCCACGGCCAAGACGGTCGCCGACCACCTGGACCACATGCGCGAGGTCGCGGGCGTCGACCACCTGGGCATCGGCGGCGACTACGACGGCGTCGCCTTCACCCCCGCCGACCTCGCCGACGTCTCCGGCTACCCCACCCTCATCGCCGAACTCCTCGACCGCGGCTGGTCGGAGGCCGACCTCGCCAAGCTGACCTGGAAGAACGCGGTCCGGGTACTCCGCGCGGCGGAGGACGTCTCCCGCGACCTGCGGGCCCGCCGCGCCCCGTCGATCGCCACGTTCGAGGCGCTGGACGGCAAGAGCAGGCGGTAGCGGCTGGGGCTGCGCCTGCGGTTGGGGCGGGCTGGGTTGGGTGGGGTTGGGCCGAAGCTGGCCTGGCTCTCCCCGCCCCGGCACGGCCGTCTGACCGCGCGTGGCTGGGCGTGGCGCCATCGCGGTCGTCGGTGATCGATTGATGGCCACTTCTGTCCTTCGCGGACCTCGGCCGCCCACCCACCCCCATGCTGGTGTCAGCCTCCAGCCGGGAGGACAGCCAGGACAGCCAGGAGGGGCCGCCGTGGGCGATCACCGCAAGCCGGACCCGGACCCAGGCCAGGGGAAGCCGCCGCCCGGCAACTCCGACGGGAAGGTGCCGGACCCGCCACCGCCCTCGGGCAACCGGCGGAAGTAGCCGTACCCGTGCCCCGACTCCGCCGCCGTCAGACCCGGTTGGCCAACGCCATGACGAGCAAGGGCCTGTGGCCGGCGGACTCCCCGTGGGTCCGCCCCGCCATGCGGGCGCTACCGCGCCACGCCTTCGCCCCGGACCGGCTCCGCGCCTGGACCGGCCACGCGTACGAGCCCGTCGACCGGGCCGCGAGCCCGGGCCGGTGGGCCGACCTCGTCTACGGCGGCCCGTACGACTCCACCGTCATCCAGGTGACGGACGGCCTCCCCACCTCCAGCCTGAGCTGTGAGGCGGTGGTGGCCGACATGCTCGACTCCCTGATGCTGGAGCCGGGCCACGCCGTCCTCGAACTCGGCGCGGCGACGGGGCGCAACGCGGCGCTCATGGCACACGGCGTCGGCCCCGACGGGCGGGTCACCACCATCGAGGCCGACCCCCGACTGTCCGACCTCGCGCGGCGCAACGTGTCCGCGGCCGGCGCCCGCGTCACCGTGCTGACCGGCGACGGAACGCGCGGGGCGCCCGCGCACGGCCGCTTCCACCGGGTCATGGCCACCTACGCGGTCGACCTCGTCCCCTGGGCCTGGGTCGAGCAGACGCGACCCGGCGGCCGGATCGTGGCCCCGTGGGGACGGCTCGGTCACGTCGCCCTGACCGTCGCCGCCGACGGCCGCTCGGCGAGCGGTTGGATGCAGGGGCTGGCGACCTTCATGCCCAGTCGCGGAACGGACCAGGGCCGGCCGTGGGAGACGGTCAGGGGAGCCGCCCCGCCGGACGAGGAGACCCCGATGGCACGGGACGACCTGGCCTCACTGCACACCGACGCCAACCTCCTGTTCGCCCTGCGGGTCGCCCTGCCCGACGTACGGGTGCGCACCGCGGCGCCCCCCGACCGGCGAGCGACGGCCTGGCTGCACGACGGCCACTCGTCCTGGGCGACCATCGTCAGCCCGGCCGACGGACCCACCCTCGCCTACCAGGGCGGCCCGCGTCGCCTCGCCGCCGAACTCGACGCCGCCTGGCGCGACTGGCAACAGGCCGGCTCGCCCACGGTGTACGACTTCGGCATGACCCGCACCCGCGAGGAACAGTACGTCTGGAGCGGCGACCCGGCGACGGGCAGACGGTGGTGGGTCGAGCGGGAGCTGCCGCCGGCTGAGGGGTGACGGTTGGGTGTCGGTGCCCCTGGTCAGCGCGCGGTGACAGGTACACCGGGCTCGCCGCCTACGTGGCCAGACCGACCCGGCGCGCCATCTCCAGCAGGCGAGGCCGCGTGCGCTGGTTGAGGACGAAGAGAACGCGAATGACCTCGCGGCTCATCGGGTGCACCGCGGCCATCTCCGGGGCCACGGCGAAGGCCTGCCCCAGTGCTCGTTCGGCCTCCTCGTACCCGCGTACCGCGAGGTGGGCACGGGCGGCGTCGATGGCCAGGCGCCCCACCCGCGTGGGGCGGAGGCCGGCGGGCGGGGAACTCAGCAGGGGTGTCGCCATCCGCGCCGCGTCGGCCGGCTTGTCCAACTCGATGTGGGCGGCCAGCTCGTAGAGGGCGACGTTGCCGGGCCCGAACGTCAGGTTGTGCGCGAGCACGTCCCTCGGGAGTTGTTCCGCCAGCGCCTTGGCCTTGGTGACGTGCGCCTCGGTCGCTGCGGCATCCCGGTGCCGCGAGGCGAGGACGACGCCGCGCAGGTGCAGCGAACCCAGGGAGACCAGCCGCTCGGGCGTGGTCCCGAGAGCGTGCGTGGCTCGCTCGTACGCGCTGATGGCCCGCTCGATGACGGCCAGCCCGTCGTCGTACTGCCCGGCGGTCTGGTACGTGCCGGCCTCGTTCCACGCCGCGGACGCCTCGACGTCCGGGGCCCACGCCTGCCGGGCTGCCCACATCTGTCGGGAGACGATCATGTCGGCGAGGTCGGCCTGCCCGAGCCGGTGGGCTACGCCGTACGCACACCCGTACAGGTCGGCCACCTGTGCCCAGACCGTCGCGTCCCCGGGGGCCTCGAACGCGCTCGCCGTGGCCTGGCCCAGCAGCTTGGGCAGCAGCGCCAGCAGGTCCAGGTAGCGGGTCCGCGCCCGCAGGTCCACCGCCTCGCGTACCGCGCTGAGCAAGGCCGCGGGCGGTAGCGCGTCCTCGCGGGGCAGGGTGTGCCGGCGAACGGCCGCACGGAGCACGTCGAGCCCTTCGGCCTGCTGCGACGTGTCGGCGAACGGCTGTCCGTAGACCCGGGCGGTCGTGATGCGCATGGCCGCCGCAACTGCGGCGACGAACTGCGGAGTCGCGGGCCGCAGGCCGGTCTCCACCTTGCTGAGATAGCTCACCGAGAACCCACTGCGCTTCGCGAGCTTGGCCTGTCCGATGCCCCGCGCTTTGCGGAGGACGGCGATGTTCTCTCCGGGCGTTGGCGGCGTGTCCGCCGTGGTGCTGCTCATGGGGGGAGTTTCCCATCGTAGGGGCCTGCCATAGCCCACTCATCCCACCCAGTTGTGCAAGATCAGTGTGAACTGATCTTGAAATGCGCCAGTTGACTCTCGTGACGACCGGATGACGGACGGTAGCGGGGAGCGGCTCCATGCCACAGATGCTCAGTCAACTGTGTTCTCGTGCAGGGACGGTGACATGACAGCCATGGGTTCACGTCGAGTGCGTGTACCGGACGACGCTTCCAGCGGTCAGTCCGCTGGCATCGCACACGACCTCGGCGCGCGCAACGCCGTGCTCACCGGACAGCACACCGTACGGACCGCGCTGGGCTGCGTGCTGCGGTTCTTCCTCGCGGACGTCGGGTCCGGCGCCGGGCGCGGGTGGCGGCCGGTGTCGGACTGCGCGTTCCAGCACGCCTACGAGCTGAGCCTGTTCGACCCCGCCGGCCTTGCCGCCGGCGACCTGCGGCCCAACGCGCATCGCGTCCAACTCTCCCTGGACGCGCTGACCGGGCCAGGCAGCTTCCTCTGGTCGGACGGCGCGGACGCGGCCGGGGTGATGACGACCAACGGCAAGGCCCCCGAGGACTGTGGCCTGGGTGTGGAGGAGTGGCGTCGAGGTACGGGAGGGACGGCATGACGGAACGACAGGTACGCGTGAGCCTGTTGGTGTGGCGGCCACGCGACCCCGACCACCCCGGTGACCTCTCGGCGGGCTGGCCGCGCGTGTTGCAGGTCCGTACGGGCGCGGGCCCCTGGCAGGTGCCCAGCGTGTTGCTGCGGGCGGGCGAACCGCTGATGGCCGCGGCGGAACGTACCGCGTACGCACTCGGCCTGACGTTGCCGAACGCCCACCGCGTACTGGCCGTCGACCAGCGGGCGCCCACGGGCCGGGAGCCAGAGGAACTGATCGTCATCGTCGACGGTGGCTGGGTGGCCGGCGATGACGTTCCCGCGCCGGACGGGGCCCGCTGCGCCTGCTCACCCGCCTGCCCGCACCAGCGGCGCTGGGCCGGTACGGACGCGCTGGCCGACGACGTGGGGCTGGCCTCGGCCCTCGGCGCGGCGGTCGCGGCGATCCCGGCGTTCATCGTGAACACGTGGCCCGCGGGCGACACGGCGCCGCACCCCGCGCCCCGCCACGGGTGGCACGCCCGGCACCCAACTCCACGCGACCGGCGCAACTCCCCGCCCGGGGCGTGACGTTGGCTCGCGTACCGCGTCGCCTACCGTGATCGCGACAGGCGGAAGACACGGACGAGACGACGAGGAGCCGCAGACCGTGGAACGACAGGAGCAGAAGCAGGATCAGAGCCGGGAGCAGGGCCAGGGCGGGGGCCGGGAGTACGTGAGCGCCACGCTGACGGTCGCCGCGTCCGCCGAGCGGGTGTTCGCCGTGTTGGCGGACCCGGCGACGCACGCGGCGATCGACGGCACCGGGTGGGTGCAGGAGGCCGTCGAGCGGGCGCCGCTGGCCGAGGAGGGGCAGATCTTCCGGATGGCCATGTACCACCCCAACCACCCCGACGGTAACTACCGGGTGGCCAACAAGGTGCACGTGCTGGACGCGCCGCGCGCCATCGGTTGGCTGACGGGGGAGGAGAAGGAGGACGGCCGGTTGACGTTCGGCGGCTGGTTCTGGCGGTACGACCTGGTGCCGCTGGGCCCGTCCGAGACGGAGGTGACGCTCACCTACGACTGGACCGAGGTGCCGCCGTCCATTCGGGAGTACCTGGAGTTCCCGATGTTCGGCCCGGACCACCTCTCCAACTCGCTCAAGCACCTGGCCGACCTGGCCGTCAGCGGCTGACCCCGCCGCGCTGAGGCCGTCAGGCTGACGGGGCGGGCCGCCGGCCCGCCCCCTTCGCGACCTGCCCCCTTCCCTTCCTCCGACCCGCTCGCCGCAGCTCGCGCGCTCAACCGGGGTCGCGCCCGCTCTCGCGGAGCCCCCGCCCTCGTTCTCCCTCCCGGCCCTCCCTCCTCGCCTTCACTCTCGCCCCCGTGCCTGCCTCTGTCCCGCAGGCCGCACCTGGCTCACGGCCCTCTGCCCGGCCCCTGCCCTTACCCCCACCCCGCCCGCCCCGCCGTGGCATCCCCCAGGGGACCCGTCGTACCCCGGTACTACGTCCGGCCGGCCCGCAGCGGACCGCGGGCTGACGAGTGGGGGCGGCGGCGTGCCTAACGTCGGATGTGGGCCACGGGAGCGCCGGGCCCGCACGTCAGGGCGTACGCCGACGCACCTGCTCTGACGTGCTCCGACACCCGCGGGCCAGGCCGCGGGGCGGCCCAACCAGGGGGCGCGGCGATGACGGGAGCACAGCGATGATCAGGGCTTACGGGCTCACCAAGCGGTACGGCGAGAAGACCGTCGTGCGGGACCTGACCTTCACCGTGCGGCCGGGTACGGTCACCGGGTTCCTCGGCCCGAACGGCGCCGGCAAGTCGACCACGATGCGGATGCTGCTCGGGCTCGACGCCCCCACCAGCGGCCGGTCCACGATCGGCGACCGCGCGTACGTCAGCCACCCCGCGCCGCTGCGCCATGTCGGCGCGCTGCTCGAAGCCCGCTCCTTCCATCCCGGCCGCACGGCCCGGGCGCACCTCCAGGCCCTCGCGCACACGCACGGCATCCCATGCCGCCAGGTGGACGCGGTCATCGACCGGGTGGGGCTCGGCGAGGCGGCGGACCGGCGGGTCAAGGGGTTCAGCCTCGGCATGGGGCAACGGCTCGGCATCGCCGCCGCGCTGCTGGCCGACCCGGCCACGGTCATCCTGGACGAGCCGGTCAACGGGCTCGACCCGGAGGGCGTGCTGTGGATACGCAACCTGCTCAAGTCACTCGCGGCCGAGGGCCGTACGGTCTTCGTCTCCTCGCACCTGATGAGCGAGATGGCGGTCACCGCGGAGCACCTGATCATCATCGGCCGCGGCCGGCTGCTCGCCGACACCACCGTGGAGCAGTTCGTACGCGACGCGGGGCTCGGGGAGATCACGGTCGTCTCGCCGGAGGCGGACCGGCTACGAACCCTGCTCGCGGGCCCTGGCGTGCGGATCGAGGCGGCCGACGACGGCCCGGACACGCTGCGCGTCACCGGCGCCGACGGTGAGCGCATCGGCCGCACCGCGGCGGCACACGGCATACCCCTCTTCGAACTCACCCCGCGCCGCGCCTCGTTGGAGGAGGCGTTCATGGAGCTGACGCGGGACGCGGTGGAGTACGTGGCCCACGCCGACGACCCGACCGCCCCTCAGTCCCCCTCCACCTCCACTCCCACCACGCAACAAGCCACCGCGTCCCAAGGAGCCGCCACGTGACCGGCCGACCCGGCGACCTCGCCACCCAGCCTCAACAGCACCAGTCGCAACAGCAGCGCCAGTCCGGGCGGCAGGCCACGGGCCCGGCCGCCGTGCCCGGCCCACCCGTCGACTACCGGATCACCTGGCCGCGCGTGGTCCGCTCGGAATGGGCCAAGCTGTGGTCGCTGCGCACCACCTGGAGCATCCTCGCCGCCACCCTGCTGGTGACAGCCGGTCTCGGCGCGGTGGTCGCTGGGACGTACCAGAGCGGCGACGGCGACGGCGTCGAGCCCGTCGAACTCACCCTGCTGGGAACGCAGTTCGGCCAGATACTGCTCGCCGTGCTCGGCGTTCTGGTGACCGCGGGGGAGTACGCGTCCGGCATGATCCGGACCTCCCTCACCGCCGTGCCGCGCCGGCTGCCCGTGCTGTGGGCCAAGGCGGCCGTCTTCGGCGGCGTGGCCCTCGCGGTCATGTTCGCGACCGTCTTCCTCACCTTCCCGCTGGCCCAGGTCTTCCTGTCCGGTACGGACATGGAGGCGGACCTCGGCGACCCGGGCGTGGTGCGGGCACTGTGCGGGGCGGCGGTGGGCATCGCCCTCCTCGGCCTGTTGTGCCTGGGCCTCGGCGCGCTGCTGCGCAGCGTTCCGGCGGCGATCGGCGCGTACATAGGCGCGGTGCTCGTACTGCCCGAGGTGGTCGGGCTGCTGCCGTACGACGTGGTGGACGACGTCGTCGCCTGCCTGCCCAGCAAGGCGGCGCAGGCCCTGATGCTGGTGGGCGGGGGCCCCGACCTGCTGGCCCCGGGCCCGGCCCTGCTCGCCCTGTGCTGCTCGGTCGCGGGGACGCTGGCGCTGGCGGCGCTGTTCCTCAGGCGCCGGGACGTGTGAGCGACGGGTTCGCGCGGCGCGCGGGCCGGGTGCGTGGCGCCGGGCGTACGCCCACCCGCGGGGCGGGCGGCCGGCGCGCGGGGTACGAGGATGGTGCCGGGTGGGACGGCGTACGGGCGGCCGGCCCGACACCTCGCCGGCCGATGTGAGGCCGACGAGGTGTCGATACGGGACTGGCCGACGCAGGCTTGGCACGGGGCCGGCCGAAGCAGGGACGGCACGGGACCGGTCGGCGTGGGCCGGTACGGGGGAGGCCGACGAGAGGTCGGCGAGGGTTGGCCGACATGTCGGCCGGCGAGGTCGGCCGACGTGGGGTCGGTACGGGGAGAGTGACGAACGAGGGGTGGCGGGGATGAGTGCGGTCGGGGGCGTCCAGGAGTGGACGCCGAGTGGCCCGTATCCGATCCGATGGGCGCACCGGGCCGCGCGGCGGGTGTGTGCCCTCGACGCCCGCCGCCCGGTGCTGTGGGACGCGTTGCTGACGCTGGTGTTCGCCATCGCGGCCTGCGTGGACGTGGGCGGCGGCAACTGGCGGCGGATCGCCCACTCCGGCGAGGTGCCGGTGGCGCTGGTGGCGGCCATGGCGGCGGGCTTCGTCCTGGCACTGCCCTGGCATCGCAGACGCCCGCTGGCCGCGTTCGCCGTCATGACGGCGGTCGGCCTGGTGGACGCGTGGGTGGGTACGCGGCTCCAGGTCGGCCAGTTGGGTCAGTTGATCGTGCTCTTCTGCATCGCCCTGCGGCTACCGGGCAAGGCCCTGACGGTCGCCGGCGCGCTGGTCGTCACGCAGGCGGCGGTGGGCGCCTCGCGCTGGCCCGAGGGGGACTGGGGGCAGGCGTTCCTCCCCGTCGTCACGGGCAGCGTCGTGGTGGCGCTGCTCGGCATAGCGGTCCGCAGCCGCCGCGACTACACGGCCTCGCTCGTGGATCGGGCCCGCCAGCTTGAGGTCGAACGCGACCAGCAGGCCCAACTCGCCGCCGCGGCCGAACGCGCCCGCATCGCCCGCGAGATGCACGACATCATCGGCCACAACCTCTCGGTCATCACCGGCCTGGCCGACGGCGGTTCGTACGCGGCGCGCAAGAACCCCGAGCGCGCGGCTCAGGCGCTGACGGCGATCGGCGCCACCAGCCGGCAGGCGCTGGACGAGTTGCGCAGACTGCTCGGCGTGCTGCGCGACGACGACGACACGGACGCGCGGCCCGAGCCCGAACTCGGTCCGCAGCCCACGCTCGCCGACCTCGGCACACTCGTGGACCGGGTACGGGAGGCGGGGCTACCGGTCCGCCTGTCGGAGCGCGGCACGCCCGCGCCGGGCTCACCCGGCCGCGAGCTGACCGTGTACCGGGTCGTACAGGAGGCGCTGACCAACACGCTCAAGCACGCGGGCCCGCAGGCCACGGCCATGGTCGAGGTGACGCACGCGCCGCACGCGCTGTCCGTCGCCGTCACCGACACGGGTGGGCCCGTGCGCCGGCTACGCCACGCACAGCTCGCGACGGGCGACGGCCACCAGGGCAGGGGCCTGCGCGGCATGCGCGAGCGGGCCGCGCTCTACGACGGGGCCCTCACCGCAGGGCCACGCTCGGACGGCGGCTGGCACGTACGCCTGGAACTCCCCGCGTCCACCACCACCCCACCCCCCACGCCCACCAGCCCCCGGCGGCGCGGACCCCGAGCCGGCCCCGCGAGCCGAGCCCGGTGCGCCCGACCCCGACCCCCAGGACGCGGACGCCGCCGCGACGGACGCTGTGCGCGCCAAACGGGCGACGCGCGAGAGGCGAGACGCGCGGGCCACGGGCACTGAGCGCGGGACGCGCGAGAGGCGGGACGGGCGGGCGACGGGTACAGAGCGCGGGACGCGCGAGAGGCGAGAGGCGGGTGGTGCGTCGTGACCACCGTCCTCATCGTCGACGACCAGCCGTTGCAGCGCTTCGGCTTCCGCATGTTGCTGGAGAGCCAGGACGACATGGCGGTCCTCGGCGAGGCGGACAACGGGACCGCGGCCGTCCGCCAGACCGCCGAACTACGCCCCGACGTCGTCCTGATGGACGTCCGGATGCCGGGCCTGGACGGCGTGGAGGCCACCCGCCGCATCGTGGCCGCCGGCGACCGCAGCCGCGTGCTGATCCTGACCACGTTCGACCTCGACGAGTACGCGTACGCCGGGTTGCGCGCCGGGGCCAGCGGCTTCCTGGTCAAGGACGCCCAGCCGGAGGAGTTGCTCGCCGGCATCCGCGCGGTGGCCAGCGGCGACGCCGTGGTCGCCCCGGGCCTGACCCGCCGCCTGCTCGACGCCTACGCGGACCGGTTGCCGACGCCGGGCGCCGGGCCGGGTGGGAACCGTGCGGAGGGCGCGCCCGACCCGCGGCTTGAGGCCCTCACCGAGCGGGAGCGGGAGATCCTCACCGTGATCGGCAAGGGCTGGTCCAACGCCGAGATCAGCGCCCGCTTCCGGCTCGCCGAGTCCACGGTCAAGACCCACATCAGCCGCATCCTCGCCAAGACGGGCGCCCGCGACCGGGTGCAGGCCGTGATCCTGGCGTACGACACACGACTGGTGCGTCCCGCGCCATGACGCCGTCACGGCCCCGGGGGGCCTCAGAGGCGGGGGCGGCCCAGGGCGCGGTACGTCCAGTCGGCCTGGCGCCAGACGTCGGGGTCGAGCGCGTTGCGGCCGTCGAGGATGCGGCGGTCGTCCACGACGGCGCCCAGCTCCTCCGGGTCCAGTTCGCGGAACTCGCGCCACTCCGTCAGGTGCAGTACGACATGGGCGCCGCGCACCGCGTCCAGGGCGCTCGGGGCGTACCCCAGGGTGGGGAACAGGGCGCGCGCGTTGTCCATCCCCTTCGGGTCGAACACCGTGACCTGCGCGCCTTGGAGGTGGATCTGACCGGCCACGTTGAGCGCCGGCGAGTCCCGTACGTCGTCCGAGTCCGGCTTGAACGCCGCGCCCAGCACCGCGACCCGCTTGCCCAGGAAGGAGCCGCCCACGGCGTCGCGGGCCAGTTCGACCATGTGGCCGCGGCGCCGCATGTTGATCGAGTCGACCTCGCGGAGGAAGGTGAGGGCCTGGTCGGCGCCGAGTTCGCCGGCGCGGGCCATGAAGGCCCGGATGTCCTTGGGCAGGCATCCGCCGCCGAACCCGATCCCGGCGCGCAGGAACTTCTTCCCGATCCGCTCGTCATGGCCGATCGCCTCGGCCAGCTTGACCACGTCGCCGTCGGCGGCCTCGCACACCTCGGCCATCGCGTTGATGAACGAGATCTTGGTGGCCAGGAAGGAGTTCGCGGAGGTCTTCACCAGCTCGGCGGTGGGGAAGTCGGTCACCACGAACGGCGTGCCCGCGGCCAGTGGCGCCGCGTACACCTCGCGCAGCACCTTCTCGGCCCGCTCGCTGGTGACGCCCGCGACGATGCGGTCCGGCCGCAGGGTGTCCTGGACGGCGAAGCCCTCGCGCAGGAACTCCGGGTTCCAGGCCAGCTCCGCGTCCTCGCCCACCGGCGCCAGCTCGCGCAGGCGCGCGGCCAGCCGGCTCGCGCTGCCGACCGGGACCGTGGACTTGCCGACGACCAGCGCGGGGCGGCGCAGCAGCGGGGCGAGGGACTCGAAGGCGCTGTCCACGTACCGCATGTCGCAGGCGTACTCGCCCTGCTTCTGTGGCGTGTTGACGCACACGAAGTGCACGTCGCCGAAGTCGGCGACCTCCTCGTAGGAGGTGGTGAACCGCAGCCGCCCGGTGCTGCCCTCGTGGCCGGCGACGTGCTGCCGCAGCAGGTCCTCAAGGCCCGGTTCGTACATCGGCACCCGGCCCGAGGAGAGCAGTTCGATCTTCGCGGGGTCGATGTCGAGGCCCAGCACCTCGAACCCGAGTTCGGCCATGGCCGCGGCGTGGGTGGCGCCGAGATACCCGGTGCCGATCACAGTGATCTTGGGGGCCATGCTGTGCTCCGTGGGTACGAATCGTGGTGAGGGCGGGCCGGACTGCGTGGCCCGAGCATAGTCGGGGGCTCATCCGGGAAACTGAGCCGCTGTCGTCTAACTCACGTACCCGCGTCTCGGCCGCCACCCCTAGGATTGGGTTACTTAACGGTTATTAACGCTCGGGTACGCCTACTCAGGGAGTGAGGACACCGTGGCCTCCGCGGAGAAGAACACTGTCGGATTCGACCTCTACCGCCCGGCCGAGGAGCACGACATGCTCCGCGAGTCGGTGCGTGCCCTCGCCGAAGCCAAGATCGCGCCGTTCGCGGCCGAGGTGGACGAAGAGGGCCGCTTCCCGCAGGAGGCGCTGGACGCGCTGGTCTCCAACGACCTGCACGCCGTGCACGTCCCCGAGTCGTACGGCGGCGCCGGGGCCGACGCCCTCGCGACGGTGATCGTCATCGAGGAGGTGGCCCGCGTCTGCGCCTCCTCCTCGCTGATCCCCGCCGTGAACAAGCTCGGCTCGCTCCCGGTGATCCTCTCCGGCTCCGAGGAGCTGAAGAAGAAGTACCTGGGCCCGCTGGCCAAGGGCGACGCGATGTTCTCGTACTGCCTGTCCGAGCCGGACGCGGGCTCGGACGCCGCGGGCATGAAGACCAAGGCGGTCCGGGACGGCGACTTCTACGTCCTCAACGGCGTGAAGCGGTGGATCACCAACGCGGGCGTCTCCGACTACTACACGGTCATGGCCGTCACCGACCCGGAGAAGCGGTCCAAGGGCATCTCGGCTTTCGTCGTCGAGAAGGGCGACGAGGGCGTCTCGTTCGGTGCCCCGGAGAAGAAGCTCGGCATCAAGGGCTCGCCCACCCGCGAGGTCTACTTCGACAACGTCCGCATCCCCGCGGACCGGCTGCTCGGCGCCGAGGGCACCGGCTTCGCCACCGCGATGAAGACCCTGGACCACACCCGCATCACCATCGCGGCCCAGGCCCTCGGCATCGCGCAGGGCGCCCTCGACTACGCCAAGGGGTACGTCAAGGAGCGCAAGCAGTTCGGCAAGCCGATCGGCGACTTCCAGGGCGTGCAGTTCATGCTGGCCGACATGGCGATGAAGCTGGAGGCGGCGCGGCAGCTCACCTACGCGGCGGCGGCCAAGTCCGAGCGCGTCGCGGCCGGCGGCCCCGACGAGGACCTGACCTTCTACGGCGCCGCGGCCAAGTGCTACGCGTCGGACGCCGCCATGGAGATCACCACCGACGCGGTCCAACTCCTCGGCGGTTACGGCTACACGCGTGACTACCCGGTCGAGCGCATGATGCGCGACGCGAAGATCACCCAGATCTACGAGGGCACCAACCAGGTGCAGCGCATCGTCATGGCCCGCAACCTGCCGTAACGGGAGCCGCGCGGGACGCCGCCACCGCGACTGGCGTGCCCGCGTGACCCACGTACGGAACACGACCCCCGGTATCGCGCCGGGGGTCGTTTCCGTTTCCCGCGCTCGATGCCGTGCCAGGGCGTCCGGGGCGCGCCAGGCCCCGCGCCGGTCCCGGCTCACAGCCGTGCCCAGTTCAAAGCCCTGCCCCAGTTCACAGCCCTGCCCTAGTTCACAGCCGCGCCCCAGGCCACCATCGGCCGCCACCGGCGTACCCCGGCGCGCCCCGCGTCCCGGCGCGCGCCGGGACCCGAGTGGCGGGCGCGTGGCGGTGGCGGGGGCGCGCGGGTGGTGGCGGCGCTTCGGGCCGGCGGGGCGCGGCGGCGCGAGGCCCGTCACCGGCTTCTCCCGCGGCCTACCGTGAGGACGACAGGTGCGGCCACGCGGACGCACCGCTCATCCTCGGGGAGCAGCCGTGGGAGACGTCTTCGACAAAGTGACCTGGTGGGGCGATGGCAGTACGTCGGGCCCCGCCGTGATCCAGCCGATGGACACGCCGATCCTCGCCTGGCGCGGCAACCAGAACAGCCGCAACATCACCGTGGCCAACGCGACCGGCCCGCCCGGTCAACTCGCCGGCACCGTACTGCGGAAGACGGTCCTCGCCGACGCCTCGCCGTACGCGCCGGCCCTCGCCGGCGGGCTGTTGGCGGACATCCACGGGCAGATGGCCTGGGTCGACATCAGCGCCGGGCAGCGGCTGCACGTCGCCACGTTGGAGATCGAGACCCGCACCTTCACCTTCACCGGCCGCCTCGCCGGCCGCACCATCGTGAGCGACGGCGTCCTCAGCGGGCGCGGCGCCCCCACGCTGGCGGGCTCCAGCCGGGCGGTCCCGCAGCTCGGCGTGGTGGACCAGCAGGGCAACCAGGTCGTGGCGAACGAGACCAGCCCACTGGTGTTCAGCGCGCTCTCCACGCTGGCCTGGGTCGGGGCGACGCGCGGCCCCGTGCGCCGGTTCAGCCTCAGCGACGTGCCCGGCGGCCGGTTCCTGTGGGCCTGGACCGCGTCGGACGGCTTCCTGCGGTTCGCGTTCACCACCTCGCCGACCCCGAGCGGGGAGACGCCGGCGGTCGTCCGCTCGGCCCAGCAGAGCATCGCCCAGCCGTCGGTCGCCTCGTACCGGGGCGGGGTGCACGTCGGGTGGACCGGCGTGGACGGTACCGGGCTGCTCAACGTCGCCGCCCTCGACCTCGGCCGACTGACGAACGGGGCCGACCCCATCACCTCGGTGAACATCCTCAACGAGCGCGGCATCGGCGCCCCCACGCTGGTGGGCATGGCGCCCACCGCCAACGTCCGCGCGCACCGCCTGGCCGTCTTCTGGGCCGGCACCGACGGACAGGGCACCCTCAACGGGGGCCTCGTCTACCGCGAGTGAGCCCCGCGTACTCCGGCGTACGCACATCCACCCCGGGCGGGCTCCGGCGAGGCCGGCGCCGCCCCAGCGCGGACCGTCCCGACGCCGGTCACGCACCGCTCGCGCGAGACCGGTCCCCGTGGGGAGCGTCCTCGCGGGCCCCGGCGGGGGCCGGTCGATCGCGTGGGGTTGGCGCTTCCGCGTCAGCGGCCGGGGTCGTCCCGGCGCTTGCCCAGTTGGTCGTCGAACTTCTGCTGGGCGGTGTCGATCTTGTCGCGGTGCTTGCCGCCCGTCTTGCGGTCCACGGCGTCACCGGCCTTGTTCATGCCCTTGCGCGCGGTGTCCTCGTGCCCCTTGAGCATGTTCTTCAGCTTGTCGAGCATGGACATGGCGTCCTCCTTGCCGATCCGGCTCTGCTCTTGTCACCAGCATCTCCGAGCCCGGCCGACCCCGCATCCGCACCCGTTCGGCGGCCCGCGGGCCAGCGTCCGGGCCCGCACACGCCGGCGGGCCCCGACACGTACTGTCGGGGCCCGCTCGCTGCCTCATCGTCCTGCCACACCGCCGCCGCCACCGGGCGCCGGCTCACCGTACCGGCGCGGGACTGCTCAGGCGGCGGTCACTTCGCCGAGACGGTGACCTTCTCGTCGTTCTTCAACTGCTCGACCAGCTTCTTGACCTGCGGCATGTCCCAGAGCACCGCCGAGCCCTTGGGGGTGCTGTAGCCGGGGTTGGCGACCGGCATGTTCATCTGCTTGCCGTCGCCGCCCGTGACGCCCTTCATCGCCCAGAACATCGAGCGCAGCTTCCACAGGCTCATGTCCTTGTCCACGATCAGCGAGTCGAGGCCCGCGCTCATCGTCGGGTAGAGCCGGAACGGGTTCATGATGGTGCCCGGCGTGGCGGCCTGGGAGGCCAGCGTGGACAGGAACTTCTGCTGGTTCTTCGTACGCTCCAGGTCGCTGCCCGCCTCGTACCGGTTGCGGACGAAGGCGAGCGCGTCCTTGCCGTCCAGCGTCTGCTTGCCCTTCTTGAAGTCGGCGCCGGACTTCTTGTCCTTGATGTCGCGCGGGATGTCCATCTCGACGCCGCCGACCGCGTCCACGATCTTCGCGAAGCCGCCGAAGCCGATCTCCGCGTAGTGGTCGATCTTGAGGCCGGTGTTGTACTCGATCGTCCGGACCAGCAGCTCCGGGCCCTGGATGGAGAACGCGGCGTTGAGCTTCTGCTGCTGCTGCGGGATGCGCTTGCCGGACTCGGAGCCGGTGAACGCGGGGATCGTCACCCAGGAGTCGCGCGGGAGGCTGACCATGGTGTTCCCGTTGTCCCCGACGTGCAGGATCATCATCGAGTCCGTGCGCTTGCCGTCGGCCGAGCCGGTGTGCAGGTCCTTCTTCTCCTCGTCGGACATGCCCTCGCGGCTGTCGGAACCCACGATCAGGTAGTTGGTGCCGCTGCCGCCGCTCGGCCGGTCCTCCACGGCGCCCAGGTCGACCTCGCGCTTGAGCTTGGAGTCGGCCCAGAAGTACGTGCCGACGGAGACGACCAGGAGGAACGCGAAGACGCTGACCAGGCCGATCGTGATCCGCTTGCGCCAGTTCGGGCGCGCGGGCGGCGGCCCGGGCGGGGCGCCGTGCGGCGGCTGGCCGCCACCCGGGTCGCGGGGGAGGGGACCGCGGCCGGCGCCGTAGACCTGACCGGTGTTGTACCCGTCGTCATAGCCGTCGCCGGCGTGCGCGCCGTCGTAACCAGGGGGCTGCTGCTGGGGCGGGACCGCGCCGCGCGGCGACATCCCGGGCGGCAGCGGCGGCTCGCCGTGCGGGCCGCGGGACGCGGGGTCGCGGCGGACGTGCGGCATCGAACGTGCGATGTCGGGCGCGGGGCCGCGACCGGCACCGCGACCGGCGCCGCCGCCGCGCCCCCGGTCGCCGTCGCCATTCCACCCCTCGGGCCAATTGCTCATAGCCGAAGTTTGCCCGCTCACACCAGCGCCCTCACAGGGCGGGTGCGGTCTTGGGGCGGTGCTGTTGCAGAGCTGATGCATTACGGGGCGCGTGAACGGCGGTCTCGACCCTTCAGGCCCGGGCCGTGGAGGCGGCGATACCGGGCAGTCCGCCCACGGGCCCGCGCCGGGGGTCGCCCAGCGTGCCGACATCGCGTACGGACCGTGTCGGGCGGTGGGCGGGCGGTGTGCCGGTGAGCCCGGGCCGGCCGGCGCCAGGTCGCCCCGTACGCTCGATCGCGCCCGCGACACCCGGGCTGACCAGCGTAGATGTACGGCGAGCAACGACAGGGCGGCGTCGACGGCGTCCGAACATGATGTCGGGGCCGTCCGCTTATGGTGGAGGGCATGACTGATCAGGGCCCTACGGCGGCCGGGGACGATCTTCCCGGCAAGCCGACCTCGGCGTCGCGCACGACGCTGTCGCACATCATGACGGCGGCGGACACGAACCTCCTCGGGACCGTCCACGGCGGCGTGATCATGAAACTGGTCGATGACGCGGCCGGAGCGGTCGCCGGCCGGCACTCGGGCGGGCCCGCCGTCACGGCGTCCATGGACGAGATGGCGTTCCTCTCGCCGGTGCGCGTCGGCGACCTCGTCCACGTGCACGCGCAGTGCAACTGGACCGGCCGCACCTCCATGGAGATCGGCGTGCGCGTCATGGCCGAGCGGTGGAACGAGTCGACCCCCGCCACCCAGGTCGGCAGCGCCTACCTGGTGTTCGCCGCCGTCGACGCGGACGGCATGCCGCGCAGCGTGCCGCCGGTCATCCCCGACTCGGAGCGCGACGCGCGTCGCTTCCAGGAGGCGCAGATCCGGCGCACGCACCGGCTCGCCAGGCGCCGAGCCATCCGGGAACTGCGCGAGCAGCGCCCGGACGAGTGACCCGGCCTCCCCGGCACACGAACCGGGCTCAGCGAGGCACCGGCGTCGTCGTGGTGCGCCCCGGCTGCCTGCCGTCCGGGGCGTAGTCGCAGTCGAGGCTGGACATCTCGCGGTCGCCGTCCTCCGAGTCGATGATGACCACGCCCGTGCAGGCCCGGCCGTGTTCGTCGGTCCACGTGACGAGTTCGCTGCGGTCCGACTGCGTGCAGCCCACGAGCAGCGCGCCCACGGCCGTCGCCGCGG
The DNA here is from genome assembly GCF_029392895.1 of Streptomyces sp. 71268. Taxonomy (NCBI): domain Bacteria; kingdom Bacillati; phylum Actinomycetota; class Actinomycetes; order Kitasatosporales; family Streptomycetaceae; genus Streptomyces; species Streptomyces sp. 71268. Next base: position 5,421,115 of record NZ_CP114200.1, read on the forward strand.
CCGCCGTGACGAGTCTTCGTGCCCTCATGTCCTTCTCCCCCCGCCGCCCCGTGCCGGGGCGGGACGTCGCGGCGCACCCCCGTGCGCCGACCCCACCCGTCATCATGCGACTGGTTGGCCGCCGGACACAGAGGGCGGACGAAGCCGGTCGAGGACGTCGGGCGGACAGGAGCGGGGCGGCACCGGCCGACGGCGCCGCTACGAGCAGTTGACCTCGTCGCCCTTCACCGCCGACCCGGCGACCGGGGTCGGGTGCTCCGGGCGTACCGGGCGCACCCCCCGGTGCTCGGTGCCGAGCGTGACCCGCAGCACCGGGCCCTGGCCGCGCACCGGGCGGAGCGTGGCGCCGGGCAGGGCCGTGGCCAGGGAGCGGGCCGAGTCCCGCCAGCGTGGGTCGTGCGCGATCACGGTGTGCGGGGCGCCGCGCTCGCGCGCGTTGCTGGCCACGCCGGTGGTGGCGAACCCGGTCGCGCGCAGGGCGCGGTCGGTCCTGGCGCCGAGCCCGGTGCGGTCGGTGCCGTTGACGACCTGGACCCGGATCTGCGCCGGGTCGATCTCGACCGCGGTGGCCCGGGGCCGGCGCGGCCGCTGCGGGGCCAGCGGGCGGTCCTCGCGGATGGCCTCGAAGAGCTTGTCGGCCCGCGCCTCGTTCCACCGTACGGTCGAGCCGACGCCCGGCACCGAGTAGCTCACGTCCCCGACGGGCACCGAGGCGAACTCCGACGAGGCGGGCGAGAAGCCCCGCATGGCCTTGCCCAGCTTGAGGAGTTCGGCGCTGCCCAACTGCCGGTCGGCGCGTACCGAGCCGAGCACCGACGAGGCCACCTTCGCGAACTTGACCGGGTTGAGCAGCACCCCGCTGGTGGTCGCCTTGTCGATGAGGGCGGCCAGGAACCGCTGCTGACGCTGCATCCGGCCGAGGTCGGCGGCGCCGTCGACGTGCCGCGACCGTACGTACTGCAGGGCCTCGCCGCCGACCAGCGTGTGCCGCCCGGCGGCCAGGTCGAGCCCGGTGTACCGGTCCCTCAGCGGCCGTACGGTGCACACCTCGACGCCGCCGACCACGTCCACGGTCCGCATGAAGCTGGCGAAGTCGACCTCCAGGTAGTGGTCGATGTGCACGCCCGTCATGTGCTCGACGGTGCGCACGGTCAGGCTCGGCCCGCCCTCCGCGTACGCTGCGTTGATCTTCTGCGGGTGGGTGCGGCGCACGGTGCCGGTGGCCGGGTCGGTGTACGCGGGGATCTCGGCGTACGAGTCGCGCGGCAGGCTGACCACGCTGGCGCGGTCGTGGTCGTCCGAGAGGTGGACGAGCATCAGGGTGTCGGCGCAGTTGCAGGGGGCGCCGCCGAGCCGGTACTTGGCCTTCTCCTCGGGCGTGATCGCCTCGCGCCGGTCGACGCCGGCGACCAGGAAGTTCGTCCCGTCGCCGGCGGCGGGGCGGTGGTCGAGGGAGCCGAACGCGTCGACCCGGTCGATGCCGTTCTCCAGGCCGGAGACCATCGCGTGCCCGGCCCCGCCGGCGATCAGCACCGTCACCGCGGCGGACACGGACAGCCGCCGCCCCCAGCGAGGCCGGTCGCCGCGCCCCGGCCTGGTCCGAGCCGCCGCGGCGGGCGGGGCGGCGGCGGGGCCGCGTGGGATACGGGGCCGGCGCGGTGGGGGCGGGTGCGGGGTGCGGGCCGGTTGGGTCACTGGGGGAGACCTCCGCGACGGGCTGGGGCGGGCGGGCACGCAGGATGGGCGGGGCGCCCGGCGCAGCGTGGGTGAAGCAGGGCGAAACAGCGCAGAATTGGACGAAGGGTGGCGAGCTGTAATGAAGCCGGTCGAAGTGAACATCGTAAGTCCATATGATGAGCGCCACAGCTCCCCACGCCGGGCGTCGCGCCGGCGGCCACCCGCCCGGTGCGCCTCCGCATCCCCCATTAGCGGTAACGTGGCCCGTACTACCCGCAGTCACCTGGGCGGCGACCCCTGTACCCCCGAGGGAAGATGTCTGAGTCACAGCCTCCGGCCGTATCCGTGATCATGCCGGTGCTCAACGAGGAGCGTCACCTGCGCAATTCCGTCCGGCACATCCTGGAACAGGAGTACGCCGGCGAGCTGGAGGTGGTGATCGCCCTCGGCCCCTCGACGGACCGTACGGACGAGATCGCCGCCGAGCTGGTGCGCGAGGACCCTCGGGTGCACACGGTGCCCAACCCCACGGGACGCACGCCCGCCGCGCTGAACGCGGCGATCAAGGCGTCGCGCCACCCGGTGGTGGTGCGCGTCGACGGCCACGGCATGCTCTCCGCGAACTACATCGCCACCGCGGTGCGACTCCTTGAGGAGACCGGCGCGCAGAACGTGGGCGGCATCATGCACGCCGAGGGGGAGAACGACTGGGAGCACGCCGTCGCCGCCGCCATGACCTCCAAGATCGGCGTGGGCAACGCGGCCTTCCACACCGGCGGCGACGCGGCCCCGGCCGAGACCGTCTACCTGGGCGTCTTCCGCCGCGAGGCGTTGGAGCAACAGGGCGGCTACAACGAGGAGTTCATCCGCGCCCAGGACTGGGAGCTGAACTTCCGCATCCGCGAGGCGGGCGGCCTGATCTGGTTCTCGCCCGAGCTGAAGGTCTCCTACCGGCCGCGGCCGAGCATGCGCGCGCTGGCCAAGCAGTACAAGGACTACGGCCGCTGGCGGCACGTGGTCGCCCGCTACCACCAGGGCTCGATCAACCTGCGCTACCTCGCCCCGCCCACCGCCGTGGTGGCCATCGCGGCGGGCCTGGTCGTCGGCGTCGCGCTCACCCCGTGGGGCCTGGTCGTCCCCGGTGGCTACCTCGCGGCGATCGTCGCCGGCTCCGTCCCGGCGGGCAGGGGGCTGCCGGTCGGCGCCCGGCTGCGGATTCCGCTCGCCCTCGCCACCATGCACCTCTCCTGGGGCTGGGGCTTCCTGACCAGCCCCCGGGCGCTGGCGAAGAAGGTCATCGCCAGCCGCCGCCCCGCCGTCGTCGCCAGCGGCTCGGGCGTCTGAGCCAGGCCGCGAACACCGCCGTACGACGCCGACGGCCGGGCCGCCCGCCGTGGCGGCCCGGCCCGGCCGGGGCTAGAACGTGTAGACCGGGTTCACCTTCATGCACGCCGTCTTGTCGTCGCCGTTGAGCGCGTCCGCGCTGTCCGGGGCCTTGGTGTCCTGGTCCCGCTCCTCGCTCCCGGCGCCGTCGCCACTGCCCGCGTCCCCGCCGTCGGCCGGCTTCGGGTAGCTGGTGCCCTCCCGCCAGTCCGCGCCGACGACCACCGTCACCTGCGGCAGCCCTGAGCCGAGCTGGACGGCGCTCTTGGGCAGGCCGAGCGATTCCGCGACGGCCAGCGCGTTGGCGCGCTGCTCCTCGGTCGCGTACGTGACCGTCGTCGTCGCCTGCGGCTTGGGCGTCGGGTCCGCGATGGCCTGGTTGAAGCCGTTCGCGATCAGCGCGTCCGCGATGGCCGAAGCGCGCTGCGGCACCGGGGCCAGCGAGGGGGAGCCGGTGCCGTTCTGGACGGCGACGGCGATCTCGCCCTTGGGCGCGGCCGGCACCGTGGGCTCGGCGGTCTTCTTCGGCGGGAGCTTCTTCTTGTCCTTGCCGTCGAGCGCGATGTCGTTGCGGATCAGCTCGAACAGCTTGTCCGCGTCGCCCGGCTTGGGCACGACGTGTGCCTTGCTCCGCGGGTCCGGAATCCACGGCATCGTCGTCATGGTGATCCGCTTGGTGGGCACCCGCTTGAGGTCGTTGCCCAGGTCGTAGAGCTTCTTGACGGTGCCGAGCCCCGGGTCCACCTTGAGCGCCTTGGTCGCCGCCTCGGCCAGGTCCATCAGCTTGCCCGGGTCGGACAGCTTGGTGCCGGACTTGAGCTGGCGGACCATCGCGTTCATGTACATGTGCTGGGCCTTGGCCCGGCCGATGTCGCTGCCGTCCTCGAAGCCGTGCCGGGTGCGCAGCCACTGCAGGGCCTGCTGGCCCTTGATGTCGTGCTCGCCCTTCTCCAGGTGCAGCCCCGAGTCGGGGTCCTTGACGTTGTTGTCCACGCAGACCGGCACGCCGCCGACGGCGTCGGCCATGTCCACCACGCCCGCGAAGTCGATCATCATGAAGTGGTCGATCGGGACCCCGGCCAGCCCCTCCCAGGTGGCGACCGTGCAGCCGGGGCCGCCGTTCTGCAGGCTGGAGTTGATGATGTTGCGATCGGACTCCGGGTAGACCGTGCCGTCGTCGTCGATGCACTTGGGTATGGTCACCCGGGTGTCGCGCGGGATGCTCACCACCGACATGTTGCTGCGGTCGGCGGAGACGTGCACCAGCATCTGCACGTCGGCCAGCGGCTTGCGGTCGGCGTCCGCGCGCGAGCCGCCGAGCTTGATGTTCTCCTCGGTGTTCCGGCTGTCGGAGCCGAGCAGCAGGATGTTCAGCGGGGTCTGGCCGTCCGCGTTGGGCGTGCTGCGGTCCAGCCGGTTCTCGCCGAGGTTGAGGGTGTCCTTCTCTATGTTGCCGTTGAGGTGCTGGTAGTAGAGGTAGCCGGCGCCGGCCGTGCCGAGGATGACGAACGCCAGCCCGCCCGCCGACCACAGCAGCACGCGCCGCCCCTTGCCCCGCTCCCGGTTCCGCCGCCGACTGCCCGCGCGCCGCGCGCCGCCGCCCCGGGGCGCCGGTACGCCACCGCCACCATGGCCGCCGCCGCGCTCCCCGTCGTCACCGCCGCCGGGCGCGGCCGGCGGCGCGGCCGGCCCACGGGCGCGCCGCCCCCCGGCGCGCGAGCCCGCGCCGGACCTCGCCGCACCGGACCCCGCCGTGCTGGACCTCGCCGCACCGGGGCCCGCCGCGCCGCCCTCGCCCGGGCGCGCGCCCGGCAGGTCCGCGCCGGCCCGGCCGGAGGCGGCCCGGGGTTCGGCCTTCTCGGCGTCGCCCTCGTACAGGCTGTCGTCCCAGCCGAGTTCGCGGGCCTCCGGAACGCGCCGTCTCGATCGCCCCCCTCGCGTGCCGTTGTGCCGCATCCGGCCTCCCCTACTCGGTCGTGCTGCCGGCCTGATGGGGCGGGCGAATCGCAGGTTACTTCGCGCAGACGTTCTTATCGTCCGCCCCTATGCGCTGGACACCCTCCGGTGCCTTGCGCGGGGCGGTGATCGGAACGCCCTTGCCCTTGTAGTCCTCGCCCAGTGTCAACGTCATCTCCGCCATGGGGTCGGCCTCCACCGTGCCCGGCTTGAGCGCGGACCCCGGCAGACCCATGCTGTCGGCGAGCCGTCGGGCCTGGTCGGCCTGGTTGGGCGCGTACTCCAAGGTGGTCTTCTTGATGTCCGACGGCGCGTTCTGGCCGTTGGTGCTGTGAATTATCCCCTCTTCGTTCTGCATCCAGGTCACCGTCTCCTGTGCCGCCCCCAGCTTGCCGCTGCCGTTCAGCACCTTCACCCGAACGTTCGCGGGATCGGCCTTGGTTCCCTTCAGCCGGGCGGCCTCCTTGCTCTTGGCGGCCTTTTCCTTCTTCTTGACCTCGGTCAGCGACACGTCCTGGCGGACCATGGCGAACAGCGGCTCCGCCTTGGGTTTGTCCAACAGCACGGTCACCTGATCGGTGTTGTCGAAGACCGGCACTGTCGCGAAGGTGATGTTCTTGATGTCGACCTTGCTCAGGTCCTTACCGAGATCCATCAGCTTTTTTACGCTCCCAATGCCCGTGTCGACGGTGAGGGCGTCGGTGGCGGCATTGCTGAGCTTCCACATCTTCTTCGGGTTGGAGAAGGTGCCGCCCGACTTCATCTCGCGGATCATCGAACTCAGGAACTGCTGCTGGAGCTTGATGCGGTCCAGGTCGCTCTCGAAGCCGACGCCGTGCCGGGTCCGGACGAAGGCGAGCGCGTCCTCGCCCTGGATCTTGTGCCGTCCCGCGCTCAGCTTCAGCTTCGACTTCGGGTCGTCGATGTCGCGGGCCAGACACACCTCGACGCCGCCCACCGCCGACGACAGCGTCTTGACCGCGTTGAAGTCGGCCATCATGAAGTGGTCCACCTCGAGGCCGGTCAGCTTCTCGACGGTGTTCCAGGTGCAGCCGGGGTCGCGCCCGTCCTGGCCGAGGCTGGCGTTGAACCGCACCTGACGCTCGCCGGGGATGGTCTTGCGGGAGCCGTCCTCCTGTTTGACGGTGCAGTCCGGGACGTCGGTGATCAGGTCGCGCGGAATGCTCAGCGCGGTGGCGTTCGAACGGTCCTCGGAGACGTGGAAGAGGATCGTGGTGTCCGCGTGGCCCACGCTGTCCTTGTCGCCGTAGTTCCCGTTGCCCTTGCCGGAGCGCGTGTCGGTGCCGATCACCAATATGTTGACCGGCCCGTCGATGACGGCGGGGTTGTTCTCGCCGACGTCGACCTTCTTGATGTTGCCGTTGAGGTGCTGGTAGACGAAGTACGCCGCGGCCGAGCCGCCCACCAGCAGGAACGCCATCGTCCCGCCGCCCCAGAGCAGGACCTTCTTGGTCTTGGACTTCTTCGGCTTGGGCTTGCGGCGGCTGACGGGCCCCGACTGCTGCGGCACGCCACCGGCCGCGCCCTTGGCATCCCGGCCGCCGCGCGGCGCGGCGCGGCGCCCGCGCTGCTCGGGGACGGCGCGACGACGGGCGGCCTCCCTGGCCGCGGCCCTGCCGCCGGGTGCGGGTGCGGACGCGGGCGGCTCCGAGGTGTCCGCGGTGGTGTCCAGCCGCAGCTCGTAGCTGCCGGTGCTCGGATTGAATACCCACTGGTCAGCGGGGTCGAAATCGCCCGCCTGCCCATGGCCTTGCGCGTCCACGGTCGTCTGTGTCCTCCGTCGGTGCCACGCAGCGCCTCCCCCTCGGCGCGCGGTCAATCGTCTGCTGCAGGGCGCGGAAAAGCCTGGTCCAGCGCTCCGGATCGCTCACACTATCCGCCAACTTCATTCGGCAGCGACGCCGGTGTCCGTTCGCGCGTTCCTACAACTGGGCAATTTGCCCAATCCATTCGGCGCCGTGACACGGTCCGGCGGAGTTTTTCACCTTCTCTTCTCACACAGCCCACGTGCGGTCGGCGAGGGTCCGGGGGAGGCGGCGCCGGGCGGTGTCCCGCCGGGCACACTGTCGGTTTTGTCGGCCTTCGTGCCGTTCTTCCCGCCGGCGTTGTCGGCCGCTTCGACCGTGCTTCGCCGGGGTGTCACCGGACGGTCTTCTCGTAGTTGGGCAAAGAGCCGGTCGGCGTCCGGCTGTACGAGTTCGTCGCGCGCGGCGTTGTGCCGGAAGGCGCGGCGCGGCACGGTGAGGAAATCCACCTTGTCCGACGGAATGTCCCTTACACCGCGCACCAGGTTGTACAGATCTCGCAACGAGTCCAGGCCGGGGTCCGTGGTCAGGGCGGAGGTGGCCGCGTCGAGGACCGGGTACAGCTTCGTCGGGTTGAGCAACACCCCGCTGCCCTGCACCTTGCGTACCAGGGAACTCATGAACGCCTGCTGGCGCGCGATCCGCTGGGTGTCGCTGCCGTTGCCGAGCGTGTAGCGGGCCCGTACGAAGCCGAGCGCCTGTTCGCCATCCAGCATCTGGCGTCCGGCCGGCAGGTCCACCCGCGCCTTCGCGTCCCGCATCGGCGCCGCGAGGCACACCTGGACCCCGCCCACCGCGTCGACCAGCCGCTTGAAGCCCTCGAAGTCCACGATCATGTGGTGGTCGATCCGCACGCCGGTGAGCTGCTCGACGGTACGGATCGTGCAGGCCGCCCCCGCCTTCTCGAACGCGTAGTTGAACTGCCCGAACGTCGCCCGTTGCCGCTTGCCGCCGGGCCGCTCGCAGTGCGGGATGCGCACCATCAGGTCGCGCGGGATGCTCACCGCGGTGGCGCGGTCCCGGGCGCGGGACAGGTGCAGCACGATCGCGGTGTCCGAGCGCTGGGTGCCCCGGTCGCGGCCGTACCTGCCGTTGGGTCCGCCGCGGTCGTCGCTGCCGATGAGCAGGATGTTCTGGGCGCCCTTGACCAGCACCGTCGGCCGCTCGGCCTCGTACTTGCGCAGCAGCTCCGCCGTGTCGCGGTCGGTGGTGATGTTGCCGTTGAGGCGCTCGTACAGCATCCAACCCGCGCCGGCCACGAGCAGCACCAGGACGGAGGCGGTCACCGCCGTCCAGCGCAGCCAACGGCGCTGGCGCGGCGCCGGCGGGCCGGACGGCGGTGGCTCGTCTGCTTCCGGGTCGGTGGGGCGCTCGCTCACGTCGGGGTCCTTCCCCCGCGGGCCTTGGCCCCCGCGGAGTCCGCGGCGCGTGGGGCGACCGGTCACTGGAGCGAACGCGTCGGCCCCGCGCGTGGTGGTGCGTCACGACGATCATCGCCCCCACGGCCCGCCCCGGCCTGCGGTCCGGCCCCACGGTGCGCCGGACGGGCTACCCGGAGCGCCCCGACGGCGGGACCGGGGGCCCCGCCGCCCACTCGGGCCGGCGGCCCCGCCGCGCGCCCGGACCGGCGGCTCAGCTCGCCGGCGCGGTGGCCATCGCCGTGACGCGCTCGGACGCCCGGCGCTGGTCGACCTCGGCGGGGCTGAGCCGGTCCAGGTTGCGGCACAGCACCACGGAGCCGCCCGCGGCCAGCGGCGCCAGCAGCCCGGCGGACAGGCCGTCCCAGGTGTCGTACGGCAGGCTCGACAGCAGGCGCGCGCCGGGTTCCAGGCCGCGCCGCGCGGCGTCGGCCCGGGCCCGCTCGACGACCTCGACCCCGGACAGCGCGGGGCCGTCGGCGCCCACCGTGAGCGCCGGGGCCGTCGGGTCCACCGGGGCGAAGGGGGCGAACCGGTCGCCCTGCGCCGGCACTTCCACCGCGTAGTCGATGAACCCCTGCGGCACCTGCGGGAAGCGCGCGCCCAGCGGGCGCAGGCTCAGCGCGACGCGCTCCCCGGAGCAGGCGCGCGCCGCGTCCAGCGTCTCCGGGCCGCTGACCACCAGGTCGGCGGCGGCCGGGTCGCCCCCGACCTCGGCCACCACTCCGGTGGAGGAGCAGGCCAGCAGCCACACCGCGCTCTGCCAGTGCGCGGGCAGCAGCAGCGCGAGCCGGTCGCCGGGCTCGGCGCCGAGGTCGCCCTGGAGCAGGTTGGCGGTCTTCGCCACCCAATTGGCGAAGGTGGCCACGGACAGTTCGACGCGCTCGCCCGTGGCGTCGTCGTAGAAGGTCACGAGGGGGCGCGCCGGGTCCGCGGCGAGTGCGGATTGCAGCAGGTCGGCGGGGGTGCGATCGGTGGCGTTCATCGCCGCAAGGGTACGCGCCGGGCGGGCTGGCGGGCAGTCAACCCGGGGCGGTGCCAGGGGCGGTGGCGGGCGTTCCCGACTACCGACCGTCATCTTTCGAATAGACAGATATGTCCGAGATGTCCAGCATTTCGGTATGCGTGCAACCCTAGCTTCCGCGGTCGGCGTCGCGTGCACGGCCGCCCTGGCCCTCCCGCTGACCCCCGGCCAGGGGGCCATAGCCGCCCCCCACACCGCCGCGCCCCACGCCGCGCCCGCCAGCGCGGCACTGCCCGGCAGCACCCAGTCGCTGCCGCTGTCCCCGCTGGCTCGGCCGGCGTCGAGCCCCGAACGCGCCAACGTGGAGCCCGAGTACGGCATCACGGCCCGGAAGGTGCGGCCCTTCTCCCTCGTCGGCGTCGTCTGGGACGACGCGCGGGCCGACCTGCACGGCCAGGTGCAGGTGCGCACCCGGGCCGCCGGCACCGACCGCTGGTCGGGCTGGCAGGACGTCGAGACGCACGGCGACGACGCCCCCGACCTCGACGCGGCCGACCGGCGCGCCGGTCGGGTGCGCGGCGCCACCGCCCCGCTGTGGGTCGGCGACTCGGACGGCGTGCAGCTCCGGGTCCGGCCGCACGCGCGGCCCGCGCCCGACCGCCCGCTCGCGCCGACCGACCGACACGCCGCCGGGCCGCTGCCCAGCGGCCTGCGCCTGGAACTGGTGCACCCCGGCGACCCGCGGCCGGCGGCCACGGCCCAGACCGCGGGCCCGGCCGACCCCGCCACCAAGGCCGGCCCCGCCGACGGCCCCGCGGCCCAGCACAGTGACCAGCACGGCGATCAGCACAGCGACCAACACGGTGACCGGAACGGCGACCAGCTCAGCGACCAGTACGGTGACCAGAACGGCGACGCGGCCGACCCCGCCGAGCCGCAGGCGCCCGACCAGCAGCCCGACCAGCCCGGGCAACAGCCGGACCAGCCCGACCAGCCCGACCAGTCCACGGCCGAGGCGACGACCGACAACCTGGTGCTCGACCAGACCCGCAGCGCCGCCGCCGACCTCGTCCTCCCGGCCGAGACCGACGAGCAGGCGGAGGCCCAGCGCGACGGGAAGCGCCGGTACCTCGCCCCACGGCCCCGCATCATCCTGCGCAAGGGCTGGAGCGCGGACGAGCGGCTGCGCGAACGACAGCTCGGCTACACCAGGACCGTCAAGGCCGCCTTCGTGCACCACAGCGCCACGGGCAACAACTACCGCTGCGCCCAGGCGCCCTCGGTCATCCGCAGCATCTACCGCTACCACGTCAAGAGCAGCGGTTGGCGGGACCTGGGCTACAACTTCCTCGTCGACAAGTGCGGCAACATCTACGAGGGCCGCGCCGGCGGCCCCGGCAAGCCGGTGCTCGGCGCCCACACCCTCGGCTTCAACTCCAACAGCACCGGCATCGCCGTCCTGGGCACCTACTCCCGCTCCACGCCCCCGAAAGCGGCGGTACGCGCCGTGGCCAAGCTCACCGCGTGGAAGCTCGGCCTGCACGGCCGCAACCCGGCCGGCAGCACCTACCTGGTCTCCGGCGGCAGCAACAAGTACCGCAAGGGCGTCACCGTGCGGCTCAAGGTGATCTCCGGGCACCGGGACGGCTTCACCACCGACTGCCCGGGAACGCAGCTCTACCGCCAGCTCGGAGCGGCCCGCTACGTCGCGGCCAGGCTCCAGGGGCGCTGACGCCCCCGGTGCCGCCCACCCCGAGCCGTCTCGGCTGACCGGCGCGAACCGGGCCGCGACCTCTGCATACACTGGCCGCCGACCTCCCCCGGGCCCACCGGCCCGGGGGCGAGCCAGCCCGCAGCGAAGCGCCCCGCAGGAAGCAGAGACGACCAGGTGACAGAAGCGATCCTCCTCGTCGGCGGCAAGGGCACTCGGCTGCGCCCGCTGACCGTCCACACGCCCAAGCCCATGGTCCCGGCGGCGGGCGTGCCCTTCCTCGCGCACCAGCTGGCCCGCGCCCGCGCCGCGGGCGTCGAGCACGTCGTACTCGCGACGTCCTACCTCGCCGAGGTCTTCGAGCCCTACTTCGGCGACGGCTCACAGCTGGGGCTGCACCTGGAGTACGTGACCGAGCGGGAGCCGCTCGGCACCGGCGGCGCCATCCGCAACGTGGCCTCGCGGCTGCGTTCAGGGCCGAACGACCCGGTGCTGATCTTCAACGGCGACATCCTCACCGGGCTCGACATCAACTCCCTGGTCGAGACCCACCAGCGCACCGGCGCCGACGTCTCGCTGCACCTGACCCGGGTCAGCGACCCGCGCGCGTACGGCCTGGTGCCCACCGACGCGACCGGGCGGGTCACGGCCTTCCTGGAGAAGCCGCAGACCCCCGAGGAGATCGTCACCGACCAGATCAACGCGGGCGCCTACGTCTTCAACCGCTCGGTGATCGACTCCATACCCGCCGGCCGGCCCGTCTCCGTGGAGCGCGAGACCTTCCCCGGGCTGCTGGCCGCCGGCGCGCACCTCCAGGGCCTGGTGGACTCCACGTACTGGCTCGACCTCGGCACCCCGCAGGCGTTCGTCCGCGGCTCGGCCGACCTCGTGCTCGGCCGCGCCCCCTCGCCGGCCCTGCCCGGGCGCCGCGGGGACCGGCTGGTGCTCGCGGGGGCGCAGGTCGCCGAGGACGCGAAGCTGACCGGCGGGACCGTGATCGGCGCCGACGCCCGGATCGGCGCGGGCGCCCGGGTCGAGGGCAGCACCGTGCTCGCCGGCGCGGTCGTCGGCGAGGGCGCGCGGGTGCGCGACTCGCTGATCGGCGCGGGCGCCCGGATCGGGGCCCGCACCATCCTGGACGGCGCGGTCATCGGCGACGGCGCCTCGGTGGGCGCCGACAACGAACTGCGCGACGGCATGCGGGTCTGGTGCGACGTGGCCATCCCCACCGGCGCGGTGCGCTTCTCCTCCGACCAGTAGCCGGGACGGGAGGAGGCGCCGGCGAAGGCACCGGGCCAGTGGCCCGGTCGCCGGGCCCGCCCACGTACCCTGGCCAGATGTCCGCCACCCGCACCTGGGTCCCGCCAGGCCCGTACGACCTGGTGCGCAACCTCGGCGTGCTGCGCCGGGGGCCGGGCGATCCGGCGTTCCGGGTGGCCGCCGACGGGGCGGTCTGGCGGGCCTCGCGCACGCCGCAGGGCCCCGGCACGATCCGCCTCGCGCGCCACGGCGGCGCCATCGAGGCGCGGGCGTGGGGCGAGGGCGCCGACTGGCTGCTCGACCGGTTGCCCGCCCTGCTCGGCGCCGACGACGACCCGGACCGCTTCCGCCCGCGCCACCGCCTGGTGCACGAGGCGCACCGCCGCCACCCGGGCCTGCGGCTGATCCGCACCGGCCTGGTGCTGGAGTCGCTGGTGCCCTCGATCCTGGAGCAGAAGGTCACCAGCGACGAGGCGTACCGCGCCTGGCGGCTGCTGCTGTGGCGGCACGGCGAGCCCGCGCCGGGCCCGGAGACGCGGCTGCGGGTGATGCCCGACGCGCGCGGCTGGGCGCTGATCCCGTCCTGGGAGTGGCACCGGGCCGGCGTGGACGGCAAGCGGTCGGACACGGTCGTACGCGCCGCCCGGGTGGCCGGCCGGCTCGAAGAGGCGGCGTCGATGGAGCTGCCGCGGGCCATGGCCCGGCTCCAGGCCGTGCCCGGCATCGGCCCCTGGACGGCGGCCGAGGTGCTCCAGCGCAGCAACGGCGCCCCGGACGCGGTCACCGTCGGCGACCTCCACCTGCCCCGCATCGTCGGCTACGCCCTCACCGGCCGGCGCGGCACCGACGACGCCACCATGCTGGAACTGCTCGCCCCGTACGCCGACCAGCGCTACCGCGCCTGTCGGCTGATCCTGCTCGCCGGCGTCGTCCCGCCGCGCCGCGCGCCGCGCTTCTCACCGGGCGACATCCGGGCCCTGTGAGCCGCGCCCGCCCCGGTACGGCGCGCGGTGCGGGCCGGTCGTCGCCGGCCCGCGCCCCGCGCCGTTAGCGCACCTCGATGAAGGCCGACGCCTCGCGGGGCGGGCGCGGCACGGGCGGGGTGGCCGGGCGGCCGACGGCCACCGCGCCCAGCGGGTCCCAGTTCGCCGGCAGCTCCAGCACGCCGCGCACCACGTCGCGGCAGAACATCGTGGAGGAGACCCAGGCCGAGCCGAACCCCTCGCCGGCCAGCGCGACCAGCAGGTTCTGCACACCCGCGCCGGCCGCGACCACGAACATCTCGCGCTCGGCGGTGGCCCGCCGCTCGTCCGGGTAGTCGTGCGCGCCGTCCGCGACCAGGCACGGTACGACCAGGTACGGGGCGCGGCGCAGCACGTCCCCGCGGCGTATCCGCCTGGCGATGCTCTCCTCGCCGAAACCGTCGGCCCGCAGGTCGGCGATCCACGCCTCGCGCATCGCGTCGAGCAGTTCGGTACGCGCCTCGGCGCTCTCCAGCAGCACGAACCGCCAGGGCGTGGTGTGGTGCGGGGCGGGCGCGGTGACCGCGGCGGCGACCGCGCGCCGCACCGCCGCCCCGTCCACCGGCGCGTCGGTGAACTCGCGCACCGTACGCCGCAGCGTCACCGCCTCCCGTACGGCCTCCGACGTGCCGAGCCGGAACATGTCGTCGGTCGCGGAGCGCACCAGGGCCCGCGCCCCGACCTCGGTCGGGTCGGCGGCCTCGCCCACCAGGCGCGGCAGCCCGCGCAGCACCGCGACGGGGCAGCCGCTGGCCTTGCCCTTGACGAGGTCGCCGGCGGCGGCCAGCTCGTCGGCGGTGGCCACGACGGTGACCGCGAGCGGGTTGCCGTGCTCGTCGGTGCCGCCGCGCAGGTCGTCCAAGACGCGCAGGCCGGCGGCGCCGATGGCCACGTCCGTCAGCCCGGCGCGCCAGGGCCGCCCGAAGGTGTCGGTGATCACGACGCCGACGTCGACGCCGAGCGCCTCGCGCAGCTCCGCGCGGATGGCCCGGGCCGAGGCGTCCGGGTCGGCGGGCAGCAACAGCACGGTGCCGGCCGGGGTGTTGGAGGCGTCCACACCGGCGGCGGCCATCACGAAGCCGTTGCGGTTCTCCACGATCCGCAGCGCGCCGCGCTGGGCGACGACGCGCACCGTCTCGGCGTCGATCGCCGCCTCCCGGTCGTCGGCCCGCACGACCCGACCCTCCGCCTTGCTGACGATCTTGGAGGTGACGATGACGACGTCGCCGTCGGCGAGCCCTGGCAGGTCCGGGCCGATCGCCGCGGCGGCGATCAGCTTGGCGAGCGAGTCGCCGGGCCGCACTTCGGGGATGCCGGGCAGCGCCCACACCCGGAAGGCCGCGGGCCCGGCCGGCCCGGCAGTCCCAGCCGACTCCGCGTCGGACGCCGGCACGGAGTCGCTCACGCCCGCACCTCCTCGGCCAGGGTCAGCGCCTCGCGGGCCATCTGGGCCGTGGCGGCCAGGTCGGACATCATCAGCGGCACGGCCCGGCAGCGGATGCCGGCCGCTTCCACCTCGGCGGTCGCGTGCGCGTCCACCGTGTCCACCAGCCAGCCGTCGAGCAGCCCCGAGCCGTAGTGCGCGGCGACGGCGGCGGCCGTGGACTCCACGCCGACGGCGGCCAGCACCTTGTCCGCCATGCCCCGCACCGGCGCGTCGCCCACGATCGGGGACAGGCCCACCACCGGCACGCCCGCGTCCGCGATGGCCTCCCTGATCCCGGGCACGGCCAGGATGGTGCCGACGCTGACGATGGGGTTGGACGGCGGGAAGAGCACGACGTCGGCGGCGGCGATGGCCTCCAGGACGCCGGGCGCCGGCTTGGACTGCTCGGCGCCGACGGGCACCACCGCGTGCGCGGGCACCGAGGCCCGCAGCCGCACCCAGTACTCCTGGAAGTGCACGGCCCGCCGACCGCCCTCCGCCTCCGGGTCGTCGATGAGCACGTGCGTCTCGACCCGGTCGTCGCTCATCGGCAGCAGCCGCACGCCGGGCTGCCAGCGGGCGCACAGCGCCTCGGTGACCGCGCTGAGCGGATAGCCCGCGCCGATCATCTGCGTCCGGACGATGTGCGTCGCGAAGTCCCGGTCGCCGAGCCCGAACCACTCGGGCCCGACGCCGTACGCCGCCAACTCGCCCTTGACCGCGAAGGTTTCGTCCGCCCGGCCCCAGCCCTGCTCCTCGTGGATGCCACCGCCGAGGGTGTACATCACGGTGTCCAGGTCGGGACAGACCTTCAGGCCGAAGAGATGGATGTCGTCCCCGGTGTTGCCGATGACGGTGATGTCCGCGTCGGGCGCCGCCGACTTGAGACCGCGTAGGAACCGGGCGCCGCCGATCCCCCCTGCCAGAACCACAATGCGCATGGGCACAGTCTGTCAGTCGCGCGGCGCACACCGTGGTCCGGTGCGGCGCCGGGCGGGCGGCCTCAGTTGCCGCCGGCTCCGAGCACCGCCGTGGCGGTGGACCGCTGCTCAGGGGCGTGCGCGGTGGCCGCGAGGGCCGCCTCGCCGGCGGCGGAGTGGCCGGGCTGGTCGGAGTGGAAGGGCATGTCCGTCAGGCCGGGGAAGTAGACGTGCAGGCTGACGGCGGGTTCGAGGGAGTCGTTGACGACGTCGTGCGCGTAGCCGGGCGCGACCACGTGCTGCGCGCCGGGGCCCAGAGTCCGCTGCCCGTACGCGGTGCGCTCGGTCAACCGCCCCCGCAGGACGGTGAAGACGCCGCTGGAGCGACCGTGGTCGTGCGCCCCGCTGCCCTGGCCGGGGACCCAGCTCAGCAGCCAGACCTCGTAACCGGGGCCGGTGCGCAGCCGGTGGTACCAGCGGCTGGTCGCGTCGTAGTCGACCAGCGGGGCCCAGCTCGCGCGGTCGGCGGCGATGGTGCGGGCGAGGCGGGCGAAGCCCGAGACGGTGCTCGGGTGGGCGGGGACCGGCGGCAGCAGGTGGGGGATGTCGAGCCAGTCCCCGGCGATCTGGACGTCGCTGTTCATGTACGGAGTTCCTCGGCAGAAGTGCGGGTGGCGCGCGGTGCGATCAGCCCCGCGCACGGCGTCGGGCGACCCGGCGCGCACGCGGCGGCGGTGGAACGAGGGAAAAACAGAGGCAAGCGGAAGCAAGCGGAAAGCTGGAGCTCGGTGGCATCAACAGCTGGAACAGCGACAGCGGGCCTGCACAGCGCAGCGGAACCCGTAGGCACGGGTCGGCCGGGGCATGGGGCTCACTGACATGTGACCAAGGAGACCGGGTCTGCTCGATCCTGTCAACCGGCTGTCCATTTTGGGGGTAATGTTTCACCTCATCCGGTTACTCCGGCCGGAGAAAGGTTTGTGCAGTCGGGTCACCGGAGAGGTGGCGCAGCATCCGCAGTCGTTGACGCCGTCGGGTGCTCGCGATCGTTGTCCCGTGCGGGTGGCGGGATGTGATCAGGTTCGCTTTGGCGTGTGGACCGCAACTGGGACCGGCAGGCGTGGCGTCTGTTTCGGCGGGAAGGCGCCGTAGCGTGCGCCGAACGCGGCGGGGCGGTAGATGTGTCCGGCTTTAGGCTGATTTGAACACTTTCTGCGAGCCCTTGGTTCCGCAGAGTGAATAAGCGGCCCAATAGCAGATCTCGGCTTGACTGGCTCGGATCGGCACACTTGTAATTTCACACGTGTCGTTCACGCTCACGGCGGCGGCACGCGACGCAATGACGGACGAGGGGCGCACATGACCGAGTTGTTCCAGCAACTGCTGGTCGAAGAGGCGGACGAGGAGCTCGGCTGGCAGGAGCGCGCACTGTGCGCTCAGACCGATCCTGAATCGTTCTTCCCGGAAAAGGGCGGGTCCACGCGCGAGGCGAAGAAGGTCTGCCTCGCCTGTGAGGTCCGCTCCGAGTGCCTCGAATATGCCCTCGCGCATGATGAACGCTTTGGAATCTGGGGCGGTCTGTCCGAACGTGAACGCCGACGACTCAAAAAGGCCGCGGTCTGAACGGCTGGTCCCCCCACAGAGGCTTCACCCACGGTCCGCCCTCGGCGCCACGGCGCACGGGAGGCGGACCGTCGCGTTGAGCGCCCGTATGAGTCCGTGCCTCGCGCGTCGCTCTTGCCGGTGACGCCGGCACGCGCCGGGCCCGCCCCGCTGTCGGGGTCTGGCCCGCCGCCGGGGCCGGGCCCGCTCGCCTTCGCCGAGCCCGGGACGGCCGCGCCCGCGCCGCTCGCTGACGCCGCGTCGGGTCCGGTTAGGCGCTCGGCTCGTACGGCGCGGACATGCGTACGGGGGATGGCACCGGGTGTGTCGGGACAAGGCGGGACATGTCGGTGTCCGATGCAGTGCGCGATGTGAACGTATCCGAGCGGCGCCCGGCCACATCCGGGCCACGGGCTGGCGGGGCGGGCGGGAGCGGGGTGGGGGCTCGGGCGCGCGCCGGCCTCCGAACCGGTGCGGCTCTGCGGCCTCGTCAGCCGGCGCGGCCCGGCCGTATGTGGCCCCGTGCGCGCGCGAGCGCCGTACGCGCGGCGGTACGCGCCCCGGGCGCGCGGGGTTCGGGACGCGGCCCGGGCGGAGCGGCGACGCGACCGGGGCGAGCGGGCCGGGGGTGCGCCCCGGACAGCGCGACGGGGCCGGGCGGCCGAGCCGTTAGTGTGGGGGCCCGTCCGAGACGCCGGCGCCCCAGCGGGGCACACGCGTCCACCGCAGTCCAGCGAACCGGGGCCCGTACCTCGATGTCCGTGCACAGCCAACCGGCGGCCTCCTACCCGGCCGCGTCCACCGAGTTCGCGCCCACCCACTCGGGCGCGGCGTCCGCCACGCCCGAGTTCCCGCGGCACGTGGTCACCGCCGTACTCGTCTCCCACGACGGAGCCCGCTGGCTGCCGGACGCGCTCGCCGGCCTGTTCGGCCAGGAGCGCCCGGTGCAGTACGCGGTGGGCGCCGACACCGGCAGCGCCGACGCCTCCGCCCAGTTGCTCACCGACGCGCTCGGCCAGGAACGGGTCCTGCACCTCGCGCGCCGCAGCGGCTTCGGTACGGCCGTCGACGAAGCGGTGCGCACGGCCCCGGTGCTGACGCCGGACCAGTTGCCGTACCTCAGGCGACCCAGCGGCTGGGACCCGGCCACCCGCACCTGGCGCGACGACGCGTACGACATGCCCGAACTGCCCCACGGCGAACCCGTGCAGTGGCTGTGGCTGTTGCACGACGACTGCGCCCCCGAACCCACCGCCCTGGCCGAGTTGCTGCGCGTCGCCGACGCCAGCCCGCGGGCGGCCGTCATCGGCCCCAAGCTGCGGAGCTGGTACGACAAGCGGCAGTTGCTCGAAGTCGGCGTCAGCATCGCCCGCAGCGGGCGCCGCTGGACCGGCCTTGAGCGCCGCGAACAGGACCAGGGCCAGCACGACCAGGTACGGCCCGTGCTCGCCGTCTCCAGCGCCGGCATGCTCATCCGGCGCGACGTGTGGGACGAACTCGGCGGCTTCGACGCCCGCCTCCCGCTGATGCGCGACGACGTGGACCTGTGCTGGCGCGCCCAGGCCCTGGGGCACCAGGTGCTCGTCGCCCCCGACGCCGTGCTGCGGCACGCGGAGGCCGCCGCGCGCGAGCGGCGCCCCATCGACTGCGTGGGCCGCGCCGGCCGCACCGCCCCCGCCGACGGCGGCGAGCGGGGTTCGGCCCTGCGTCGCCTCGCGCCCCGCGCCTCGTCGCCGCACCGCGTCGACAAGACCGGCGCCGTCTACGCGCTGCTCGCCAACACCCGAGGCGCGCTGCTCCCCTACGTCTTCCTGCGCGTCGTCCTCGGCACCCTGCTGCGCACCCTCGGCTACCTGGTGGGCAAGGCCCCCGGGCAGGCCGTGGACGAGTTCGCCGGGCTGTGCACCGTCCTGCTGCGCCCCGAGCGGGTGCTCGCGGCGCGGCGGGCGCGTGGCCGGCCCGCGGTGGCCGCGAGCGAACTGCGCCCGCTGTTCCCGCCGCCCGGGGCCACCGTCCGGGCCACCGTCGAACAGCTCGCCAGCGGCCTCGGCGGGCGCTCCGAACCGGAGACCGCGTCCGGCGGCCGGCACGGGGCCGTCGAGTCCGGACCCGGCGGCGACGACGCCGACTTCCTGGAGGTCGAGCAGTTCGTCCGGCTCAAGCGCGTCGCCCGCAAACCGGGCCCGGTGCTCTTCGTCGCGCTGCTGCTCATCTCCCTCGTCGCCTGCCGCGACCTGATCGGCGGCGGCTCGCTGGCCGGCGGCGCCCTGCTGCCCGCGCCCGGCGACGTCAGCGACCTGTGGGCCCGCTACACCGACACCTGGCAGCCCGTCGGCGTCGGCTCGGCCGAGGCCGGCCCGCCCTACCTGGCCGTCCTCGCCGCGCTGGCCACCCTCTTCCTCGGCAGCACCGGCTTCACCCTCACCCTGCTCCTGGTCTGCTCGGTCCCGCTGGCCGGACTCAGCGCCTACTTCGCCTCCCGGCCCCTCATCGGCTCCCGGCTGCTGCGCGCCTGGGCCAGCGTCGCGTACGCGTTCCTGCCCGCCACCACGGGCGCGCTGGCCAGCGGGCGGCTCGGCACCGCCGTACTCGCCGTGCTGCTGCCGCTGATGGCGCGCGCCGCCGTCGCCGCCGCCGGGCTCACCCTGCCGCGCGGCGCCGGCGGGGCCGCCCGGCAGGCGCCCTCCTGGCGGGCGGTGTGGGCGTACGCGCTGCTGCTCACCTTCACCATGGCGTTCACGCCGGTGGTGTGGCCGATCGCGATGGTCACCGGCGCCGGCGTGCTCGTGCTGCGCGGCGCCCGTGGCGGGGTCGGCCAACTCCTCGCGTACGGCACCCGCTTCCTGGCCGTCGCGCTCACCCCGCTGCTGGTGCTCGCCCCCTGGTCGCTGTCGCTACTCACGCACCCGGGGCGGCTGTTCGACGAGGCCGGGCTCGACCACGCTACCGGCGAGGCCTCCGCACTCGAACTGCTCACCCTGACCCCCGGCGGCCCGGGGGCGCCCGGCGCGCTGCTCATGGTCGGCGTGCTGCTGGCCGCGCTCGCCGCGCTGCTGCGCTCCGAGCGGCAACTCGCGGTGCGCGCCGCGTGGGTGGCGGCGCTGACCGGCTTCCTGTTCGCGGCGCTGGCCGGCGGCGACCACTGGGCCGGTCCGGCGACCCTGGTCTACGGCCTCGCGCTGCTGTGCGCGGGCCTGGTGGGCGCCGAGGGCGCCCGGGCCCGCGTCGCCGAGCAGAGCTTCGGTTGGCGGCAGCCGGTGGCCGCGCTCATCGCGCTCGCCGCCGGCCTCGGGCCGCTCATCGCTGCGTGCGCCTGGATGCTGGGCGGTGCCGACGGGCCGATGGAACGGCGCGACCCGGTGCAGGTCCCGGCCTTCGTCGCCGAGGAGGCCCGCACCCGCGACCAGGCCCGCACCCTGGTCCTCGACGGCAGCGCCGCGCGGGTCGACTACATCCTGGTGCGCGGCTCCGGCGCGCGGCTCGGTGACGCCGAGGCCGCCACCGAGGCCGGTAGCGACCAGCGGCTCGACAGCGTCGTGGCCAACCTGGTCGCCGGCTCGGGAGCCGACCAGACCACCGAACTCGGCGGCTACGCCGTGCGCTACGTGCTGGTCCGCGACAGCGCCCCGCGCCAGTTCGCCCGCGTCCTGGACACGACCCCGGGCCTGACCCGGCTCAGCCAGCAGGACGGCAGCGCCCTGTGGCGCGTCGACCAGCGGGTGTCCCGGGTCGCCGTCATGCCGCCCGCGAAGGCCGACGCCGGCGCGGGCGACGCGACGGCCGTCCCGGTCCCGGTCGCGGCCGGCCCCGTCTCGGCGCACGGCACCGTGCCCGACGGGCCGGAGGGCCGGGTGCTGCGCGTCGCCGACGAGGCCGCGCCCGGCTGGCGGGCCACCCTCGACGGCCAGGAACTCAAGCGGACCACCGTGGACGGCTGGGCCCAGGGCTTCGAACTGCCCGCCACCGGCGGCCGGCTGTCCCTCACGTACGAGACGCCGACCAGCCACACGCTGTGGGTGTGGGCCCAGGGCCTGCTCGCCGTGGTGCTGCTCGTGCTCGCGCTGCCCGGGCGGCGCCGCGAGATGGACGACGACCTGCCGGCGGCCGACGCCCCGGCCGCCCCGACGGCCGCCGCCCCCGGAGCGCCGACCGGCGCCCCCGGCCCGGGCGACGGCGACGTGGCGACGCCCGTGGCCGGCGAGGGCCGCCGGGCGCGCCGGCTGCGGGCCGCGGCCGAGGCGGCGGGCACGCCCCACCCCGGCGCGCCGGAGCCCGGCGCCGCCCCCGCCCCCGACGGCGCGGGCCCCGGCTGGGGCCCGCCGGACACCTCGGGGCCGCCGGCCCCGCCCTTGCCCCCCGTCGGCACCCGCGCCCCAGGCACCCCCCGCCACCCCCGGCCGCCCCGCCCGGCGACCCGACCGTGACGCCGGTCCAGGGCACGCCGCTGGTCGACCCGTACGCGGCCCCGCGTCAGGGCTTCGACCAGCAGGGCTTCGACCAGCCGGGTTATGGCCGGCAGTGGGACGGCGGCCCCGGATACGCCCCCGAGCAGCCCGGCCAACCCGGCACCGCGCCGTACCAGCAGCCCTACCAGGACCCCTACACGCAGGGCGTCGACGCCGGCTACCAGGGGCAGCCCGCCGCCGGCGACCAGGTGACCGGCTACCCGGGCGGCGGCTACCAGGCGGGCCAGGCCGGTCCGTACGGCGGTGGCGACGGCGGTTACCAGGGCGGCTACGACCCCTACGGGTACGGGCAGCAGCCCTACCCGGACGCCGCCGACCCGGGCGCGGGGGCGGCCGGGCAGGACGAGACGACGTACGGCGACGGCACCATCCCCGGGCCCCGCCGCGACGGGAGCCAGGCATGAACCGCACCACCCTGTCCCTGCTCGCCGCCGCCACCGCCCTGGCCGCCATCACCGGCCTCGCGTCGATGACCGGGGACTCCGACTCCGACGCGAAGTCCGGCCCGGGCGGCAAGCGGGCGGCGGCCGCGGCCCGGATGCCGGTCGAGCGCTCCGCGCTGGTGTGCCCCGCGCCCACCTCGTCCGAGCTGGGCGAGACCACGTACACCGCCTACACTCCGCAGGCACCCGGCCAGGGCGGCGGCAAGGGCGCGGCCGAGCTGCTCCCCGCGCACCCCGC
This sequence comes from Streptomyces sp. 71268, assembly GCF_029392895.1. Taxonomy (NCBI): domain Bacteria; kingdom Bacillati; phylum Actinomycetota; class Actinomycetes; order Kitasatosporales; family Streptomycetaceae; genus Streptomyces; species Streptomyces sp. 71268. The sequence goes on from NZ_CP114200.1 coordinate 5,443,427, forward strand.
CGACGACGGCGGCGGGGACGGCGAGGCGCGGGACGGCGACCGGGGCGAGGGCGACGCGCTGACCGGCGACCCGGTGGTGCCGCTGACCAAGCCCGGGACGCCGGTCTCCGAGAACACCTCGCGCTCCGACGCGCCCGCGCTGATCGGCGTCGCGGACGGCGCGCTCGCCCCGGGCTGGACCGTGCAGCAGACCACCACCGTGACCGCGGGCGACGGGCGCGGCCTGCTCGGCGCCTCCTGCGTCGCCCCCGGCACCGACTTCTGGTTCCCCGGCGTGAGCACGGCGGGGGACCGGCAGGACTACGTCCACCTCACCAACCCCGACAACAGCCAGGCGGTGGTCGACCTGGAGCTGTACGGCGAGAACGGCCGACTGGAGGCGCCCAGCGGCGAGTCGATCAACATCCCGCCGCACTCCACCAAGCCCGTACTGCTCTCCACCCTGGTCAGCAAGCCGACCATCAACGTGACGCTGCACGCGGCGGTGCGCTCCGGACGCATCGGCGCCAGCGTGCAGGCCGTGGACGCCAACATCGGCAGCGACTGGCTGCCGGCCGCGGCCCCGCCCGGCACCCGCGCGGTGCTCCCCGGCATCCCGAAGGACGCCACCTCGGTCCGGCTGGTCGCCTACGCCACGGGCTCCGGCGACGCCGACCTGAAGATCCAGCTCTCCAACCCCTCGGGCTCCCTCACCCCCGCCGGCCACGAGAAGGTGAGCGTCAAGACCCGGATGACCAGCGCGATCGACCTCGGCGACCTCACCAAGGGCGAGCCTGGCTCGCTGGTGCTCACGCCGCAGGGCAGCGGCTCCGCGCCGTTCGTCGCCGCGCTGCGCGTGACGCGGGGCAAGGGCGACCAGCAGGAGACGGCGTTCATTCCCGCCTCCGCCCCGATCGAAAGCCGGGGCACGGTCGCCGACAACCGGTCCAAGGGCAGCACGCTGTCCCTGACCGCGCCCGACGAGGCTGCCACCGTGCGGGTCACCTCGTCGGCCGGGAGCGAGGGCGGCAGCCCGGCCAGCCGGGAGGTCACCGTCAAGGCCGGCACGACGCTCGCCCTCGACCCGCCCCGCCCCGACGGCGCGAAGGGTTCGTACGCGGTGACGGTCGAGCGCCTGGACGGCGGGCCGGTGTACGCGTCGCGGCTGCTTGAGGTGGAGGCGGGCGGGATGCCGATGTTCACCATCCAGGGGCTGCCGGACGACCGGGGCACGGTCGCGGTGCCGCGTGGCAACCAGGACCTGTCGCTGCTCAACGACGACTGAGCCCGCACCGGGAGGCGATTCCCGGCCGCGGCACGCCACCAGATGGCCGAGACCGGTCGGTCGCGGGGAAGCGCGGCCGGGCGGATCGTGGCCCGCGACGAGGTTCGGAAATGGCCGAAACCATTCGGACGCGGACGCGTTCGGAACGGAAGCCGACGGCTTCGGGGGCGGAAGCCGGCGGCTCCGGGGCGGAAACCGGTGGCGGTTCAGTCCTGCCCGTAGCGCGGATCGACCGACTCGGGGGCGAGCCCCAACAGCTCGGCGACCTGCTCGACGACGACCTCGTGCACGAGCAGCGCGCGCTCGTCGCGGCTCTTGGTACGGATCTCGATCGGGCGCCGGAAGACCACGATCCGCGCCGGGCGCTCGCCCTCACCGGCGATGAACCGGCCGAGCGGCACGGCGTCGTCGCTCCACGCCGCGGGGCCGAGCCCGTCGCCGGCGCTCGCCTCGACGCCCGGTACCTCACGTACGGCGAAGTCGACGCCGGACAGTTGCGGCCAGCGCCGTCCCAGCCGCTCGGCCGAGTCGTGCACCAGGTCGTCGAAGGCGTCCGCGCGGCTGATCGACAGCGGCACCTGCGGCGGCGCGATCGGCCCGCGCATGCCACGACCGTGCCGGTCCCGGCGCCGCGGGCGCGGTCCGGTCGGCGCGGGAGCGTCCCCGGCGCCGCCCGTCGCGCGGGCGGCCCCGCCGCGCGCGCGGGGCCCGCCGGCGTCGGCCGACGCGGCGCCGGCGTCCCGGGCGTCGGCCGGACCGCGGGCGGCGTCCCCGGCGCGGGGCGCGGTGGGCGTGCCCCCAGCGCCGGGCGGGGGAGGTACGGGGGTGTCCATCACTGACGAGAGTAGCCGCCGGGCGCCCGCGTACACGTGGCTGCGCGGCGTGACGCACCCTGTCAAGGGATGAACATTCCAGCCATGTTGGCGTTCACATGACGGCGCCTCCTGGCGTCCTGAGCGCGCGCACACGGACGTCAATGGGATCGAATGGTGACAGGAATCATCCCCGGCGAAATCCCGTGATCGCTGGCCTTACGCAGGTCAGGCTGGTTGGCTGGCCGCCGGGTTCATAAGATGAATGAGGACGACACGGTGGAGTGAGGTCATGGAGAGTCTTCGCGGCCCGTTCAAGAGTGCGGTACCGTCCAACGTCGTGAGCCCTGTACGTCGCTGTTCGCGCACCGCGTGCGGCCGTCCCGCCGTCGCGACGCTGACGTACGTCTACGCGGACTCCACCGCGGTCCTCGGACCGCTCGCCACCTACGCCGAGCCGCACTGCTACGACCTGTGCTCGGAGCACTCGGAACGCCTCACCGCGCCGCGCGGCTGGGAGGTCGTCCGGCTCGCCGTGGACACCGGCCCCACCAGACCCAGCGGTGACGACCTCGAAGCGCTCGCCAACGCGGTGCGCGAGGCCGCCCGCCCGCACGACCGAGGCCCCGGAGCCCCTGGCGCCGGCCCGACGCACGGCCGCGAGGCCGACCCCATGGAGGTCGCCCGCCGCGCCCACCTGCGGGTCCTCCGCTCTCCCGACTCCTGACGCCGTCCCCCGGCACCTCCCCGCGCCTCTCGGCCGGCCTTGCGCGCCGCCGCGCCGGGCGTTCCCGCGCCCCTCCCGCGCACCACCGTCCTCGCGCACCACCGACCGCGCACCCGCTCGCGAAGTCCGGACCGCTCGCGGACGCTCCCCGTCGTACGCCATCGCTCCATCCCCGTGCGTCGCGGGGTGACGTGGCTGGTGCGGCCTCGTTAGGGCTGCGTGAAGACGATGATCCGACGTACCGCCCCGCGCGGCGCACTGGCCGCCATGGCGGCCGTGACGGCGACCCTCACGCTGGCCACCCCCGCCACCCCCTCGCCCACCCCGGCGTTCGACCAACAGCTCCTGGACCGCACCAACGCCCAACGCGCCCGCCACGGCGTCCCGCCGCTGGTCCTCGATCCCGCGATCAGCAGCTGGGCACAGGAGTGGGCGGACCAGCTGGCGAAGTCCGGGAAGTTCGAGCACCGGTCCCCCAACAAGTACGGCGAGAACCTGCACTACGCGTGGAGCTCCGATGGCGCCTCGCCGAGCGGCGCCCAGGTGGCCGACGCCTGGTACAACCAGGTCAGGGAGTACACGTACTACGGCCGCGAACCCGACATGAGCACCTTCTCCAAGTGGGGCAACTTCACCCAGGTGGTGTGGAAGAGCAGCCGCAGGATGGGCGTGGGGCTGGCGAAGTCGCGGAACGAAACGTACGTCGTCGTGAACTACAGCCCGGCCGGCAACTACGTCGGCCAGTTCGCCGCGAACGTCCCGGCCCCCAGGTGACCCCGCCCCGTTGACGGCCCGCCCCGAGGCGACCGGGCCCCGGCCCCACTGACCCGGCCCCCGGGGGCTTCCGCCCCGCTGCCCCGGTCCCCGAGGCCGCCGCCCCGCGACGGCGGCGGCTCGGCGGCCGGGGGCGGGGCCTCCGGGACGCCCTGCCTTGTTGACGCCACCTTGTCGCGGACACGACCATTCCTCCACCCCGGGAGGCCCGCTTGTTCGTGCCGCAACTGGAACCGGTCGCCGGTTCCCTCGCCCTGTCCGCGCTCGTCGCCGCCCTTCCGCTCGCCACCGTCCTCACCCTGCTCGGCGCGGCGCGCGTCCGGGCACCGCGTGCCGGGCTCGCCGGCCTCGCCGTCGCCGGGCTCGTCGCCTGGGGCGCGTACGACATGCCCGTCGAGCAGACCCTGTCCGGCGCGGCGCAGGGGGCGCTGTTCGGCCTCTTCCCCATCCTGTGGATCGTCGTCAACGCCCTGTGGGTGTACCGGATGACGGTGCGCACCCACCACTTCGACGTGCTCCGCCGTTCCTTCGGCCGGCTCTCGGACGATCCCCGGGTGCAGGCGCTGGTGATCGCGTTCTGCTTCGGGGCGCTCCTTGAGGCGCTGGCCGGGTTCGGCGCGCCGGTGGCGATCTGTTCGGTGATGTTGGTCGCGCTCGGCTTCGATCCGGTCAGGGCGGCGGTGGTCGCCCTGGTCGCCAACACCGCGCCGGTCGCCTTCGGCGCCATGGGCACCTCCGTGGTGACCCTCGCGCAGGTCACCGAGTTGCCGCTGGACACCGTCGCCGCGGTCGTCGGGCGACAGACCCCGCTGCTCGCGCTGCTGGTGCCGCTGCTCCTGGTCGCCCTCGTGGACGGCCCGCGCGGCCTGCGGGAGACCTGGCGGCCCGCGCTCGCCTGCGGCTTCGCCTTCGCACTCGCACAGTTCGCGGCGGCGAACTACCTCTCGGCCCAGCTCGCCGACATCGCCGCCGCGCTCGCCGGCGCCGCGGCCCTGGCCGCCACCCCGTCCGCTCGCCGCCCGGCCACCGAGCAGGTTCGCGCGACCGTGCTCACCGGCGCGCACGGCGCTGACGTGGACCGGGTGGACCCGCGCCCCGAGGTGCTGCGCGCCTACGCCCCGTACGCCCTGATCGTCGCGGTCTTCTCGATCGCGCAGCTCGGCCCGGTCAAGGAACTGCTCGGCCGGGCCACCCGGCGGTTCGACTGGCCGTTCCTCGACGCGGCGAGCCCCGACGGGGAGCGGCTGGCCGCCAACGCGTTCGCGCTGCCACTGCTGGCCACGGGCGGCACGCTCGTGCTGCTCGCCGGCCTCGGCACCGCCCGGGTGCTGCGGGTGCCCTGGCGGGCGGCGCTCGGCGAGTGGCTGGCCACCGTCCGGGAGCTGCGCGCCGCGATCGTGACGGTGACCTCGGTGCTGGCGCTCGCGTACGTGATGAACCTGTCCGGCCAGGCGGCCACCATCGGCCACTTCGTCGCGGCGGCCGGCGGCGGGCTGGCCTTCCTCTCGCCGGTGCTCGGCTGGTTCGGCGTCGCGGTCACCGGCTCGGACACCTCGGCCAACGCGCTCTTCGGCGGGCTCCAGGTCACCGCCGCCCGCGAGTCCGGCCTCTCGCCGGAGCTGCTGGCGGCGGCGGGCAGCTCGGGCGGCGTGCTCGGCAAGATGATCTCGCCGCAGAACCTCACCATCGCGTGCGCCGCCGTGGGCCTGACCGGCCGCGAGGGCGACCTGCTGCGCAAGGTGCTCCCGTGGAGCCTGGGGCTGCTCCTGGTGATGTGCCTCATCGTGCTGGCCCAGAGCACGCCGGTGCTGGGCTGGATGCTGCCGTGAGGGCACGGGCGCGCCCCGGCCCCGCCGCGGGCCCGGCCGCCCCGCCGCCAGGCCGTGCCACCCCGCCGCCGACTCCCGCCGCCGGCTCCGGCCACCCCGCCGCCGGCTCCGGCCCCCCGCCGCCGGCTCCGGCCGCGCCGTCACCCGGGTGGCCCATGGCCGTGGGGGTGGCCGACTCCGTACGGGGGCGGCGGGGCGAGGGCGTAGCGTGGGGCCGCCGCCGCGGCGGTAGCCGTGCCCGCGGGGGCCACCGGCCGGTGGGCGTTCCCCCTGCCACCGGTAGATTTGGCACCCTTCAACGTTGCCCAGAAGGAGTAGGCCGTGGCTGATCTGTCGCAGCTCGTGAAGGCGTACGACGTGCGTGGGGTCGTCCCCGACCAGTGGGACGAGACGCTGGCCGCACTCTTCGGCGCGGCCTTCGCACAAGTGACGAACGCAAACGCGGTGGTCGTCGGCCACGACATGCGCCCGTCGTCCCCGGGGCTCTCGCGGGCCTTCGCCGAGGGCGCCGCCGCGCTCGGTGTGGACGTCACCGAGATCGGCCTGTGCTCGACGGACGAGCTGTACTACGCCAGCGGCGCGCTCGACCTGCCCGGCGCGATGTTCACCGCGAGCCACAACCCGGCCCAGTACAACGGGATCAAGATGTGCCGCGCCGGCGCCGCCCCGGTGGGCCAGGACACCGGCCTCGCCGAGATCCGCGCCCTGGTCGAGCGCTGGTCCACCGAGGGCGCGCCGCCGAGCGCGGCCACCCGCGGCGCCATCACCCAGCGCGACGTGCTCGCCGACTACGCCGCCCACCTGCGCTCCCTGGTGGACCTGGCCGCGAGCCGCCCGCTGAAGGTGGTCGTGGACGCGGGCAACGGCATGGGCGGCCACACCGTCCCCACCGTCTTCGACGGCCTGCCGATCGAGCTGGTCCCGCTCTACTTCGAGCTCGACGGAACGTTTCCCAACCACGAGGCCAACCCGCTCGACCCGAAGAACATCGTCGACCTCCAGGCGAAGGTCCGGGCCGTCGGCGCCGACATAGGTCTTGCCTTCGACGGCGACGCCGACCGCTGCTTCGTCGTCGACGAGCGGGGCGAGCCGGTCTCGCCGTCGGCGATCACCGCGCTGGTCGCCGAGCGCGAACTCGCCAAGCACCCCGGCGGCACGGTCATTCACAACTGCATCACCTCCTGGTCCGTGCCCGAGATCGTCAAGGAGGCCGGCGGCACGGCCGTGCGCACCCGCGTGGGCCACTCCTTCATCAAGGCGGAGATGGCCCGCACCGGCGCGATCTTCGGCGGCGAGCACTCGGCGCACTACTACTTCCGCGACTTCTGGAACGCCGACACCGGCATGCTGGCCGCGCTGCACGTCCTGGCCGCGCTCGGCGAGCAGGACGGCCCGCTCTCCCAGCTCGTCGCCCGCTACGACCGGTACGCCGCCTCCGGCGAGATCAACAGCACCGTCGCCGACCAGCCGGGCCGGGCCGCCGCCGTCAGGGCCGCCTTCGAGCAGCGCCCCGACGTCCAGCTCGACGAACTCGACGGCCTGACCGTCACCGCCGCCACCTGGTGGTTCAACCTCCGCGCCTCCAACACGGAGCCGCTGCTGCGGTTGAATGTGGAGGCCCGGGACGCGCAGACGGTGGCCCAGGTACGCGACGAGGTCCTCGCCATCGTCCGCGCCTGACCCGCCCGCTGGGCCCGGCCCGCTGGGCCCGGCCCGCCCGCGGCTGACCCGCCCGCCGCGCCCGTCCGCGCCCGGCCCGCCCGCCGGCGCCGGGTACGGGGCGCGCACGCGGGAGCCCGTACGACGCCCTCGTACGGGCTCCCGCGCACGGCCCGCCGGCCCCGGGCCGATCACCGCGCGGTCCCGGCCGGCCCCCGCGCCACCCCGACCGACCCCAGCGCCCGGTCCCGGCCCGGCCCCGACCGGCGGCCGGGCCCGCCGCCGAGGCCCCGTGCCCGTCGCACGCCCGGCCCGCTGGGCGGCGTACCCTGGGCCGCACAGCACTTGCCCGTCCCGAAGGGAAGACCATGCCGGTCGAAGCCAGCCTCCTGGAGATCCTCGCCTGCCCGGCGTGCCACGCCCCGCTGCGGGACGAGTCGGCCGCGACCGAGCCGGAGTTGGTCTGCGAGGGCGCGGGCTGCGGCCTGGCGTACCCGATCCGGGACGGCATCCCCGTACTCCTGGTGGACGAGGCACGCCGCCCCGCCTGACCGCGTACCGCGCGCACGCCCCACGGCGATCGGAGGCCGACGCACCATGCTCGACGAATCGCTCCTGGACGCCCCCGAAGCCCTGGCCCGTGCTGATACCCGAGGTCTGCTGCGCGGCGCCGCCGAGTCCGGCGCGCGGGTGCGCACGGCCGCCCGGTACGCCGCCGAGGCGGGCATCGCGGACCTCCAGCCCGACGGCCGGCCCCGCGCGGTCCTGGTGGCGGGCCCCGGGAGCGTGGCGGAGTGCGCCGCCGACCTGCTCGGCGCCCTCACCGGCGGCAGCGTGCCCGTCACCCTGATCCGTCCCACCGGCGTCGCGCCCGCCGCCGGCGCCCTGCGCTGGACCCTGCCCGGCTGGGCCGGCCCGCTCGACCTGGTGGCCGTGACCAGCCCGGACGGCTCCGAACCGGGCCTGGGCGTACTCCTGGACCAGGCGTACCGGCGCGGCTGCACCGTGGTGGCCCTCACCCCGACCGACACCCCGCTGGTCGAGGCCGTCGAGCGCGCCCGTGGCCTGCACCTCCCGACCACGCCGGCCCCGCTGCTGGAGCCGGACCCCGGCACCGGGTACGGCCAGCCGCCGGCCGACGCCGACCCGTACGGCGCGGACCCGACCCCGCCCGGCACCCCGCACGCCGAGTGGCCCACGGCCCCCGGGGTCGACCAGCCCGACGAGCCCCAGCGCCCCGCGCCCGGCGAGGGTGGCACCAACCCGCCGCCGCTGGCCCCCGGCGAGGCCCACCCCAGGCCCGAGCCGCCCGCGGTCGGAGCCCTCGGCACCCACCCGCACGGCGCGGGCGAGCCCCTCGCGGCCCAGCGCACCAACCCCTACCCCGCCGACCCCTCGCCCGGCGCGCTGTGGGCCGTGCTCACGCCGCTGCTCGCCCTCGTCGACCGGATCGGCCTGGTGCACGCGCCGCCCGAGACGCTGCAACGCGTCGCCGACCGGCTCGACCAGGTCGCCGAGCGCTGCGGCCCCGCCCAGGCCACCTACCGCAACCCCGCCAAGTCGCTCGCCGCCGAACTGGCCGACGCGCTGCCGCTGGTGTGGACCGAGGGCGAGGTCGCGGCGGCCGTCGGCCGCCGCTTCGCCCGGCTGCTCGGCGCGGTCGCCGGCCGGCCCGCGCTCACCGCGGAGCTGCCCGACGCGCTGCGGGTCCACGGCGCGCTGCTGACCAGCCCGCTCGCCGGCGGAGCCGACCCGGACGACTTCTTCCGGGACCGGGTGGAGGAGCCGGAGGCGCTGCGCGCCCGCGTCGTACTGCTCCGCGACCGGCAGGCCCCCGACGCCGACACCGACGCCCCCGACGTCCCGGCGGTCACCGCCGACCTGTCGGCCGCGCCGGCCGCCCGCGAACTCGCGCTCTCGCACGACACCCCGGTCAGCGAGCTCGAACCCACCGCCGAACACGCCGTGGAGCGCGCGGCCGAGCTTCTCGCCATCACGGATTTCGCCGCCGTTTACCTGGCGCTTGCCGGCGCAGAGGGATCATGAACAGCGCGGGGAGCGCACCCGTCGGCAACCCGTCGGCCGCGTAACCCCGTACGTCACCCGCACCACCCGGCAACCCGCCGCACCACAACCACCACAGCGTCCCGTCACCGGCACCCGCCACGGCCCCGGCCCTCGTCGCACCCGCTCGCCCGACCGGGCCCGGGTCCGAGGCCGGGCCCCGCCCGCCGCCGGTCCGCGCGCCACGCCGCCCGGACCGCCCCGGCCCGTCCGACCTCCGCCGGCACCGGTACGCCACCGAGAGTCAGGAACCCCCACATGGACCGCCTAGCCAACACCGTGCGCCCCTACGCCTGGGGGTCCGTCACCGCCATCCCCGAACTCCTCGGCACCGAACCGACCGGCCAGCCGCAGGCCGAACTGTGGATGGGCGCCCACCCGGGCGCACCCTCGCGCGTCGACCGGGGCGCGGGCCCCGTCGGCCTCAACGAGGTCATCGCCGCCGACCCGGAGGCCGAACTCGGCCCGGAGGCCGTCCGCCGCTTCGGCGACCGGCTGCCGTTCCTGCTCAAGGTGCTGGCCGCACAGGTCCCGCTCTCCCTCCAGGTCCACCCCGACCTCGACCAGGCCCGAGCCGGCTTCGCGGACGAGGAGCGGCGCGGCGTGCCCGTCGACGCCCCGCACCGCAACTACAAGGACGCCAACCACAAGCCCGAACTGATCTGCGCGCTCACCCCCTTCGACGGCCTGTGCGGCTTCCGCCCGCCCGCCGAGGCCGCCGACCTGCTCGCCGCGCTCGACGTCGACTCGCTCAAGCCGTACGTGGACATCCTGCGCGCCATGCCGGACACCGACGCGCTGCGCGAGGTGCTCACCGCCGTCCTCAGCGCCGACCGCGAGGCCATGGCCGCCACGGTCACCGAGGCGGCCGAGGCCGCCACCCGGCTGGCCGCGGCGGGCGGCCCGCACGCCGACGCCTACGCCGCGTACGCCGCCGTCGCCCGCAGCTTCCCCGGCGACCCCGGCGTGATCGCCGGCATGCTGCTCAACCACGTCAGGCTCCAGCCCGGCGAGGGGCTCTACCTGGGCGCCGGCGTCCCGCACGCCTACCTCAACGGCCTCGGCGTCGAACTCATGGCCAACTCAGACAACGTGCTGCGCTGCGGCCTCACCCCCAAGCACGTCGACGTTCCCGAGTTGCTGCGGGTCGTACGGTTCGAGAGCGCCCCGCCCGGCGTACTGCGCCCCGAGGCGGAGCCGGACGGCGCCGAGGTCTACGCGACGCCCATCGACGAGTTCCGGCTCTCCCGCCACGTCCTGCCCGCCGACGCCGCCCCCCGCCCGCTGCCGACCGGCGCCCCGCAGGTCCTGCTCTGCACCGATGGCCAGGTCACGCTGCGCGCCCAGGGGCCGACGTCCCCCGGCGCGGCCACCGAACTGCGCCTGGCCCAGGGCGAGTCGGCCTACGTGCCCGCCCCCGAGGCCGTCGAACTCACCGGCGAGGGCACGCTCTACCGCGCCACGCTCGCCCTCTGACGCCCCGCCCCGCCGGCCCGCGCCAACGCCACACGCACCGCCGGGCCGGCGGCCGCCACGCACCCCACCGACAGCCGCCCGACATCCACCCGCACCTCGACGCCACGCCTTGACACCGCTCAGCCGCGGAAGGCTGCAACAATGGCCCGCCGTAAAGCAGCCGTAAAGCGCCGACCCCGCGTCAGGCGCCAGGCGGACACGGCGGAAGGGACATCTGGCACACATGAGTGCATCGGGCGGAACCAAGGCGATCGTCGCCGCACTGGGCGCCAACCTGGCCATCGCGGTGGCCAAGTTCGTGGCCTTCGCGTTCAGCGGCTCGTCGTCCATGCTCGCCGAGGGCGTGCACTCGCTGGCCGACTCGGGCAACCAGGGTCTGCTGCTCCTCGGCGGCAAGAAGGCCAAGCGGGAGGCGACCCCACAGCACCCCTTCGGCTACGGCCGAGAGCGCTACATCTACGGCTTCCTCGTCTCCATCGTGCTCTTCACCATCGGCGGCGTCTTCGCGCTCTACGAGGGCTACGAGAAGATCAAGCACCCGCACGAGATCGAGCACTGGTACTGGCCGGTCGGCGTGCTCGTCTTCGCGATCATCGCCGAGACGTTCTCCTTCCGCACCGCGATCAAGGAGTCCAACCAGGTACGCGGCGCGCTGAGCTGGTCCCAGTTCGTCCGCCGCGCCAAGGCCCCCGAGCTTCCCGTCGTCCTCCTCGAAGACCTCGGCGCGCTGGTCGGCCTCGTCCTCGCGCTCGTCGGCGTCAGCCTCGCCCTCGCCACCGGCGACGGCGTCTGGGACGGCATCGGGACGCTGTGCATCGGCGTTCTCCTCGTCCTGATCGCCATCGTGCTCGCGGCCGAGACCAAGTCGCTGCTGCTCGGCGAGGCCGCCGACAAGAACCAGGTGGAGGCGATCCAGGCGGCCGTGGTCGACGGCGAGACCGTCACCCGCCTGATCCACATGCGCACGCTGCACCTCGGCCCGGAGGAACTGCTGGTCGCCGCCAAGATCGCGGTACGCCACGACGACACGGCGACGGAGGTGGCCGCGGCGATCGACGCCGCCGAGGAACGCATCCGCGCCGCCGTCCCGATCGCCCGCGTCATCTACCTGGAGCCGGACATCTACAGCGCCACGGCCGCCGCGTCCGGCGCCTCCCCCACCAAGCCGACGGCCCCCTGACCGACGGGCCGTCGCGGCCGGCGGCGGGGGAGCGCGCGCCGGGGCGTCCCGGCCGGGGGAGCGGGGCCGGGGCGGCCCGTTACGGGATCTCCGCCAGCACCTCCGTGAGCGCCGCCGGGTCCGGGGCGTCCCGCAACCTCGCGCGGAAGCCGGCATCCGTGAGCGCCCGCGCCAGCCGCGCGAGGATGCGCAGGTGCTCGTCGCCCGCGGCGGCCTCGGGCACGGCGATCATGAAGATCAGCCGGGCCCGGGTGCCGTCGGGGGAGCCCCACTCGATGCCCTCGGCCGAGCGCGCGAAGCCGACCACGGGCGCCGTCACCGCGTCGGTCTTCGCGTGCGGAACGGCGATCTCCGCGCCGAGCCCGGTCGTCCCCCGCTCCTCCCGCTCCAGCGCCGCCCGCTCCAACGCGGCCACGTCGGCGACCCGCCCGCTCCGCGCCACCAACGCCGCCAACTCGCGGATCGCCCCGTCCCGGTCCGCCGCCACGAGCCCTCCCGCGACGCTGTCCCGCGACACGTACCGCGCCAGCCCCGTCATCCCCGCCCCAACAGGAGCGGGTACGGGTGCGGGCGCGGGGGCAGCGGCGGGCGCCGACGCCGACTCCGTACGGACGGCCTCGGCCGAGGAGCGCGCCGTACGCACCGCCTCGGCCGGCGCCCCCGTCGTACGCCCGGCCTCCGGCGCCTCGCGCTCCGCACCACCCGCACCAGCCACGGGCACCCCGTCGGCCACGCCCGCCACGCCCGCCACCCGTCCCCCCGCCTCCAGCGACAGCAGGGCCACCGTCGTCAGGGCCGTGACCACCGTGCCGATCGCGATCGCCACCAGGAACATCGGCGTGCCGCCCACGGCTCCGAACGCCGCCACGACCGGCCCGCCGTGCGGCACCGCCGTGACCGTGGCCAGCCCCGCGACCGCCCCGGCCGCCGCGCCGCCCAGCATGTTCGCCGGGATGACCCGCGCCGGGCGGGCCGCCGCGAACGGGATCGCCCCCTCGGTGATCCCGAAGAACCCCATGAACAGCGCCGCCAGCCCGGTCTCGCGCTCCTGGCCGTCGTAGAGCCGGCGACGGATCAGCGTGGCCAGGCCCTGCCCGAGCGGCGGTACCGGAATGGCCGCCGCGCACATGCCCATGATCTCGGGGTTCTCGGCGACCAGGCCAGCACCGAACAGGAAGGCCGTCTTGTTGACCGGCCCACCCATGTCGAAGCTGATCATCAGGCCGAGAATGACGCCGAGCAGCGCCGCGCTGGTGCCCGTCAGCTCGCCGAGCCAGTCGGTGAGGTGCTCGAAGACCCAGGCGATCGGCCTGCCCAGGACATGGACGAGGAAGAGCCCGAGCGCCGTGGTGGCCAGGATCGGAATGACGATCACGGGCATGATCGGCTGGACGAACCGGGGCACCCGCACCCGCTTGATCCACAGCACCAGGTACCCGGCCAGGAACCCGGCGACGATCGCCCCGATGAACCCCGCCCCCGCCTCCGAGCCGTACAACTCGCCGTGCGCCGCGATCCAACCCCCCACCATCCCGGGCGCCAGCGCGGGCCGGTCGGCGATGGCGTACGCGATGTAACCGGCCAGAATCGGGATCATCAGCTCGAAACCGACCGTGCCGATGTCGTTGACGGCCTTCCAGAGCGACCCGTCGGGGATGACGATCCCCTCGGACGTGCTCTCCCCACCCAGCGCCAGCGAGGCCGCGATCAGCAGCCCGCCCACGACCACGAACGGGATCATGTACGAGACGCCGTTCATCAGCGCCCTGTACGTCACGCTTCGCTGGCCACCCCGCCCGGCGCCACCATCACCGCTACCGCCGCCGGTCGGCACATCAGCCTCGTTCAGCGCACCCGGCGCACCCGGCACGTGCGCCGGGTCGCGTACGGCGCCCGCCCCGTCCCGCGCGCGACCTTCCGCCCCTTCGCCGCCGTGCACGGGGGCGCCCGGCGCCCGCGCGATCAGCTCCTCGGGCCGGTGGATGCCGTCGGACACCCCGACCACCAGCACCGGCTTGCCGACGAACCTGCTCCGGTCGACGTCCTTGTCGGCGGCGATGATGACGGCGTCCGCCTCGCTGACATCGTTGTCGGAGAGTACGTTTTCAGCCCCGATCGCCCCCTGGGTCTCCACCTTGATCCGGTGCCCCAGCGCCTCGGCGGCCCGGGTCAGGTTCTCGGCGGCCATGTACGTGTGGGCGATCCCGGTGGGGCAGGCGGTCACCGCGAGCAGCCGGAGCCCGCCCTCCGCCGCGCCGCCGGGCGCATCGGCCGAACTGGTGGTCACGTGGGTCTCCCTACCGGTCGTCGCGACGGAACGTGCTGCGGATGATCCCGCGCACGACGCCCCGAGAACACACCTCGGACCGAACCAACCCGACCGGGCCACACCGAGCCGTGCGGAACGCGCCACGCGCGGCCGAGACACCACCGCTTCGGCCCTGTCCGGGCCAAGGGGGCTGGGGTTCGCTGGGCCGATCGGTGTAGATTCGTGACAGCCAGACGTCGCTGCTGATGGCGGTCGGGCGGTCCGCTTCGCGGTCCGACCGAGGGAGAGAGGGCCTCCGACGGACTGCGCTGCGACAGGGGGACAGCTCTGTCCGCTGCCGCATGCCCAGCCGAACACCTCTCCATCCCCAACGCACGAGGAGCAGCATTCATGTCGACTGCCGACGCCAACGGCCGGGACTTCAAGGTCGCCGACCTGTCCCTGGCCGACTTCGGCCGCAAGGAGATCACCCTCGCCGAGCACGAGATGCCGGGCCTGATGTCGATCCGCCGGGAGTACGCGGACGCCCAGCCCCTCGCCGGCGCCCGGATCACCGGCTCGCTGCACATGACCGTGCAGACCGCCGTCCTCATCGAGACGCTGGCGGCGCTCGGCGCCCAGGTCCGCTGGGCCTCCTGCAACATCTTCTCCACCCAGGACCACGCCGCCGCGGCCGTCGCCGTCGGCCCGAACGGCACCCCGGACAATCCCCAGGGCATCCCCGTCTTCGCCTGGAAGGGCGAGACGCTCGAAGAGTACTGGTGGTGCACCGAGCAGGCGCTGACCTGGCCCGGCACCGCCACCGGCGGTCCGAACATGATCCTCGACGACGGCGGCGACGCCACCGTCCTGGTCCACAAGGGCGTCGAGTACGAGAAGGCCGGCGCGGCCCCGGACGTCTCCACCGCTGAGAACGACGAGCACCGCGTCATCCTCCAGCTCCTCAACCGCACCCTCGCCGAGAACCCGCAGAAGTGGACGCAGCTCGCGTCCGAGATCCGCGGTGTGACCGAGGAGACCACCACCGGCGTGCACCGGCTGTACGAGATGCACCAGGCCGGTGACCTCCTCTTCCCGGCGATCAACGTCAACGACGCCGTCACCAAGTCGAAGTTCGACAACAAGTACGGCTGCCGCCACTCGCTCGTGGACGGCATCAACCGCGCGACCGACGTCCTCATCGGCGGCAAGGTCGCGGTCGTCTGCGGCTACGGCGACGTGGGCAAGGGCTGCGCGGAGTCGCTCCGCGGCCAGGGCGCCCGCGTGATCGTCACCGAGATCGACCCCATCTGCGCCCTCCAGGCGGCCATGGACGGCTACCAGGTGGCCACGCTGGACGACGTGGTGGAGACGGCGGACATCTTCATCACCACCACCGGCAACAAGGACATCATCATGGCCAGCGACATGGCCAAGATGAAGCACCAGGCCATCGTCGGGAACATCGGCCACTTCGACAACGAGATCGACATGGCCGGCCTCGCCGCCATCCCCGGCATCGTCAAGGACGAGGTCAAGCCGCAGGTCCACACCTGGACCTTCCCGGAGGGCAAGAAGATCATCGTGCTCTCCGAGGGCCGCCTGCTGAACCTGGGCAACGCGACCGGCCACCCGTCGTTCGTCATGTCCAACTCCTTCGCGAACCAGACGATCGCCCAGATCGAGCTGTTCACGAAGCCGGAGGCGTACCCGACGGACGTCTACGTGCTGCCGAAGCACCTCGACGAGAAGGTCGCCCGCCTGCACCTGGACGCCCTCGGCGCCAAGCTGACCACGCTCCGCCCGGAGCAGGCGTCCTACATCGGCGTCCCGGTCGAGGGCCCGTACAAGCCCGACCACTACCGCTACTGATCCGCCCGCCGACGCCCCGGACCGGGCGAGCGACGCCGCAGCGCCCCGCGCGCAACGGCCCGCATCTCCCTGACGGGGCGCGGCTACCGGTCAGCCAGCAGTAAGCACCACGACGCTCCCGCCACGCACGGGGGAGCATGAGGGCCTGTCCCGGCCACCTCCGGCCGGGCAGGCCCTCACTCGTCAAGGACCCCACCATGCCCCGCGGCCGCTATGCGCTCTATGACCCGCACGATCACACCCCCCTCGGCGTAGAGCAGTTCCACTGCGCGCCCGGCCCCTCCGGCTGGCGCTACGTCTCCCAGACAACCTCCCCCTCCGGCGACCGCGCCGGCTCCGTCGACCTCGCCATCGACGCGCTGGGCCGCCCGCTGCGGATGGAGCTCCAGGCCACGGACTGGCGCGTCCGTGGCGCCGCCATCGACGGCGTCAGCTGGGTCCGCACCGACGCCTCCGGCGCCCACGCGACCGAAGGCAACGCCGCCGCCCACGCCTTCACCGGTACGTCCCCCGCCTTCCTCGTCGCCGCCACCCGACTCCTGCGACTCACCCCCGGCGCCCCCGCCACCCGCCTGCGGCTCGTCGCGCTCACCGCCCCCGTGCTGGCGCCCCGGACCCTCGACCAGTCCTGGGCACTGCTGAAAAGCGAAGCACACGGCACTGACAACG